>NZ_JALFLA010000007.1 GCF_022775115.1 Agathobaculum sp.
ATAAATATACGGTCAGTCAGCAGACTGTGCCCACTCACCTCCGCGTGCTCTGTAGTGTGCCTGCATCCTCAAGCCTATTCTAACAAAATTCTACGAGCTGCGTTAGTGGCAATTCAGTTTCATGCTGTTTTGTGCCTTGTAGCGCAGCGGAAAGGAATGGCCATAAATATGAAACATGTGCTTTTGAAGCGACAGGTCTTGTGAACGAGCATTCGTTACAGGCGGCAGTTTGTTGTGTTTATGGTAGAAAAATTCATTGCTTCGTGGTAATATTGAGGTGATAACACGCGTGGGAAATCGGAATTGGCAGAGGGAGATTGTGGTATGACGAGATATGTTGCATTATTAAGAGGTATCAATATAGGCGGTAAAAACAAGATAGCTATGTCTGAACTAAAAGCAGGCTTTGTAGAACAGGGTTATATAGCAGTTTCTACACATCTTAATAGCGGCAATGTTATCTTTTCAAGTGGTGCAGAGGATAGGCATACTCTTTCAGACATAATAACATCAATGATAAAAAACAGGTTTGCATTGGATATACCTATTTTGGTGATATCACAGGAAGAGTTGGAGGATATATTAAATCATGCTCCGGATTGGTGGGGAGATAATAATAAGGCGATATATGATAACCTTATTTTTATGTTTCCGTTCTTATCTTATGGTGAGTTTTATCATCAGGTTGGAGAGCCTAAAGAGGGGTATGAGAAAGTCTATCATTATAAAAATGCGATTTTCTGGTCTTTTAGCCGCAAAGATTATCAAAAGACAAATTGGTGGGCAAAGACTGCCGCTTCCAATATAAGTGATAGGATTACAATTCGGACGGCAAATACGGTAAGAAAAATAGTTAGAATGTAACGGAAAAGAGAAAAGCTGCTTATATGCTCCTGTTTATTTAACGAGATGCACAGCAAACGAAAACCCTTAAGGAATAAAAGAGCGTCAGGCTCAGCCTGACGCTCTCTTCATGCACTTCGCTTACTTGATTTTTTCGTCTTCCTTTACATCCTTCATCGACAGGTTGACGCGGCCCTTATCGTCGATCTCCATGACCTTGACCCAGACCATATCGCCTTCCTTAACGGCATCCTCCACCTTCTCGATGCGGTGGTTGGCCATCTTGGAGATGTGCACCATGCCGTCCTTGCCGGGCAGCAGGTTGACAAACGCGCCGAAGTTCATCAGGCGAACGACTTTGCCGTAGTAGATCTCGCCCGGCTCCGGCTCCTTGACGATCGCCTCGATCATCTTGCGCGCCTTTTCCGCGTCGGTCGCCTTGACCGCTGCGATCGTGACCGTGCCGTCGTCCTCGATATCCACTTTCGCGCCGGACTCGGCAACGATGTTCTGGATGACCGAGCCGCCCTTGCCGATGACCTCGCGGATCTTGTCGGGATGGATGTGCATGGTGGTCATCTTGGGCGCCCAGTCGGACACATCCGCGCGCGGCGCGGGAATGGCCTTGAGCATGACCTCATCCAAAATGGCGTACCGCGCGACGCGGCACTTCTCAAACGCCTGCTTGATGATGTTCGGTGTCAGGCCGTCGACCTTGATATCGACCTGAATAGCGGTGATGCCCTTCTTTGTGCCGGCGACCTTGAAATCCATATCGCCGTAGAAGTCCTCTACGCCCTGGATATCGGTGAAGGTGGTCTCCTGTCCGCCGTCAGTAATCAGGCCGCAGGAGATGCCCGCAACCGGCGCGGTGATCGGCACGCCTGCGTCCATCAGCGCAAGGGTAGAGCCGCATACCGAGCCTTGTGAGGTCGAGCCGTTGGACGAGACGACCTCACTGACCAGCCGCAGCGCATACGGGAACTCGCTGACCGGCGGGATGACCGGCAGCAGCGCGCGCTCGGCCAAGGCACCGTGGCCGATCTCACGCCGGCCGGGGCCGCGGGACGGGCGGGTCTCGCCGACCGAGAAAGACGGGAAGTTGTAGTGGTGGATATAGCGCTTTTCGGTTTCCTCGAAGATGGTGTCCAGCTCCTGCGCGTCGCCCAGCACGCCGAGTGTGCAGAGCGTCAGCACCTGCGTCTGGCCGCGGGTGAACATGCCCGAGCCGTGTACGCGCGGCAGGATGCCGACCTCGGCCGCCAGCGGGCGCACCTCCTCCATGCCGCGCCCGTCCACGCGCTTGCCGCGCGCCAGCCAGCGGCGGACGATCTTCTTTTGCAGCTTGTCCACGCACTCGGACAGGTTCGCGCCGTGCTCCTCCTTGTATTCGTCGGACAGGGTAGCCTCGAACTCGTCAACGATAGCGCGCACGCCCGCGTCGCGCACGGTCTTGTCATCGGTGTCCATGGCGACCTCGAATTTGTCATTGCAGGCGGCCTCGAGCTTGTCAAACAGGTCGTGGTCGATGTCGTGATGCTCGTACTCGAACTTGGGCTTGCCGATCTCGTCCTTGATCGACTGGATGAACGCGCACATCTCCTTGAGCGCCTCGTGTGCCTCCATCAGCGCGCCAAACATCGCGTCCTCAGGCACTTCCTTCGCACCGGCCTCGATCATGACGATCTTGTCCTTGGTCGCGCACAGGGTAACGTCCATTTCGGAAGCCTGACGCTGCTCGCGCGTCGGATTGATGACGGTCTTGCCGTCCACAATACCGACCTGACAGCCCGCCACAACATAATCAAACGGAATGTCGGAAATGGACACCGCAATGGACGCGCCCAGCAGCGCAACGACCTCGGGCGAGTTGTCATAATCGTTTTCGAGCACCGTGCAGACGATGGAGACATCGTTGCGCAGATCCTTGGGGAAGAGCGGGCGCATCGGGCGGTCGATCTGGCGGGAGGCCAGAATGGCCTTTTCGCTCGGACGGCCCTCGCGGCGCATGAAGCTGCCCGGGATGCGGCCGACTGCGTACAGACGCTCTTCAAAATCGACCGAGAGCGGGAAAAAGT
Organism: Agathobaculum sp.; assembly: GCF_022775115.1. Lineage (GTDB taxonomy): Bacteria > Bacillota > Clostridia > Oscillospirales > Butyricicoccaceae > Agathobaculum. Next base: position 2,922 of record NZ_JALFLA010000007.1, read on the forward strand.
CGATGCCGTCGCGCGGCTTGGCCGAGGCGGTCGCGGTGACCAGCACGACGGTCTCGCCGTAGCGCACGAGGCATGAGCCGTTGGCGATCTGCGCCATTTTGCCGGTCTCAACGGTCAGCTTACGGCCTGCGATCTCGGTTTCAAAAACGCGGTAGTTTTTGAAGTCAAAGTGGTTGACGTTGCTCATTTTGTGTCCTCCTTTTCATACTCACGGAGGGCGGCAGATGCTTGTTTAGCACTTGAAGGAGACACGAAAAAGCGGCTTCGTTCCTCCTTCAACTGCTAAAAAGCGGCCCTGCCGCCGTCCTTTACAATACAGAAACAGGGGAGCGAAGCGCTCCCCTATATTCCGGTTTACTTACTTGCGGATGCCGAGCTTGGCGATCAGCGCGCGATAGCGGTTGATATCCTTCTTTTGCAGGTACGCCAGCATCGAACGGCGCTGGCCGACCATCTTGAGCAGGCCGCGGCGGGAGTGGTTGTCCTTCTTGTGCACCTTCAGGTGCTCGGTCAGCTCCTGAATGCGCGCGGTCAGGATGGCGATCTGTACCTCGGGCGAGCCGGTGTCAGTCGCGTGCGTGCGGTTTGCCTCGATAACGGCGGTCTTGTTTTCCTTGCGGATCATGGTAGTTTCACCTCATCAAAAATTTTGCTGCCCATGCGCCGGGTCGCGGCTTGGTGAAGTGGACGCGGTAGGAACGCGCCCGGTTATCCGGCGGCTAAGCGCAGGGCGAAAGTACATACATAATACCACGAGACGGGGTTTTTGTAAAGCATTTTCTCATTTTTTTATTATTTTTCTGCCGGTCAGGCGGTCTGCATCGCACCCCTTGGCCGTGTTTTGGCTGCATGGCGGCGGCGATGCGGGCGCACGAATGTGCGGTTTTGTCGAATTGACCAATTATGAATAAATTATGAATTTTATTTTGTAAACTTTTTATCTTGTCCGGTGGA
>NZ_JALFLA010000035.1 GCF_022775115.1 Agathobaculum sp.
ATGTGATGCTGCATCCACAGTGCGCCTTACTTTTGTAGCCTTGTTCCACATAAACCGTCTGGCGGTATTTAACTGATCAACAAAATTGTAAGGGGCTGTGGTTGGAACCTTTCGAGAACCATCTTGTGGTAGGAGAACGCAGCCAGTCCACAGCATCCCTTACAGTGTAGCACAGCCCTTGGAGAGGGGCTTTAATAACTACTACTCTATAATACAAGGAGAAACAGCATGAAAACAGCATTGACGATCGCCGGAAGCGATTCCAGCGGAGGCGCCGGTATCCAAGCCGATATCAAAACGATGACCGCCAACGGCGTTTACGCCATGAGCGCCGTCACCGCGCTGACGGCACAGAACACGACCGGCGTTTACGGCATTCTGGAGGTCACCCCAGCGTTCCTCGCCAGCCAGCTTGACTGCATCTTTACCGACATCCCTCCCGACGCGGTCAAGACCGGCATGGTCGCATCCACCCCGCTCATCGAGCAGATCGCGGACAAGCTCCGGCAATACGGCGCGAAGAACATTGTGGTCGACCCGGTCATGGTGGCGACCAGCGGCGCGCGGTTGATCTCAGAACAGGCGGTCGATGCGCTCAAGGCGCACCTGCTCCCGCTCGCCACCGTGCTGACGCCCAACATCCCCGAGGCCGAAGTCCTCTCCGGCCTATCCATTGCCGATGCCGCCGACATGGAGCGCGCCGCGCGCGCCATCAGCGAGACCTATGGCTGCGCCGTGCTGTGCAAAGGCGGGCATCAGGTCAGCGACGTGGACGACCTGCTCTGGCAGGACGGCGTAGGCAAATGGTTCCGCGGCCACCGGATCAACAACCCCAACACCCACGGTACGGGCTGCACACTATCGAGCGCGATCACTGCCAATCTCGCCAAGGGTTATGCACTGGACAGCGCGGTCGAGCGCGCCAAGGCGTACATCTCGGGCGCGCTTGCTGCCATGCTTGATCTGGGCGCGGGCAGCGGGCCGATGAATCATATGTTTGATTTGAAAGGGGCGTTTGTCGAATGATCTCCGCGACTGTTACAACGGTATTCACCGTCTCCTATCTGCTGTTTACGCTGTGGCTGTGCCGCGGCCTGCGGCTGACGGCCAAATCCATCTGCCTTGCGGGCCTGTGCACCGCGCTGACACTGGTGCTCAACTCCATCATGATTCCGCTGCCTACCGGCTCGACCTTTAACTTCGGCTCGATGCTGCCGCTGATGCTGCTCGCGCTGGTGTATGACTACCGGCTGGCCATGGTATCCGGTTGGCTATGCGGCGTGCTCGCACTCTTTCTGCTGCCTGCGTGGCAGCCCGTGCACTGGGCGCAGGTGTTCGTTGAGCATCTGGTCTGCTTCTCCTGCCTTGGCTATGCCGGTGTTTTCGGCAGCGATAAGCGCTGGAAAATACTGTACGGCGCGCTGCTGAGCGTTTTCCTCTCGGCGGTGGGGCATGTGCTGAGCGGTGTGATCTTCTTCTCCCAAAACGCATGGGACGGCTGGGGCGCTTGGGGTTACAGTCTGGCCTACAACCTCTCCTCTAAAATACCGGAGGGTATCCTCACCATCCTCATCCTGCTGGCGCTGCCGCTTTCAGCACTCAAAAAAGCTGCCAAGGAGGGAACGCAGACATGAGCTTTGTAGCGCAATGCATCGAGGACAGCCTACCGATCTGGGCATCCTGCCTAAGCACCCCATTTCTGCGCGGCGTGGCCGACGGCTCACTGCCCGAGGACTGCTTCAAGGGCTACATCGTAGACGACAGTCTCTATCTGCGTGAGTACTCCAAGGTGTTCGCGTGGGGCATCATCAACGCGCGGGATATGGAGGACATCCGCGCCTATTACTCGCTGCTCGCCTTTGTCAACGAGGCCGAGGACACGACGCGGCTACACTACCTGCGGCGGTATCAACTGACCGACGCGCAGATACAGCCCCTTCCCCTCCGCCCGGAGAACCGGGCATACGTCGATTACATGCTCGATGCGGCCAAAAACGCCCCCGGTGCGGCCGAATGCATGATGGCCTGTCTGCCGTGTATGCTCAGCTACGGCTGGATTTTCGGGGAGATCATCAAGCGCTCCCCCCCGTCGGACAACTCGCCCTATCTGCGCTTCATCAGCGACTATGCGGGCGGCCAGTACGATGCGGTCTGCCGCGCGTGGACGGACTTTGCCGACAGCGCCTGCCAAGATCTAAGCGATGCGCGGCGCGCGCATTGTATGGAGATCTTCCGCGCCTGCTCACAGCACGAGTACAACTTCTGGCAGATGAGCGCCCGGCCGCGCACCGATATCTAACCTGCCATGCGGGCAGCAAAAAGAGCGAAAACCTCTTGGTTTCCGCTCTTTTTCTTATACTATTTTCCGGCGTACCAGCCGTTTATGCTCAGCAAACCTTGACCGTCCAGCCCAGCTCGTCGGGTAGCTTGCCCCACTGTATACCGGTGAGCGTGTCATACAGCTTATGAGTGACCGACCCGATCTGACCATCGTTGATAAGGGCGACCTCGTCCTCATAGCGCAGCTCGCCGACGGGCGAGATGACCGCTGCCGTGCCGGTGCCGAACACCTCCTCGAGCTTGCCCTCCTTGGAGGCCCGCATGACCTCCGCGATCGGCAGCCGCTCCTCCGACACCGGGATGCCCCAATGACGCAGCAGGTCGATGCAGCTCATACGGGTGACGCCGGGCAGCACCGTGCCGGCTGTGGGTGCGGTGTACACCGTGCCGTCGATTTTGAAGAAGCAGTTCATCGAGCCGACCTCCTCAACATACTTGTGCTCAACGCCGTCAAGCCACAGGGTCTGCTCATAGCCCAGCTCGTGCGCCTTGACCTGCGAGATCAGACTGGCCGCGTAGTTGCCGCCGCACTTGGTAAAGCCGGTGCCGCCCGGGCAGGCGCGGGTGTACTCGTCCTCCACAAAAATCTTGACCGGGTTGATGCCCGTCGAGTAATACGCGCCGACAGGCGAGCAGATGATGATGAACTGGTGTGTTTTCGACGGGCGCACGCCAAGATGCGGCTCAGTGGCGATGATGAAAGGACGGATGTACAGGCTTGTGCCCTCGGCCCGCGGCACCCAGTCCCGGTCGACCTCGACCAGTGCCTTGACGGCCTGCACGAAATCCTCCACCGGCAGGCTGGGCAGGCACATGCGATGGTTGGTATTGATCATGCGCTCAGCGTTCTTATCCGGCCGGAAAAGCTGGATGGAGCCATCCGGTGTTCGGTACGCCTTGAGACCCTCGAAGGACTCCATCGCGTAGTGCAGTACCATCGCGGCCGGGTCGAGCGACAGTGGCGCATAGGGTACGATGCGCGCGTCGTGCCAGCCCTTTTGCTCGTCATGGTCGATTATCAGCATATGATCAGTATAATGGATGCCAAAGCCAAGGTTTGTCTCGTCTGGCCTCGGCTTCTTATTTGTGGTAAGCTGGGTCTTGATCTGCAGCATGGCGGGTTCACTCTTTCTGTGTTAGATTTCTACATTTTTATTATATCACTTTGCTTTGCTGAAGCAAAGCATTTTTACACGCAAAGGGTGACAAAGCCGCTGGGATTTGCTATAATGAGTTCGTATGATTTGCCGAAAGGAGCGCTGCACACCATGCATCACCGTTTCCGCCGGCCGCTTGCCGCCGCGCTGTGCGCAGCGCTTCTGCTGGCGGCAATACCGGCGCCCGCCGCCGCCCTCACGCTGACCGCGGTCAATGACACGCTGCTCCCCCTGTCCGACAGCACTATGCCCGCCCGCCTTGGCGGCGAGATGTATGTACCGTACAGCGTGTTCACCGCGCTGGGCGTTTCTGCCGCCACCGAGGACGGTGTGCTCAATCTGTCCGCCGGAGGGGAAACGCTATCCTTCTCCCCTGACGAGGGCTATGTTTACGACCAAAACCTCAACAGCTATGCCTCACCCGCCTACCACCGCAACGGCACGGTGTATGTGCCGGTCAAGCTGTGCTGCGGCAAGTTCGGCTTTGGCTACTCGACCATCGAGGTCGCGGGCGAAATGGTGCTGCGCGTGACCGACGGCTCGGCGCAGAGTGATTCCGACTTCACCGCCGCGAGCGCCGCGCGCATTCAAAGCGCGATCAACGCCTACCATGGCGCGCCCGCCGAGCGCCCTGTGGTGCAGCCGTCTGTTCCGACCGAGCCGCCTATCCCGCAGGTGGAGGAAAAGCCGACGCACAAGCCTGCCCGTGTCTACCTGACGTTTTACGGCGCGCCGGGCGCCAAGACCCTGGCCATTCTGGACGCGCTGCGTGACGCGGCGCGGCAGGCCGCCTTTTTCCTGCCGACCGACACCTCACTTTGGTCGGACGATCTGGTGCGCCGCATCGTGGCCGAGGGGCACACCCCTGCCCTGCTGCTGCGCGAGACGGCTGACGCCGCGCCCGACGCGCTGACCGCCTCCCTGCAAGCGGCCAACGACCGCCTTGCGCTGCTGACCGGGGTGCAGACGCGCATTGTCTCCACTCCGGATGGCTGCGATAAGCTGACCGCCGCGCAGCGTGACGCATTGACCGCCGCCGGCTACCGCCTGTGGGATACAACACTCGACGCGGGAGACGAACGGCAGACCGCCGCACGCGCCTACGCGACGACCGCGCAGCATTTTGCCTCCACCGACGCGGTCATCGTGCTGCGCCTGCACCACACGCAGGCCACTGCCGAGGCCGTGCGATCGCTCTGCTCCTACATGTCGCGGCAGGGCATCCCCACCGCACTCATCACGCTGACCACCGCCCCGCTCAACACGGCAAACGACATACGCTGACCGATACTCCTTCCCGGCACGGTTTTCGCCCCGTGCCGGGTTTTATTTTGCCGCGCTCAGTTCAGGTTGCGGCGGATATGGTCGAGCGCGCCCTTTTCCAGCCGTGATACCTGCGCCTGTGAGATGTGGATCTCATCAAACGAAAGGACGGAATTTTTGGCCTGCGGTTTGGCATATTCCGCGTGGTATTCCTTGCCCATCGTCAGGCAGATATCCAGATAGATTTGGGTGTTGCTCTCATCCGCATCCACAACAATGTGGTCGACCAGCGCCCTCGACATCTCGCGGGAAAACCCGCAGTTGGCGTTCCACTGCTGTTCGATGGTTCTCGAAAGCTTTTCTACCCGCTTGATGCGTTCCGCCAGATCCTTTCCGGCGTTTTCCAACGCCCCGCGCTGTTGCTCCAATTCTTCCAGCTGTTCGTTATACTGCTGATTGCGGCTCTTGAACTCCGTATTGGATAAGGCGCCGTCCAGCGTCAGTTCGAGCAGCTTTTCTTTTTTTGCGGACAACGCCTCGATCTGCTGTGCCAGCCTTTCCAGTTCTGCGCCATGATCCTGCTGCTCGGCAAATGCCTTCAGGTTTTGGATATATTCCTGCATCGCTTCGGACTTTTCGTCAATCACCCGCTCGAATACACGCGCCAGCACGCGGTCAAGTTCGCTGCTATAAACCGTGGGCGAGCTGCAGCCGCCCTGCTTACCCTTGAGCCGGTATAACTTGCAGTTCCAACACTCGACCTCTCCCCTGCGCTTGCTCTTGTATACGTGGCGGTGGAAAGTCGTTCCGTGTTTGGCGCAGATCAGCTTGCCGCTGTACGCATAACGGTTCTGCGATGCCTGCGCGTGCTGCTTCATCGTCTTGCCGCGCTCAGCCAACAAACGGTTGGCCTCTTCCCAAAGCGGTTCCGGAACAATCGCAGGCACCTTTTCATCTTCATGCACGATCCATTTGTCCGTATCCAGACGATAGGTGCGTCCATCCCGATAATCCCGCGTCGCATAGCGCCGTCCGGCATAAAAGCCCTTATACTTCGGGTTGCGGATCATACCGTACAGGGTGGAATAGGTAAGCGGCTTGCCCTGCTTGCCGACAATGCCGCGACTGTCCAGATCGTTGGCGATCGCCCGCAGACCCATTTCCCCCGCGATGTAGCGCTCAAACACCTCACGAACAACCTCCGCCTCGCGCTCGACAATCTCCAGCCTGCCATCTACCTTATTATAGCCAAACAGGTTGTTCTGCCCCAGCAGCACGCTGTTCTCCTGCGCCCGCTTGAAACCGAAGCGGGTACGCTCGGACAGCTTGCGCACCTCATCCTGTGCGATGGACGACATGATGGTCAGCCGCAGCTCGGCGTCCTTGTCGAAGGTGTTGATGTTATCGTTCTGGAAGAACACACCGACGCCGTGGCGCAGCAGTTCGCGGGTATACCGGATGCTGTCCAGCGTATTACGGGCAAAGCGGCTGATCTCCTTGGTAATGATCAGATCAAACCGGCCGGTTTCCGCATCTTCGATCATTTGCAGGAACTGCTCGCGCTTGGCGACCGACGTGCCCGAGATACCCTCGTCCACATAGCCACCCGCAAACGTCCAGTTTGGATTGCTGCGGATATACTCTTCATAAAAACGCTGCTGGTTATCCAAACTGTTCAGCTGCTCATCTTTATCGGTCGACACGCGGGCGTAATAGGCCACAGCGATCTTCATTTCGAAAATGCTGCGGCCCTGCGCCAGCAGGTCGTCCAGCTTGCGGACGTCCATGGTTCCCTCCTGCTTTAAATCAAGTCGGTTCTGGTTACTTCCATTGTACCGCGCCCATTCAGATTCTTCAACTTTTTCGCCTGCAAACGCCGTACAAAATCATGTTCCTCGCGGGAAACATGTCCATTTTTGTACATTTCGTCGTTGAGCGCCAGAATCTGGTAGATCTGGCCGCGTCGAATTTCTTCTCTCATGATGTGTCCTCCTTCTTTCGTTTAGTATGCACATCTAGCGGTACACGCAAACCTCTTTCCACTGGGCTTACAAATTCCCAATCTTGTTTTCAGCATGATAACAGTTGTCACACTGATCTTCACACCGATCCCCTTTTTTCTCCCCGAAAAACTTTCGAATGATACGCCATCGGCAGCGTTCCTTATCCTGCGCATACCTTTTCAGGGCCTCCAGCGCATCCAAACGATCTTTGCGCTCCCGGCCGGTCAAGTCCATCTTAGCCTTCTCAAGCAGTCCTTGGTTGATCGTAAAATCGTACGGGTGCCATAGCAAAACCGCCTCAGCCTGTTTACCGTTACGGCCTGCGCGTCCTGCCTCCTGCACATACTCATCCAGCCCGATCGAAGGAGAATGGTGAATCACAAGGCGCACATTCGGAATGTTCACACCAAGGCCAAAAGCGTTCGTCGCCACCATGATACGAACCTCTCCGGATGCAAATCGCCGAAGCCTCTCTTCCTTGTTTTTGCATGCGCCATAAAAGCTTTCTACAGGAAAACCCTCTTTTTTGAGGCAGCGTTTCAATTGCTTCACGCGTTTGACCGTGTTACAATATATAACACAATTCCCCTTTGGGGATTTTCTTTTGAGCAATCTACAGATTTCTTCCCGCTTGCGCTGCTCGATCACAGCTGCATTTTTTCGACCGGTTAGACCATGCCCGATTTCGATCGCTGAAAGTCGAATATTTTCACGAGTTACGCTGCCACGATAGATAAAAGGATCATCCATGTTGAGCCTGTTAATGATCTGCTTCTCTGTCGATCTCGTTGCCGTGGCTGTAAACGCGCCGATTACTGGTCTCTCGCGCAGCGTCTTCACAAAGTCTGCGATGCGCAAGTAATCCTCGCGAAACCCAGGTCCCTGTTTTACGATGCAATGCGCCTCATCGATCATTAGCCCGCCAATATTCGCAGTGAGCAGAGCTTCCTGCAATTTATTGTTTTGCAGCATCTCCGGGGTCACATATAGCAACCGCAGGCTACCATCTCTGATCTGCGCTAATACGGTTCGTCGCGCTTCTTCCGGAAGCAAGCTGTTAAGCATTGCAGCCGGAATCCCCTTCTCTCGTAGTTGTCGAACCTGATCGATCTCCAGCGCCAAATAAGGCTCGACAATGATGATCAGGCGTTCTTGCACTAATGCCAGCATTTGGTAAATTGCAGATTTCCCGCTACCTGTCGCTAATATAGCCAGCGAGTCGTGCCCAACTATCAATTGAGATAAAATCTCATTTTGAGCCGCGCGCAATGTTGGAATGCCAAGCTGCGCGAGCGCTGCTTCTTTTGTCATATTTATTACCTCCTATAAAACCGGAGTGTGAAATCGACGGTACGACAGAAACAACGTAACAGCCATTGTACCGCCTGTTTTTCACACAAAATGAATAAAATCAAAACTTCTTCCAGCTTTTACAAACCGCGTTTATCGGGCTGTTCCGCCATTATGGATCCTCGTACCCCAGCTTGGAAGCGGGGAAAAGCACATGGCTGGACGGTTTTTGCGCCTGCCCACGGATCTTCTCGCTTGACGATTCCAGTATACCGAGCTTTTTCAGGTAAGCACGGAATTCCACGCTATCCTGCCCCTTTAGTCCCAACTGTAGTAAGATCTGCGGGAAGGCCTCCTTCAGCTCGAATGCAACCCATCGGGTTCCATCTTGCTTTGCGTAGAGGAAGCCGATTTGGCCCTCTGCCATCTCTTTAGCAGAATCCGCGATCCACGCCGCTGTGGTGTTAGGGTCTTGAAGTAGATCAAAAGCGGCGGCGAAGCGCTTTTCGCGAGCTTCCTCGCTGTTCCAGATTTGGTCAACAAGACTTTCCGCACGTTGTAGAAAAACGCCTTCTGTCGAAGTCTCGGCTAGGAGCAATTCATCTAGAATACCGGAAACCGTCAGGAAATGCGCCGCCGGATAGGTCCTATCAGCTAAAGACATATCTTGTATTGCGGATGCAATCCGATTTGCCACGCGCTGCGGTTTGCGGAGAAGGTTCGCAGTCGCGGTTCGGAGCAAGTCGATCGCCTCCCAATGGATTGGCTCTAACGCACCCCATGAAAAGAGCAGGCTGACATGCTCTGATGGCAGCTCGCTACCGACCAATATCGGCACCGTGCCCAGCGGCAAACGACTTTTGCCGCTGGCTGCGAGATCCGTTTGCGCCGATTGCATGAGCGTGGTCATCTTCTTCTGCATGGCGTCCAGATCGATGTGCACCAACACGGGGATCGAAGACACCGACTGCAGCAGTTTTAGATCCTCCTGCGATTGCACAGCAAGTTCCGGCACCAAACCGGTAGGCGTTTCCAGCCCTTGGATAAATGTGAACGCTGCGAGTATCCTCCGCAGAGTATCGGTTTGGACTTTGGCAGTCTGCTCCGCCCCACTGCAAACAACAGCGGGATAATAGAAGAGGCGGAAGTTTTCCGGAATAAATGAGGTGATCGCCGCTTCCACTGTGTGAACAAGCAGGAAAATGACAACATCCGCTACGTTCCGAATTGCCTCCGCTAACTCAGTTGGAGCAACTTCATAGGTCCAGCTTTTATTCAACTTAAGCCGTGATTTCACGCACGGACGTCGATCCAGCACTACGGTTTTTCGACAGAGCATTGGCAGGCACAGTCGCCGAACCTCATTGGTCAGCCACGCTGCACCATTATCTAAATTGATGCCGGAAACCGGCACTGTATCGCCGGAAGACAGCCGTTTATACGATAGTAGAATCGATTTGCTGTCAAAGAAAGCTGTCACCGCATACCGCACGATGCAGTTCTCTTGCGTAAACACCTCGACATACGGCATTGGACACGGGATACGCTCCAAATAGCTCGTCCCACAGTCACGAATCGTCCAGCCCTTGATCTTGAAATCCTTGTGCTCCGAGATGCGATCTCTTATTCTCATCGCCCACGCGATCAACTCCTTCCACGATTTGCTGTCCAGATCATCTCGCGTGATGATGCGGGAGCGTTCAGGTGGAATATTTTGCAAAAACGTTTCGTTTTGAAAAGTTTCGACCACTAATTCGTTGAATAATTTCATGCTGTCTCTCCTTCTCTATTATCCTTGATGACTACAACCACATTTCTGCCAACGTGCTAGCATTTGGCGTCTTACGGCCTTCTCTGCTTTTATTGTACCGCGGTAGGCCTGCTATCGTATAACCGTGAAAAACTCAACTTTTTCAGAATTTTCACATATAAGGAGATGAATACGATGTTTGACCCGGCCCCTGAACGTTCCAAACAAGATGAAGGAAACTTGATGGAAGCAAAACTTTTTTTGAACCGCGTAAAAGAGAATGCACACAAATACAACGTGTACAGCGAACATCGAATTTTTATGATTTTAAAGTGCTGTACATTTTTGGAAAATTTGATGAAAGATAGAGGGCGCTCTGTTTGGCCGAAAAATCAAAGAGAGCCGATTGAAGATTTCCAAGATGTCATGCAATTGTTAATATATTCCATTTGCGATGGCAATTTTTTGTTTGATGATGCGGGGTACTTCCTAGAGGAGCCAAACACCGAATCCTCTAAATACACATGGGCACCTTCAGCGTGGGAACAATCGGTTTGTGCATATCATGATTTTGCGTTTGCTATGCGTAGACGCAATTATGCCTATATGGAATTGAAGGCGCTGCGCAAGCATTTAGATGAACATAGCAAACAGGACTTGAACTATCAGGACTATGGCACCGATACAGATGCTGGTTCAAACACATCTTCTATCAATGAGCAGCTGTCTCTACAGTTTTGTTCGCAATTATCAAGACAACTATCAGGGAAAGCAATTGGTGCGCGCGTTCTTAATCCCACAACAAAGAAGAATTTCACAAATCTATTGAAGCAAATCAAACAAGATAGATTACTGAAAAAAGTCTTCCCAATCATCATATTAGGCGTATTATCGGGAGCAATATCTGCAGATATCGCTAATCTGAAAGCATATTTGAAACCAAACAAAACAATATTTAATGAGAATAATGCAGCAGACATGTGTATATTGTTCTCGGCTATCGCCCAAAGCTTTCCTCTTATTGAAAATGATCTTTTCGACCAGAAGAGCGCTCTATTCGATCCATATGCCCTTTTGAACAGTCTCTCTTTTATCAATCATTTGTGCTTAACAGATAAGGATTTTATAGCACTTGCTCACCTATGCGAGGACTGTTTTGACCAGCCGCGGAAAAAGACCGAATTCTTGCAATATAAACAGCCGGTGAACGGCGTACCAATTGGAGAGATCCTGCACGCTCTTTTTGTGTTGTTTGATGCTCAAGGTTATGAAGTAACTGATGCTAAAAAGCCCCGCGGATGGGTTACTGCAATCGATACACTGAAGAATGCTAAAATCATTGATGAAACCGATACCAAAGATAAACCAAATGATGCTCCAACCACGGAAAGATGTACCGCCCATTATCTACACATGGTAAAGGAAAAATATTCCATCGAGCACTATAACTTTAATTGGGAAGTGTTTTGGCTAATTTCAGGCTATACACCTCCCCCGCTATTCAACTGGAAACCCAATTATGGCGGAAAAGGGCTCATAAAAAAACCTTTCGAACTGTATGGTATATGTGCTGAACATTTAAACGATTTGTGCGAAGCGGCTATTGGGTATTTTATTGCAGAGTGGGATCACCCCTCGCTTCCTGCAGCACTACGATACGATATTTCAAAAGTACGGCGTACTATTGCCGAACTTGGAAGCAAATCAGAGAAACAGTCAGCATTTCTGGAAGAATTAGAGTGTGAAATAGCAAAAGGAAAAGTGTTATGCTCTCAAAGTCAGCTTAGGCAAAGTATAGCGAACTTCTGTTTGCGACAATACAACAACATTTGTTCCGAAAAAGAAAGACAACTGAAAAGTTTCAAGTGTTATGAAAATTTTTTAGGCATGGCAATGGCAGAAGAAGCAATTAAGCAGTTATGTGCAGAGGCATATAATAAAACATTTCGTCTGCTTGCGTCATTTAACCAGTACATCTGGCCGATTACGAATTAACCTTCAGCTCTATTTTTTACTATATCTACAGATATAGCATAATGCCTCTATTATGAAGCAGAAATGATGCAAGTATTTCAATAATCATCTATTATAGTTTAATCTTCGCGATGGGTGTTCAAATTTGGAGTGCTTTTCTCATTGGCGGAAAATCGCGCCATACGAACGATTATCTGTATATTGCTCATAAAATCGAATCATTCTAATATTTCACATCGCGACATCTCCGGTAGAAGGTGTTAGCCTTGAGCCCCGTCCGCTGCATGGCCTCCCTTGCGGTGATCTCGCCGCGCCGCCACTGGGCTACGACTGCCTCGAAGTTGTCGGGCAGAGACAGCGGCGCGCGCCCATGATATTTGCCCTGCGCCTTGGCGAGGGCGATGCCCTCGCGCTGGCGCTGGAGGATGTACGCGCGCTCAAGCTCGGCCACAGCCGCGAACACGGTCAGCATGAACTTGCCGGTCGGGGTGGTCGTGTCGATCGCCTCTTTTTTGGAGACGAACTCGACCTCCTTGACCGTCAGCTGCTCGATCAGCTCCAGCAGGTCGCGGGTGTTGCGGGCGAAGCGACTGATCGACTCGACGATCACCGTGTCGCCCTTGCGGACATAGGCCAGCATGCGCCGAAGCTCCGGGCGGTCGGTGTTCTTGCCGCTCGCCTTGTCAAGAAAGATTTCGTCCACGCCCAGCTCACGCAGCAGCGCCTGCTGCCGGGCGGGGTTCTGCTCTTCTGTGCTAACGCGGATGTAGCCGATTTTCATTCATATCTTCCTTTCTGTTGAGAAAAATGGTATACTGTCCATGCAAGGATGTGATCAGGATGCTATCAAAAGAAAACGCAGCACTGCCGGAAGTGTTGGAGAATATAGCAATGTCCTGCCGGATGGAAGGGATTGAGCTCACGCCGGAAATTCGCGAGCTGTGCTGGTCTGTCTTGAACGGCAATATCAGCTTGCAGGACAGCCTGAGCCAGTTGAACGTAAAATATAACTAAGTGAGGGAGACCATGGCTAGCGGAATTATGGTGTCAGCAGATGGCTGCTATTCCGGCATGTGTGATTTTTAAGAAAATATGAGACGAATTGTTGTAATAGGGTCGGTGCGGGTTTTGAAATATGTCAAAACCCCGAAACCGACCCTATTGACATGCTTTTTGGCTGTATCAGTAGGGTATACCCCAATGACATACTACTTGTCCGGTGGCTTGCTGTTTTTCGCGGACTTCTCTGCGATCTCGATTACGACCTCGACAAATGCGCCGAGCAGCTCAAATGCTTTGGAAATTGCCCCACAGGTAATTCCTCCTCCCCTTAATATGCGTATAGTAATTCGCCGGTCATTTCGTGCAGCATCGCCGGATCGTAGAGCAGCTCCTCGATCTCATCCGGGTCGCAGCCGTAGTCCAAGAGCGCTTGCACCTCGGCTTCGCTTACGCCCATAGCTTTGGCAGCGGCGACCAGTTCATCATGCAGTCTGCCGTCCTCGTCCCAAGGGTAGCCGTAGCACGGGGAATAGCGCCACCAGTGCGGATAGGTCATATGCGGTATAAAGCAGTCGGTGGTTTGGCAGCCATGCTTGTCGATTCTCAAGATTTCCCCCTCCTCTGGCTGTTGGACGCTTTCCGGTTTGCCCAGCCGCAGGCGCTTGGTTGCTTTCACGAGAATGTCCTGCGTAGAAGCATAGAGGACAAAACCATCATAGTGAAACAGGCACAGCGGGTTATCGCCTTTCACGAACCAGATCGCGTCCTCGCTGTCCAGCACCGTAAATACAAAAGAGCCCTCGACCGTCTCGGCCATAGCTTTCAGGCTGGCGAAGTCGAGGGCGTTTTGTTGTTCCAAGAGCTGCACGGCAACGTAGCTGTCGGTTTCGACGCTGGTCTGCGGCAGATTTTCCTGTTGTTTCAGAATCTTATCGTTCCACAGGATGCCGTTATGCGCAAGAGCAAAGGTCTTGCCATCGATGCTGCCGGGAAATGGGTGGTTGTTTTGGTTGAACTTTTCGTTTCCCTGTGTCGTCATACGGGTGTGCCCCATAATGACGTTTACACCGCTCGGCACGCGTAAGCGTAGCTTGCGGGCTGGCAGCGGGCGCTTGAAGATGCGCAGCCGTCCGCCGAAGTGATAGGCGATACCGGTCGCATCCGTGCCACGCACCTCGCATTCGCGGGCAAGAGTGTTCAAAATGCGGTTCTTTTCACGTGTGGTGAGTTTGTTTTGTTGGTCAATTATTCCGAATAAACTGCACATCAGCAGGCCTCCTCGTTCTCCGTGTTGGTGTTTACCGGCTCGTTGACATAGAGCCGGCGTTCTTTCAGGTATTGAATCAGCTCGGGTTCGTCGATGCGGTCGAGAAAATCGAACCAACTCATGTCCTGCAATTCAGTGTCGGAAAGCGAAATCGCCACCTCGCAGAGGTGGTTGACCAACTGCAAGGTGGCGATCAGGGTGTTGTATTTGAGCGTACCGCGGAACAGGCGAAGCTCGATTGTGTCGGCGTTCGTGAGATTCACAGCGGTGTATCGTCCGGCGCAGGAGTCCTTCGCGTGGTTGAGTTGTTCTCGTGGACACAGTTTCATACCGTAACGTGCTGCCCAGCGGTTGAGCTGTGCCTGTGTCCTCCGGCTGAACCGCAGCAGTTCCGGCCAGAACTTTTCGACGAAGTACACCAAACGGGCGATGCAGGATTCCTGTGTCTCGTAAGTACAGCCGAACGCCATGCGCGAAATGTGAACGTGCAGCCCGCAGGTACCTGCGCCGTGGCTGCGATAGCCAAGACGTTTCGCTTCATCCAAAATATCTTTCCACGGCATGGCGTTCAGATGATAGTCCAGCGTCATTGGGTGGGTGACAAGTTCTAGCCCATCGTCCAAGCTGCCATCTGTTTTGATGTACAGGTTTTCAGAATGGCAGTTGGCAATGTCGAGAAAATGACGGGCGTGCGCGGTGCTTTCTCCGCCCTCGTCGATCTCGAGTTCCACACCGAAGCGACGCAGCCCCTTGCCGTGGAACACCAGTTCTGGCATATAGCTATATTCATGGATTGGTCCGGACTCGCATCGGTCATCATAGCAATCACGGCACAGATCTTCGCCGCCATATTGGTAGACAGAGTCATTTGTAATCAACGCGCCGCAACGTTCGCAGTGGGTATAAAAGCGCTCCCGGCAGGCGCGGCAGAGTACATGGGTATCGTCACCTTCGTCATCGTCGATGTAGATGCGCGTGCCGCATTCGTCGCACAAAATGGTCAGGTCGCCTGCGCAGTCCGGGCAGAGCAGGTCGTCGCCGACGTGGAACATTTCATCAAGCGGGTGGACAGCGCCGCAGTGGTCACAGCTGTAGGTTTCTTGCATAGCATTTTCCTCCCCTAATATTCTTCGGCCAGCAGCATGGTGCTGTGGGTTTGGTCGTCAATGACATAGATTTTGGCGCTCACCGCGTCGCCGCAGGGCACGTCCATTTCGTAGGAATAAGGCGGCTGTTCCTGTGAGTGGGCGATGTGCTGTCCGGCTGCGGTGCGCGACAACCGGAATACCTGTAAGTAGTCGCGCTGCTCGTCCGGGATGCGGCCGATCAGGTGCCAGAGCAGGATCACCAGCCAGCCGGGTAGGGCGTGCTGCACACCGCGGGTCAGGTATTTGGGGTTTTGGAACATAGGCATTCTCCTTTGCAAATAAAAATAGCCACAGGAACGGAGCTCCGTTCCTGTGGCTTCTACTATTATAGTATATGTGTGGTTTTGCCGCGTGGTCAGATGCGGATATGTGCAGGATCATCGCTCAAGAGACAGAATGTTCTGCAAAATAACAGTGATTTTACGCAGACTTTTGGGTGGGAGTCCTTGAAGCAGATCGCGCAGTTCGGTCAGCAGTGCTTCCTTTTCGTCACTGATCGGCTGCGGTTCAGAGAACAGTTCTGCCATCGAAATATCCAGCGCAGCGGCGATTTTTTCCAGCGTTTTCACGGTCGGGCTCTTGAGGCCGCGCTCTAAATGTCCGAGAAAAGCGGGATTCATATCGGCTTGCAGCGCTAAGGTTTCTTGACTCCAGCCTTTTAGCTTGCGGAAGTATCGGATCCGGCTCCCGATATCAATTGCACAATACATAGGGAACCTCTGAATAATAGACTTTATCCTGTTTCAACTCAATGTATTAGCCGCCATTTGCCCTTGGTTAAGATGATTTCAGCGCAAAATAGCCATTATTTCTCTGCTTTTCTGCTCCTTTTTCTGAAAAAGGGCAGACTGCCCCCTGTATCAGGTTACGGAGAGTTTTCTCCCTGCCATGGCAAGCGCATACAAATTGGCACAAGCGAACATGGCGTACAGTCGGTTCTCGTTCTTCCTCAGTCCACGATACACGGTTTTCCTGTAGCCGAACTGACACTTGATGATCCGGAACGCGTGCTCTACTTTGCAGCGCACCGCGGATTTGCGGTTTTCAATATAACGCTCCCAGTCAATCGCGTTGTCGCTGACCCTGGGAAGACTGCTGGGGCGGCGGTTAATGCGGAAATCAATTCCTGAAAAATGCTCGTTGCTTGCGATTTCAAGGCGCTTCTGCACTCCAAGATATCCCGAATCCCCATAGACTACCCCGTCATCTTCCCGAAGTAAGTTCACTGTCTGTGTGATGTCATGCTCGTTTGCCGCTGTGACGGTCATCGTGTGAACCAGACCGCTGCCAGCGTCCACGCCGATGTGGCATTTCATCCCGAATTTCCACTCATTGCCCTTTTTCGTCTGGCGCATTTCAGGGTCACGGGCCTTCTCAGCATTCTTCGTGGAGCTGGGAGCATTGATGATGGTTGCGTCCACCATGTGTCCGGTTTGCACCATAACATGGTTGATCGCGTCGAAAAACAGCTTGTTCAGGCCATTCGCTTCCAAAAGATGACGGAATTTGCACAGCGTTGTTTCATTCGGAACCGCCTCCGTCATGAAGTTAATGCCTGTGAATTTTCGCGTGGCATAGCTGTCGTAGATGGCGTCCTCGGTCGCCGGGTCAGACAGGTTGAACCAGATCTGAAGCAGATACATCCGCAGCATTTTCTCAATGCCCATGGGCGGACGGCCACGCTTTCCCTTGGGATAGTAGGGCTCGATCACACCGACCCACTCGTCCCAGGGAATGATTTCGTCCATGATTTCCAGAAATTCCTCCCGCTTCGTTTTCTTCTTGCGGAAGCTGTATTCGATATCTGTGAATGTTTCCTGTTTCTTCATCACCATACACCACCATTGCTTTGAT
>NZ_JALFLA010000048.1 GCF_022775115.1 Agathobaculum sp.
GCGGCGACTGTTGCAGTTCCCTCTCAGAAAGCACCAGAATTCCATTTGCCGCCTGGATTGTATCCTGACTGTACTTATTATTGAACTGATACAGGCCAAGAAAAAGCAGGGACGAACACAGGCAGATTAAACATAAAGCAGCATACTTTCTTACAGCAGAAGATACCATCCTATTTTCATCCCCTTTTTATGAAAAACACGCTGGCAGACAGGACAAGCAAAAATAACAGAACCGGAAAGCGTGCGAACGGCTGGTGACTCTCTGGGCCGGCTGCCTTTATCAACGGAACCCACACCCATACCTGCAAACGTGACGGCAGTCACACGGAAACGAAAGACTGCTCCGGTGGTACAGCCACCTGTGCTGCACCTGCCACCTGTGCTGCCTGTGGGCAGCCCTAGGAGAACAACACCAATCCACAGCATCCCTTACAGTGTAGCACAGCCCTTGGAGAGGGGCTTTAATAACTACTACTCTATAATACAAGGGGAAAAATCAATCCGGTGATTGTCAAAGACCTGTCCCGGCTGGGGCGCAGATGCATCCTCTGCGGGCGGTACACCGAGATTTATTTCCCAGAGCGGCACGTCCGCTTCCTTGCCTTGAACGATGGGGTGGACACGCCGAACCAGTCCGGCAGCATGGGCATCACGCCTTTCAAGCATATCTGCTAAAGCATTATGAGCAATTTGACGAGCGAAATTATGTAAAAAAGCAAATAGAAATTGGTACGAAATTTGGGTCCCGCAGAATCCGGATGCTTGGAAACATAGAAAAATTGTTTTTAGGGATATGTCGGAGCAACCGCAGTTTTGGATTGATGGAACGGGCGCGGTGGTCAACGGGGATCGTTATTGGATTGATATCTATCCTGATGTGATGGAAGATATTGCAATCTCGCTTTAGCCGTTGCAAATAGCCACTTTATTGAAAAATACTGCGATTGATTGGCAATGTCAGGATATGTCCCATTATTTTCATAAGCAGAATAGCCCAGATGCTCACAAATCATAGCATGCAACCCCGAGCCACGATTTCTTTTTTGTACGGCATCAAGATAATCAATAGTTAGTCCGACCATCGGTTGAAGCCGCCGATATTCTGTCCCGGAAGCCTTGGTTATGTTTTGCTGAAAGGTGTCGGAATAGGGTAGCCAAGCGCTCTGCAAATCTTTGATTTTACTACTTTTCATATTTTCGAGGGCAATGCCGCTTTTGGGGCATTGCCCTCTTGTCTGCTGAGAAGCTGTGTTCTTTCTGCTATTTGCTCTATGCAAAACAAAAGGGTATGCACCTGTCGAGGCACATACCCTTGTTGCCAGCAACCCCTGCATGGCAACTGCCATAATTCTTGTTTCGTAAAACCTGCTTATGAACAGCTGCCCGAGGCGTGACTTTTTTGTTGTACTGTGCAGCGGGCGCATGAATCGCGTCAGCTTTTCTTGGCGTTTTTCCGCATGTCGAACACGACGGCGGCGATGATGATAAGCCCCTTACAGACCTGCTGTAAATAGGGCGATATCTTGAGCAGCATCATGCCGTTTTTCAAGATACCCATGATGAGGATACCGGCGATCACGCCGGAGATGCGGCACACGCCGCCGG
The DNA here is from genome assembly GCF_022775115.1 of Agathobaculum sp. Lineage (GTDB taxonomy): Bacteria > Bacillota > Clostridia > Oscillospirales > Butyricicoccaceae > Agathobaculum. The sequence continues at coordinate 1,606 of NZ_JALFLA010000048.1, forward strand.
AGTGCGACGTGCCGCCTACGGTGGCCGCAGCGATCGCGTCCAGCTCGTAATTGACGCCAACCGACGAGTTGCCCGCGCCCGAGCGCGCGGCCAGCAGTATGCCGCCCACCGAGGCGCAGAACGCGCACCAAGTGTAAACCTTGATGATGTTCTTTTCCACGTTGATGCCGGCCACGCGCGCGGCCTGGTCGTTGCCGCCGATCGCGTAGATCGCCTTGCCGAAGCGCGTCTGCGTGAGCATAAAGCCCGATATACAAGCAAACACGATGAAAATAACGATGATGACCGTGACGGATGCGCCGAAAACGCTGAACAGCTCAAGCTGCGCTACGTTTTTGAAGGCGGGCTTCAGCTCCGGGATGGGGTAGGCGTTGGTGTAAAGCTGCGCCAGCGCCCGCGCAATCAGCTGCGTGCCCAGCGTTGCGATGAAGGCCGGGATCTTGGTATAGGCGATCAGCAGGCCGTTGATCAGGCCAAAGAACGTGCCCACGGCCAAGCCCGCCGCAATGGCGACGATGACCGGGATATCCGGCAGGTTAGGGAACAGGCGCGAGGCGCCGTAGGTGAATTTCTGCGCCAGCGAGGACGTCACCACGCCGGTCAGCGCGACCAGCGCACCGGGCGACAGGTCAATGCCCTTGGACAGAATGCACCACATGACGCCGACGGTCAGGATGCCGGTGATGGATTCGGTGGTCAGCACGCTGACGATGTTCTTTGCCGTCAGAAAGGTGGGTGACAGGACGGTCATCAGTACGACCATGAAAATCAGTACGACCCAGATGGAATTTTGGCTGACCCATCGTTTTGCTTTTGTCGGATTCACAGTTATGCTGCTCCCTTCTCTTTTTCAGGTGTTTCTGTGTGTGTCTTCGGATTGGCCGTGGCACAGCGCCATGATGTGCTCGGCGCTCCACGCGGCGCTGCCGCGCGCGACAACGCCGGTCACCTCGCCCTCGTACATGGTAACGATCCGGTCGGACATGCCCATGACCTCGGGCAGCTCGGAGGAGATGAGGATAACGGCCTTGCCCTCGCCGGCCAGCTTGGAGATCAGCGTATGTATCTCGGCCTTGGCGCCTACGTCGATGCCGCGTGTCGGCTCGTCCATAATCAGCACATCGGGGTCGGTCAGCAGCCAGCGGCCGATGAGCACCTTTTGTTGGTTTCCGCCGGACAGATACATGATAAGCTGCTCGGTCGAGGGTGTTTTGGTGTTCATCGCGCGGACATATTTGTCCGTATCCTCGTTGATACGCTTGTGGTCGATCGGAAAGCCATAAGCGGGCAGGTTGGCCAGAATGGTGTTGTCCTTGATCGAGCGGATGCCCACGATGCCGTTTCCGCGCCGGTCCTCGGTCAGCAGGGCGATGCGCTCGCGGATGACGTCGCGCGGGCTGGCGATGTGCAGCTCCCGGCCGCCCTTGCGGATCACGCCGCTGTCCCGGCGGCGTATCCCAAAGATGGTCTCGACTGTTTCGGTGCGCCCCGCGCCGACCAGTCCGGCAAACCCGAGTATTTCGCCTCTGCGCAGGGAAAAGGACACGTTTTTCACCTGTTTGCCCGAGCACAGCCCCTCGACCTCGAAGATGGTCTCGCCGATCTCGCACGGCGTTTTGGGGAACATGTTGGTGACCTCCCGACCGACCATGCGGGTGATGAGCGCGTCGACGTTGGTCTCTGCGGCAAGGTCGTGTCCGACGAAGCGGCCGTCGCGCAGCGTGGTCATCTCATCGCAGATCTGGAAGATCTCGTCCATCTTGTGTGAGATGTAGATCAGCGCGCAGCCCTCGGCGCGCAGCTTGCGGATGATCTCAAACAGATGGACGACCTCGCCCTCGGTCAGCGACGAGGTCGGCTCGTCGAGGATCATCACATCCGGATGGTAGGATACCGCCTTGCAGATTTCGACCATTTGCATCTGCGCGACGGTCAGGTTGCCCATTTTCTCATCCGGGTCGATGTTCAGATCCATCTCCTTGAACAGCTCGATGGTATCCCGCCGCATCTTCTGATGGTCGATGCGGATGCCCTTGTACGGCTCCCGCCCCAGCCACACATTGTCCGAGACCGGGCGTTCGAGCACGGGATTGAGCTCCTGGTGGATCATTGAAATGCCGTTTTGCAGCGCCTCGATGGGACTTTTGAAGTCGATATCCCGTCCCTTGAAGCGAATGTTGCCCGAAGTTTTGTGATAAATGCCGATCAGGCATTTCATCAGCGTGGATTTGCCTGCGCCGTTTTCACCCATCAGGCCATGCACTTTGCCGGGCCGCAGCCGCAGCTCAACGCCGTCGAGCGCCCGTACCCCCGGAAATTCCTTGACGATGTCGGTCATTTCCAATATGTATTCGTTCACTTCGCACCTCCAACCTTACTTCCGTTTGCATGGGGGCAAGCCGCACCCCCTGTGTTGTCATCCATTATACGGGGTATTTTGCAAGGCGTCCTCCAGTATCCTGCCGGGGTTTTGGTGTATCCGCCTATACTATCCACAAAAAAACCGCCTGCATTTTGTTTACTTCACAATCCTGCTTTATCGGGCGCGAAAAAAAGAGCGGCAGCACCGCGCTGCCGCTCGCTCCTATATAAATGTACAAAGCTGACGGTTTCAGAAAATGTTTTTTGTGCCGGTTGGATAGGAACAGCCCGGCGGGCGGCAGAGCTTCGGGCGCCGGACAGGTTCTGCCGCGCCATGGCCGCGCGCGGACAAAAAGCAGGATAGTGTAATGCACAAAAGCGGCGCGCGCATCTTTGGTGGAAATGAGCGGCAAACCCGGCCGCACGCATACAACAATGTGGAGGACGACCGGCGGGTGATACCGTATAATGGTGTCACAACAGGCGGGGGAAGCACCCGTCCTGCATTTCAGAAGAATGAGGAGAGGAAAAGCTATGAAGAAAAAATCAATTGCGCTTCTGATGGTTCTCACATTGGCGACCGGCGCGCTGGCCGGCTGCGGCCGCGGCGGCGACGCCCAAACCCCTGCCCCCACGCAGGATGGCGGCGCGGCCTCGGCCGACGGTGGCTACAAGGTCGGCTACTCCATGCCTGCGCGTGACCAGTTCCAGACTTCGATGGAAAAGGCCATTCAGGCCAAGGCCGAGGCCGAGGGCATCGAAATCAGCATTCTGGATGCGGCGGGCGATGTTTCCACGCAGATCTCCCACGTGCAGACGTGGGAGGCCGACGGCTATGACGCGGTCATCGTCGGTCTGTGCAACAACGATTCCGCGGCCGATGTGCTGGCCGCTGCGGGCGATATGAAGGTCGTGTTTGTCAACCGCCAGCCCAGTCTGGACGTTCTGCAGAACGGCAAGGTCGTCTATGTCGGCACGGACGAGACGCTGTACGGCACGGAGCAGGGCAACTATCTGGCCAACATCTTCAAAAGCGAGGGCAAGACTGACGTCAATATCGCCATCTTCATGGGCGAGCTGGGGCTGGATAACGTGACCAAGCGCACCCAGTCGGCCAAGGATGCGCTGGCCGCCAACGGCATCAACGCCACCTATGTGGAAAACACGGCCATGTGGGACCGTATGAAGGCAATGGACCTGTTCAGCCAGATGATGAACACAGGCGATGTGTACGACGCGGTCATCTGCAATAACGATGAGATGGCGCTGGGCGTGATCGAGGCCATGCAGACGAGCGGAGATAAGCAGATCATCTGCCCGGTGGTCGGCATTGACGCGACCGATGTCGGCTGCGCGGCCGTCAAGGAGGGCACCATGGCCTGCTCGGTCTTCCAAGACCCGGTCGCACAGGGCGAGGGCACCATCCTCTGCGCGCTCGGCCTGCTCAACGGCACGCCGGTAGACGGCCTTGTGGACAACTACTATAACATCCGGCCGCAGCTGGTGACGCGCGACAACGTCGACGAGTTTATCAAATAAGCGCGCTTGCGCTTGGGGGAGCGGGGCGGTTTTCGCTCCGCTCCCAGCTACTTTGACTGGCAATGGCCGAAAGGAGAAGCCTCTAATGAATATGAATATCTGCGGCGCACCCTGCTGCTGGGGTGTGGACGACCCGAAAAACCCTTACCTGCCGCCGTGGCAGCGCGTGCTCAAGGAGGCCGGTCAGGCGGGCTACCGGGCGATCGAGCTGGGGCCTTACGGCTATCTGCCCATCGACGCGCGGGTCGTTTCCGAGGAGCTTGAAAAAAACGGCCTTGCGCTCGTGGCGGGAACGATCTTCCATGATCTGCTCGACCCGGCAAACCAGCCGTCCGTGCTGCGCGCGGTGGATGATATCTGCCAGCTGATCACCGATCCCCGCCTGCCCGCCCTGCCGGTGCACGAGGGGCAGAAGTTTGCCACGCCCTATCTGACCGTCATGGATTGGGGACACGACGAGCGGGATTTTGCCGCCGGGCATGCCGACCGTGCGCCGCGCCTGTCACCGGATGCGTGGGCGCAGTTTATCGGCCACGTCCGCGCGGTGTGCGAGCGCGCAAAGCATTGGGGCGTGCGCGCGGTCATCCACCCCCACGCGGGCAGCTATATCGAATTTGCCGACGAAATCGAGCAGGTCGTGCGCGATATCCCCTATGAGACGGCAGGGCTTTGTCTGGATACGGGGCATTTGTATTATTCCGGCATGGAGCCGACAGCCTACCTGAAAAAGTACGCCGACCGGCTGGATTATGTCCATTTTAAGGATGTGGACCAAGCGGTTTACCGGCAGGTGCTGGGCGAGCATATCCGCTTTTTCGACGGCTGCGGCAAGGGCGCGATGTGCCCGATCGGCACGGGCGCGCTGGACTACCCGGCCATCCGCAAAACGCTGGACGAGATCGGCTACGCTGGCTACATCACCATCGAGCAGGAGCGCGACCCGCGCAATGTCGAAACCAGCCTGCGTGACGTCAAGGCCAGCGTCGATTATCTGAAATCGGTGGGCTATCAAATTTGAGGAGGCTATCATCATGTATTGTGGCGACAGAAAAATAGAAAACCCGATCCGCTGGGCGATGGTCGGCGGCGGCAACGGCAGCCAGATCGGCTATATCCACCGCTCGGCGGCTCTGCGCGATTTTAATTTCGCGCTCGTCGCGGGCGCGTTTGATATAGACCCCGCGCGGGGCAAGGCCTTTGGTGAGCTGCTGCATGTCTCGCCTGAGCGGTGCTACCCGGACTACCAGACCATGTTCGCCGAGGAGAGCCGGCGGCCGGACGGCATCGAGGCGGTGACGATCGCAACGCCCAACAATATGCACTATGCGGTGTGCAAGGCCGCGCTGGAGGCCGGGCTGCACGTCGTTTGTGAAAAGCCGCTGTGCTTTACCGCGGCGCAGGCCGACGAGCTGGCTGCGCTCGCCAAGGAGAAAAACCGAGTCGTGGGCGTGACCTACGGCTACGCCGGCCATCAGATGATCGAGCAGGCGCGGCAGATGATCAAAAACGGCGATTTGGGGCAGATTCGGGTCATCAACATGAGCTTTGCCTTCGGTGGCTACAACGAGCGGATCGAGGACACCGTGCCGTCGGCCAAGTGGCGCTTTGACCCGGCCAAGGCAGGCCCCTCGTTTGCGCTGGGCGATGTGGGCACGCACCCGCTGTTCATTATCGAGACTATGATACCCGATATGCGCATCGGCAAGCTGCTGTGCACTAAGCGGGCCTTTGTCGAGGGGCGGCAGCTGGAGGACAACGCCTTTGTCATCATGGAGCTGGAGGGCAGCGATTCGGTGCAGGCGGGCGCGCAGGTCTATTGCTGGGCAAGCTCGATCAACTGCGGCGCGCGCCATTACCATAAAATCCGCGTGGTCGGCTCCAAGGCCTCGATCGAGTGGGACGACGAGCGCCCCAACCAGATGAGCTACGAGGTCGAGGGCGAGCCGGTCCGCATCCTCGAGCGCGGCGCGGGCTACCTGTATGACGAGGCGCGCATCGAGGACCGCATCGGCGGCGGCCATGCAGAGGGGCTGTTTGAGGCGTGGTCGAACCTGTACCGCCGCTTTGCGCTGGCCATGACGGGCGCGGACAGGAGCGAGTATGGTGATTTCTGGTATCCCGATGTCAAGGCCGGGGCGCAGGGTGTCAGATGGATCGAAAAATGTGTGGAATCGGCCGATAGCGGTTCGGTTTGGGTCAGGTTTGACGCGTAACGACAGAAACCGCCCGCGTAAAAGCCGCGGGACAGTCCATCATTTTGAAGCAGCAATAAGGAGGCATTACATATGAAGATTGCATTTGACGTGGACGTGCTGGCCAAGCAGATGTCCATCACCGATATGGTACATAAGGTGGCCGACTGGGGCTACAAGTACATTGAGCAGTCCCCGCATCCCCGCATCAACCCCTTTTATAAGCACCCGCTGTTCTCCAAGGAGTGCGAGCAGGAGTACCGCCGCGCGCTGCGGGAAACCGGCGTGGAGATATCGTCCTTCATCGTGGTCTACCGCTGGTCGGGCCCGACCGAGGAGCAGCGCCGGATGGCTGTTGCCAACTGGAAGCGTATGATCGAGATCGCTGTCGATATGGGCGTACCCGTCATCAACACCGAGCTGTCCGGCGACCCCAATCAGGCCGAGCTGTGCAACGGCATGTGGTTCCGCTCGATGGAGGAGCTGCTGCCCATCATCGAGCGCGAGGGACTGCGCGTCGAGATACAGTCCCATCCCTATGATTTCTGCGAGCTGAACAACGAGACCTGCGATATGGTCAAGTCCTTCCGCTCCAAGCACTTGGGCTATGTTTATTCCTCGCCCCACGGCTTTTTCTACGATCAGGGCAAGGGCAACGTGCGCGCCATGCTCCAATATGCCGGGGAGGAGCTGACGCATGTTCTCTTTGCCGATACCTTTAACCAGACGCTGGATTGCCGCTATATCGCCAATCCCCCTTGGCTCAACGGCCGCGGCAAGGCCGATGTCACCATCCACCAGCACCTGATGATGGGCGAGGGCGATGTGGACTTCCCCGGCATTTTTGAAACGCTGCGGGAAATGGATTTCGCAAACAGGCAGCTTGCGCCCAACGCCCCCAAGGTCGGCGGGGATAGTATCGCCTGCGTATCCATGTTCGGCTTCCCCGAAAAGATGGAGGAACAGGCGCCCGCCGCCCGCGAGCGCATCGAGCGGGAGCTGCTGGGTAAATAAACGCACAAACCGATGCAGCAGAGGGAAGCCGATGTGCCGATTGGCCCCCGCGCTGCCGTGATCTCTCTCTTTGACAAACGCCCGGCCGGGGATCGGCCGGGCGCTTTGCCGTCCGCGCGGCAGCAAAAACCCCCGGCGGGCAGCGCCTGTCGGGGGTGATACATATGCGGTTTTAGGCTGTCTCATCCTCGCAGATCAACATGAGCAGCTTGCTGAACTCCGCGCGGGTGAAATACCCTTGCGGGTTGAGCCTGCCGCCCGCGCCCTGTATCAGCCCGGCCTGCACGCACAGCCCGGCGGCGGCGCGGCGCGCGGGCGATAGCTGCGCCTGGTCGGAGAAGGCAGCCAGCGCGGCGTCCGCCTCGGCGGCGGACGGCAGCCGCCGCCCCTGCGATACCAGCACGTTGGCAAACAGCTGCATCGCGTCCGCGCGGCTTATGGGCGCGGCGAGCCGGAGACCGTCAAGCCCGGCCAGCAGCCCGGCGGCATCCACCGCGCTGACCTCGCCCGCGTACCATGCGTCCGGCTCGATGCCCGTCATCACGGTATCCGGTGCAGCAAGCGCCAAGCCGCGCGCGATGGCGGCGCAGACCTCGGCGGCGGTGATGCTGTCCGACGGGCGGAACTTGCCGCCCGCGCCTTGCATCAGGCCGCGCTCGGCCGCCTGACCGATGTACGCCGCCGCCCAATGGGTGTCGGGCACGTCGGAAAAGACAGGCGGAGCAGCTGGGGCAGCCGCGGCGTCCGGTTGGGCGAAGGGCGTGTGCAGCGCAAGGTAACACGCGCCGTCGGTGTCCAGCAGGTCGCTAAGCTGCTCAAACGGCAGCAGATAGCTCTCGGTGTAGGCGCGGCGGGTCTCGCTCTCGTACTCGTTGTAGAAATAGGTCACGCCCTGCGCACTGAGGCGCGGAAAGCTGTACAGGTACATCGGGCGCTCGGCGGGCAAAAGCGCGCGAACGCGGTCGGTATAGTTGCCGCGGAACAGGTCACCCACCTGATAGCGCGCGCCGGTGCGCAAATCAAAGGCAAGGCAGTTGTTCCACACCGACGCGCCCGCGCCCCGGCCGCTGACGCAGCTTGCCCACACGACCAGCACCGAGCCTTCGAGCGATGCGCCGTAGCCGCCCTCGAGCGCCTCATACTCAGCCGAGACCGAGGGACCCTTGAGGAAGAACGCGCGGATGGCGTCGTTGATCTCGCGCTGCACGGCCGCGTCTGGCAGGCCGCTGACCGCGGGAAAATCGACATTCCAGCCGTATTCGCTGCCATCGGCCTGATAGCCGAGGAATTTTTCGTAATGCACGGTGCTCACCGTCACGCCGCCGCCCAGCGCGAACGAGGTCGGCTGGGTAAAGAGCGTTTTTTCATCGGAAAGGTTGATGTATTTGGTCGTGCCGTCCTGCGTCACGCGCACGACGTTTTCGCTCAGCAGCGTCGGGTTTTCGGCGTTTTTCAGGCTGGCGAAGTAGCCGCCGTTGCGGCGGAAGAAGATCAGGCTGCCGTCGGCTGTACCGTGCCACGAAAGGCCGTATTTCAGCTCGGTAAACCCGCCGGCGAAGCTGGGCGTGCGGTAGATGACGCTGCCGTCGGCATCGACCGCGGCGCACGAGCCGTCCTGCCCGCGCGCGGCATACAGCCCCTCACCCATGTACGAGAGGTAGTAGTAGACCGGCTCGGTCAGATATTTGCCGCTTGTATCCATCAGTCCCCAGCGGTTGACCTGGCGCACCATGGCCACGCCGTCGTGGAAGGGCGAAATGCTGTTGTAGATGAACTCGGTCAGATACGCCCCGCGCGAGAGTGAATACAGCGCCATGTTGGTGCCGTTGGACAGCACGACGGTATCCGTGCCGAAGATGGTCATATAGGCCGGGGCGACGCTGCTTTCCAGCGTGTACAGCGTCTGGCCGGCGGTGTCGATGACGAAATATGCGCCGCTTACCGCGCGCACAAGAGCCCGTCCGCCCGAAAACGCCCCGGCCTCGCGGAACGCGCCGGCAAAGGCGGGCACGCCCTCCGCGGTCACATAGGTATACAGGCCGGTCTGCGCATCCTTGCACAGCAGCAGACCGTCTCCGAAAAAGCCGACCGCGCCCGGGTAAGAGCCGACGGTTTCGCCCTCGGTCGTGTAATACACGCTGTGGTCGGCATAGCGGTAGACGGCCATGTCCTCGGAAAATTCGACCGAGACGGGCGAAGCCGTGTATGGCACGACCAGCCTGCCGCTGCGGTCGATCAGCGCGGTTTGCCACCGTTCATCCTCAACGGCGGCAAGGCCGCAGGCGGCAAATTCGCCCGCCTGCGCATAGGCAAAGGGCAGCACAGTCGTGCCGTCCTCGTCCAGATAGCCCGAGCGGGTCACGCCGTCGATATCGGTGCGGGAGACGGGAAAGGCGTTTTGCGCCGCGGCCGCACCGATGGTCAGCGCGCACACGGCGAATATGGCGGAAAGCAGCTTTCGATACATAATTGTTCCATCCTTGGATACAGAGCAGTTTGCCGGGCTTGCAGGGCGGAGGCGTCCGCCTACTGCTGTCCCAGTTAAATTATAGCCCGCCCGCCTGTTTCTCACAATAGGATGGAAGGAAGTGTAACAATCGTGACACACCGGATGCAATATTACAGCCTTGTTGCAGCGCGGCCTATCCTGCGGCGCTTTCACCCCGCCCGCCCGGTGACGCGGGCGATATGCAGCGTCAGGTACAGCAGCTCATTCTGCCCGGGGTCAAAGTCCCGCTCACGGCGGACATAGGCGCACACCGCACGCGCGCAGGCGTGCGCCTTGGGATATTTGCGGCGCGCGGCGGCCAGCAGATCGGCGTCCTCGTCGCCATACGGCTCACCGGCGGCGATGCGGCGCGCGAAAAACTTCAGGTGGGTGATAAAGCGGTAAAAGTCGGTCGAATCGCGGTCAGGCTCACAGTCGAAGCGCTCCTGCACAAGGCGGAAGACCTCCTGTATCAGACAGGTCATGTCGTACACCTCGCAGACCTCGCCGCCGACCTGCGCGTTGACAAAGTGCATGGCGATAAAGCCGGCCTCCTCCTCGTCAAAGGCGATGCCGGTTTCCTCCCGTATCAGCTCGTTGGCCTTGAGGCCGGCCGCAAACTCGTCCCGGTAAAACTGGCGGATGTCCCACAGCAGCGGGTTAGGCAGGCGGATGCCCTGCTGATAGCGCTCGATCGCGGCCGAGATATGGTCGGGCAGGGTGACGTAGATGCTGTCCGACAGCGCAAGGCCGCAGGCGGCCTTGGCCTGCTCGATAATGCGCTCGCTGAGCAGAAAGTGCTGCAAGGGGATGCTGGCGAGCAGCTGCTCAAATTTGCCCAGCAGCCGGTCGGAGTGCAGCGTAAAGCGCTTTTCGATCCGGTCGGCGGGCACGGCGTCGCCCGCCTTGCGGCCAAAGCCCAGCCCGCGCCCCATCAGCACGGTCTCCGCGCCGTTGTCGCCCAGCGCGACGATGACGTTGTTGTTGAGTATTTTATGGATGCGCATGACCGCTTCCTCCCCTTGCCAGCCGCGCTGCAGCTTATACGCGGATATTATAGCACGCGCCGCGTGCGGGGTCAACGCCGGGGACGGGAGGACGCGCCCGCTGTGCGTATTTGGCTCAAATCAAGGCAGGGTGCATAAAATGTGGCTGCATTATTTATGCATATGCACTGTGCAATCGGGCAGTATTTACGAATTCGCGCAAAACCTCTTGCATTGACAGGCAGGTATTGTATAATTTAGATAGTGGCTACGGATGGCTTTGCACGGACCGCCGGCGTCAACTATCAGCATGAGGTGATACCAATGGATTATATGTCGGAATACAAAAAATGGCTGGCGCAGCCCGCGCTGACCGACGCGGAGCGCGCCGAGCTGCAGGCAGTCGAAGGAAATGAAGAGGAGATCGAAAGCCGGTTTTTCGCGCCGCTGTCGTTCGGCACGGCCGGCCTGCGGGGCGTGCTGGGCGTTGGCCTGAACCGCATGAACCGCTTTACGGTCGGGCAGGCCGCGCAGGGCATCGCCAACCTGATCGTCTCAAGCGGACAGGCCGCGATGGAGCGCGGCGTTGCCATCGGCTATGACAGCCGCCATTTCTCGCCCGAGTTTGCCAGACAGTCGGCCTGCATCCTCGCGGCCAACGGCATCAAGGCGCTGCTGTTTGACGAGCTGCGCCCGACGCCCGAGCTGTCCTTTGCGATCCGCCATTACGGCTGCATCGCGGGCATCAACGTGACCGCCTCGCACAACCCCAAGGAATACAACGGCTACAAGGTGTATTGGGAGGACGGTGCGCAGCTGCCGCCGAAGGAGGCCGACGTCGTCGCCAAGGAGATGGCTGCGACCGATATCTTCGCCGGGGTCAAATACGCCGATTATGACGCTTCCCTTCAAAGCGGCATGATCCGCATCCTCTCGGCCGAGACCGACGAGGCCTATCTCAGCGAGGTCATCAAGGTTTCGGTCAACCCGGAGTGCGTTAAGCAGGTGGCGGACGAGTTTAAGCTGGTCTACACGCCCTTCCACGGCGCGGGCTACCGTCTTGTGCCCGAGATACTTCGCCGTCTGGGCTACAAGCACATCCTGTGCGAGCCCGAGCAGATGAAGATAGACGGCGACTTCCCGACCGTCAAAAACCCCAACCCGGAGTATAAGGAGGGCTTTACACTCGCCATCGAGCTGGCCAAGCAGAACGGCGTTGACCTCATCATCGGCACCGACCCTGACGCCGACCGCACCGGCATCGTGCTCAAGGACAAGAGCGGCGAGTATGTCACGCTGTCGGGCAATCAGGTGGGCGTGCTGCTGATCGACTATATCATCACCGCCCGCAAGCTGACGGGCACCATGCCCGCGCATCCGGCGGTGCTCAAGAGCATCGTGACGACCGAAATGGCGCGCGCGGCGGCCGAGAAAAACGGCGTGGCCTGCTTTGATACCTTCACCGGCTTTAAGTTCCTTGCCGAAAAGATCAAGCAGCTCGAGACTAGCGGCTCACACCAGTACCTGTTCGCATATGAGGAGTCCTACGGCTATCTGGCGGGCGATTACGCGCGCGATAAGGACGCCGTGACCGCCTCGATGCTGATTGCCGAGATGGCGGCCTATTACCGCACGCAGGGCAAGACGCTGTTTGACGCGATGGAAGAGCTGTACGAAAAGTACGGCTATTACTGCGAGCACACCATACAGATCACCATGCCCGGTGTGTCCGGCCTGACCCGTATGCAGGAGCTGATGCAGGCGCTGCGCGACCGGCCGCTGACCGAGATCGGCGGGCACAAGGTGGACTATACCCGCGATTATATGCCGGGCACCCGCACCTGCATGGCGGACGGAAAGGCCGAGCAGATGGAGCTTTCCGGCCAGAACGTCATGTACTACGAGCTGGCGGGCGGCACGTCGTTTATCATCCGTCCGTCCGGTACCGAGCCTAAGGTCAAGGTGTATATCATGGCCAAGGGAGAGAGCAAGGCCGATGCCGCCGCCAAGGTGGACGCGCTGGTCAGTGCCGCGCGGGAGATCGTCAAGTAACACAAAAGCGCGAGTAAAATAAAAAAGTCAGGCGTAAGCCTGACTTTTTTTGCTCATCTTATTCCCCGACCTCGCTCTCCGCGGGCTTGTGGCGGCGGCGGCCGCCCCGGCGACGGCGGCGGCGCGGTGCGGCGTCGGTCTCGTCGGTAAGCGGCGCGTGCTCCTGCACGTCCGGCTCATCGGCGGGCGGCTGCTTGTCCTGTCGGGGCTTGTTTGCGCGCGTAGTGTGCGGCGCAGGCTCGCCGGCCTGCTGCTCCTCCTCGCGGCGGCGGCGCTCCTCGGCCAGCGCGGCCTGATTCTGCCGGTTGCGGCACACGCCCTTGACCTGACAGCAGTCCGCGCAGCGGAACTCGGTCAGCTGGTGGTCGGGGCTGTCGTCGAGCTGCACCTTGCAGGTGCCGCGCAGCATCTGGGTCGAGATGACCTTGCCGCGCCCGTCCGGTGTGTCCACCACGCTGCCCTGCCGCGGCGTGACCTTTTGCAGCTCGGCGTAGGCCTCGTGCTCGTATTTCAGGCAGCACATCAGGCGGCCGCAGGTGCCCGATATCTTGGCCGGATTGAGCGACAGGTTCTGGTCCTTGGCCATGTTGATGGAAACGGGATGGAAATCCTCCAGATAGGAGGAGCAGCACAGCTCACGTCCGCAAGCGCCCAGCCCGCCGATCATCTTGGCCTCGTCGCGCACGCCGATTTGGCGCAGCTCGATGCGGGTGCGGAACACGCCCGCCAGATCCTTGACCAGGTCACGGAAATCGACGCGGCCGTCCGCAGTGAAATAGAACAGCATCTTGTTCATGTCAAACGTGCATTCGACGGTGACAAGGTTCATTTCCAGCCCGCGTTCCTCGATTTTCTGCTTGCAGATGAGATAGGCTTCATCCGCACGCTTTTTGTTGCGCTCGGCGGTTTTCAGGTCGTTTTCGTTTGCAATGCGTATCACGCGCTTGAGTGGCTGCACGACGTTCTGGTCGGGTAGGTCGGTGTTGCCCTGCACGCACTCGCCGTATTCCAGCCCGCGCGCGGTCTCGACGATCACGCCCGCACCCACAGGCACCTGAACGCCCTGCGGGTCAAAATAATAGGTTTTGCCGTTGGATTTGAAACGGACTCCGATGATGGTGGTCAAAAATTTATCCTCCTGACTGTGGGATCAAAGCCGCGGTACACGGCATGAATTATCACAAAAAACAGATGCGGAACATATCGCTCGTCAGCGCGCAGGTGACGGCCGCCGCCGCCGCATTGCGCGAAACGCGCGCGGCCAGCTCGCCGGTAAAGTCATACGCGCTGAGCAGCCGCGCGGCCGGTACGGCGCGGGCGAGCGTGGCGGTCTGCCCGTGCAGCGCGGGTAGCAAAGGCGGCTGGGGCAGCGCGTTTGCGGCGAACACCGCGTCCCGCAGCGCGGCTTGCAGCGCGCCCAGCACGCCCAAAAGCGCGCGGCGCGGCGTTTTTTCCATGGCCAGCGCGGCCTGCATCAGCCCCTCCTCCCGCCCGGCGGCGAGCGCCGCCAGATAGGGGGCAAGCAGCGCTGTGCTCTCGGCGTCATCTGCCGCGGCGCGCGGCGGCTCGAGCGAAAACTTCATGCAGCGCGAGCGCACGGTCTCCAAAAGCGCACCGGGCTGCTCGGCCGTGAGCAGGAAGAAGGCGAACGCGGGTGGCTCCTCCAGCTCTTTGAGCAGCGCGTTCTGCGCGGCGGGGTTTAGGTTCTGCGCATGGTGGATGACGGTCACGCGGCGCGCGCCGTCGTTCGGGATGACGGCGTTTTCCGCCTTGATGCGGCGCGCCAGCTCGACCTTGAGCTCGTTTTCGCCCTCGTCGATGATGGTCAGGTCGGGGTGTACGCCCGCCGCCGCCTTGCGGCAGGACGAACAGACGCCGCACGGGCGCGCGCCGCCGTCCTCGCACAGCAGCGCCGCCGCCAGCACGGACGCATACGCGGCAAGCGCCGCGCTGTCCTCCCCCGTGAGCAGCACGGTCTGCGGGAAGCGGCCGGCCAGCGCGTTTTGCAGGCTGGCTCCCAGTGCCGCGCCGCCGGGCAGGCGGTCAAACGCGCTCACAGCTTTTCAAACCGCTCGACGTTGAGCACGAACACGGTCGCGCCGCCGACGGCGATCTGCACGGGTGTGGACGGGAAAAAGCCGAACTCGGGCTCGGTCGTGGCCGGGATGGCCTCGGTGCGGGAGGAGCAGTGCGCGCGGATGACCGCAAAGCACTCGTCCAGCCGCTGCTCGTCCAGACCGATCAGCACGGTGACGTTACCGGCCTTGAGAAAGCCGCCGGTCGTCGCCAGCTTGGTGATCGAAAAGCCGGCCTGCGTCAGGCTGTCCATCACTTCCTGCGCATCATCGTAGTTGATGATCGCCAGCACCATTTTCATCATAACAGCATGTCCTCTCTTGACGGTTATCGGATAACCACGCGGATATCGCCGTCCTCATTGTACCATTTTTCCCGCAGGAGCGCAATGTGCGCCCCGGTGATTTTCTCGCCCGGCCACAGCAGCGGCACGCCGGGCGGATAGGGCGTGACCGGCCGCGCGCAGATCTGCCCGGTCGCGCGCGCAAGCGGCACGGCGGTGTGTTCGGCAAACCACGCCTGCCGCACCGGCATCACCCGTTCGGCGGGCGGGAAGGGCGCGGCGGGCGCGGGCGGCGGCGTTTCGTGCCGCCGTGCGGACAGGCGGCGCAGCGCCCGGCGCAGGCGGAGCAGTGTGCCGCCGGTGTCCGAGCCGGTCAGGATGAACACGGCGTTGCGGCTGTCGGCCATCTCGCAGGCCACGCCGAATTCGCTCCACAGCATATCGGCCAGCCGGCGGCCGGTGATGTCCGTGCCCGCCGTGCACACCGTCAGGCGGCAGGGGTCGAGCATTGCGTGATTTTCGACTGACAGCGGGGTAAAACAGGTGTGCTGCGCGAGCATTTGGCGCAGCGCGGCGCAGCTCTCGGCGTCGCGGCAGTAGGCGGCGCGACCGGGTCCCTCCATATAGGCGCGGGCAAGGTCGATCGAGGCCATGATGGGGTAGGACGGGCTGGACGTGCCGAACAGCACGGTCTGCTCGCGCAGCGAGCGGCGGTCGATCCCCTCGCCGCACAGCAGCACCGCGCCCTGTCCCATGCAGGGCAGCGTCTTGTGGATGGAGAGCACGGCAAGGTCGGCGCCCTCCAGCACGGGGGTGGGCAGGCCGAGCGCGGTGAAGTGCGCGCCGTGCGCGGCATCCACCAGCAGCTTTTTGCCGTGCGCGCGGCACAAAACGGAAAACGCCTCGATATTGCGGCGCACGCCGTAATAGGTCGGCGAGGTGAGAAGCACCGCGCGTATCTCCGGGTGCGCGGCCAGCTGCCGGCCGGCCTCGTCCACCGGCAGCGCGCCCGCGATGCCGAACGGTTCGAGCAGCGGCGCGTCGATAAAATAGGGGGTGATGTCCAGCAGCGCGCAGGCGTGGCAGACCGATTGGTGGCAGCCCCGGTCGAGCAGCACGCTGCCGCCCTCGCCCACAGCGGCGGCCAGCATGGACAGTATGCCCTGCGTCGAGCCGCCGGTCAGGAAAAAGCAGTCGACCGCGCCGAAATAGCGCGCGGCGGCCACCTCAGCGTCGCGGATCGGCCCGTCGCCCAGATAGAGGTTGCCTGTGCCGTAGGTCTCGGTAAAATCAATGGAGAACACCTCGGCAAAGGTGTTGAACACCGGCCTTCCCTTGTGGCCGGGCATGTGAAAGCGCGCCGAATCGCCCGTGGCGAGCAATTG
>NZ_JALFLA010000001.1 GCF_022775115.1 Agathobaculum sp.
GACAAGGACGATATGACCTTGTACAAGGTGAGATTCAACGATATCGCCTGCGCGATTGCGGACGGTGTGGCCGAGGGCTTTGGCAAGATGGTTATAGAAACGGAGGAGGAGGACGAAACTATGACGATGGAACAGTTTCAGGCGATGTATGACAAGGTAAACCCGCTGTATACGGCGGTGGCCGATGTACCGGACTATTGGCAGGCCGAGCTGCGTGAGCTGATGCAGTGCGGTGCGATCAAGGGCGACGGCAAGCACGAGATCGCCATCCGGCGCGAGGAGCTGCAGGCGGCGGTCGTGGCATATCGCGCGGCCGTGGCGGTGAATAAATAACGGTGTTCAATTTGGACACGGGAAAGCCCCTCTGGCCGAAAGGCCGGAGGGGCTTTGCTCTATTCTGTGCCGCCGGTGGAGGCGGTTTGCTGTGCTGGCGCCGAAGCCGCCGGTGTGTCTTCAACGGCAGGGGGAGTGGCAGTAGACACACCTTGCGGTGGATCGGCGTTCTTTCCGATTAGAATCACCTTGTTACGTAAGTTAGCGATCTCAATAGGTGGTATGGAGGAGGAAGGATTCCATTGCTGCTCACTTTCATCTATAAAAATCTGCTTGAATGGAGGTTTTTTCAATTTACTTGCCCGACTTCGCAATGCCTTAGTGATAGAAAGTATTTCGTTATTATCAGTGAGAATGTCAAAATAGCCCTTCCAATACATTTGGTCTGACAGGCAAAAATTGGAATTTGCCAATGAAGATATATCGAAATATGTGGATGTGGCTGATTGATTTCCTTCATATAACTGTACAGTTGCCTCTGTTTGGCTGGACTCAGCAAACTTAATACCGCACCAATGTGCACAAAACATGTCTTCAGGCTTACATTTTTCGATTATGCGTGTTTCGGGATTTATGCATGTTTCGGGCTGGCATCCATCGCCGGCCCAATAAGGGAGCAAGACGCGCACCCGTTTTTGGGACGCTCTTTGCAATATTTCTTTCAGTTGGCTGTCACTTGAGAATGTCGCAGTCACAGCGTGGTATTTGTTGGCCTTACTCTGCCCTACAATTTCTTTTCTGGACAAGGCTTTATTAATGGCATCGGTAAGCGCGTCTGCATCGAACATTTCACCAATTGTAGACAGTCCATCATTAATAGCGATATCCTCGATTCCTTTTGCAATTGCGACGGCATAATCCATTGTATCTGCTTCATACATAGCTAGAGCCTCGTCCCTGGCTAGAGCCTTATTCCATGGCGCGCGAATCAACGAAGCAATCGCCATGCCCGCGGCAAAGCAGCCGCAGTTAGCACCGTCCTGCTCGATCTGTGTAATGGTTCTATGGTGTTTTTTGTTTTGAATTCGTTTTCCCAACTGAGATGTGCCGGTAGCTGATATGTTGTGGTCTGATTGGCTTGTGCGGCCTGCTGCTGCATGGCGGTATCAGTTTGTACAGTCCCTATTATTTTTGAAACCTGCTGTTGCTCTGACTCTACATGACACATATCGATGCCTCCTAACAAAAAAGATCAGAATGTAGGTTTTGATATAAGTATTGTAAAGCAATTTTGTGTCTATTGCAAGGTTTGTTGGAAATTATTAGAATAATATCTGTTTTAGCAACTTGGTGGTGCTATGGCGGCACAAGCGAGAAACTGACCGTCAGCGAGGGGAATGTGGTGAGCGGTGTTAAGGTTGCGGTGCGGAACAATGTGGTCTGCGCGCTGGATAAAACCACCCGTCGCAGCCGCAATATGATCGGCGAGCTGGCAGATGGCCGGATCATCGTTGTGCAGTCCTCGGACGGCTGCACAGAGGATGAGGTTGCGCGCTATGCGGCCAGTCGATATACGATCGCCCTGCTGCTTGTGCAGGATGCAGGCGGCTCTACGGGCATGTACCGCGCCAATGACGGTTGCCTGTTTGCACCGGAACGTGAGGGGGCTCATGGGCGGCCTGTCTGCAGCGTGGTTTGCATGAAACGAAAAACAAAGAAGGAGGAAACACTTGTGAGCAAGAAGAAGGTATTCATTGGTGTCGGCCACGGTGGCAGCGACCCGGGTGCGGTCGGCTACATTGAGGAGGCAGACACTAATCTACATATGGCGCTGGCCTGCCGCGATTTCCTGACCGCATACAGTGTGGATGTCCAGATGTCCCGCACCAAGGACGAGGAGGACACGGTGACCGAGGAGGTCGCGGAGTGCAACTCCTTCGCGCCTGATCTGGCGGTCGATATTCACAACAACTCGGGCGGCGGCGACGGTTTTGAGGTCTATCACACGATCTATGGCGGTACTGGCAAGACGTTGGCAGAAAATATTGAGAAGCAGGTGGTAAAGATCGGCCAGAACAGCCGCGGCGTCAAGACTCGTCAGGGGAGCCATGGAGACTACTATGCCTTTATCCGTGATACGGCGTGCCCGGCGGTGATCTGCGAGGGTGTTTTTGTGGATACCAAGGCAGACGCTGCACAGACCGATACGCTGGCAGAACAGCAGGCATTCGGTGCGGCTTATGCAAAAGGTATCCTGGATACGCTTGGTATCCCGTACGACGAGCCGGAGGAACCCGAAGCATCCGAAAATCCCGAGAAACCGGAAAAGGAGCACTGGGCGCAGAAGCACTACGACAGCTTGATCGCCAAGGGGGTAGAGATAAGCGAAACGAGGTTTGACGACCTGATCACCCGCGGCGAAGTGTTCGCGCTGATCGATCAGATCGTAAAGTAAAAATGTAGCATAATGAAAGTAAGCCCCTTACAGGATTTGAGTCCCGTAAGGGGCTTTTGTTTTTATACAGGGTGGTGCGCCTACATCAGTCTTTATCTCCGTCGAAGTTGTAGTAGGCGTCCTCAATTTGCTGGTACTCGTTGAAGGTAGGCTGGAATCCTGTGCGCTCGATAAATTCAGATATTAACATTTTTGTGTGCCTCCTTGATTTTCTTGCCTTACTCTGTTATCATAGAGGCGGCCGGGGTAAGGCTCCCGGCTTGCCTCTGCTTTAGGGGTACGGGATAGCGGTGCTTTGATCAGGGCCGCTATCTCTTTTTTATTGTGCCGTCGCCTGCCGGATTAAAGCAGCGGCTTCTTCCGGCGTCTTGACCTTGCTCTCGACGAGCTGGGCAAGCGTTTCGAGGAACGCATTAAATTCTGCCTCTGATATGTAGAGCTGAACCTGTTCGGGTTCGTTGGATTGATTCTCCATTCGGTTCATGCACCATAATATCTGAAACCTCACAATTTAGAGCTTCACATATCAGATCAAGGTGCTAAAGGCTGATTCGATCGGCAAACTCATGGTAAAGCTCGTTGATAGTATTCGGGCGTATACATGTTGCGCGAGCGAGATCCGCTTGTGTCCACCGCCGCTCGCCAAGCCGGGTGGACAGTAAAATCCTAATCATTTACGGTAAATTATAACTATGATTTTATAATTCTGCAGGAGTTTGGTTATCATCTGCACAGGGGTCAAACAGGGGTCACCCAGTGTAAATTAAATCCTCAAAAACCCCCGCCATATCTGCGTTTTTAAGGATTTATAGCCTGTAGCTTGACGTGCGGAAGGTCGGCGGTTCGAACCCGTCAATGTCCACCACAGAAAACCGTCCCCAAAGGGACGGTTTTCTTATTACACAGGTCAGAAATGAAACACCAAAAAAGCTGCTCCTATGCGTCGGAGCAGGTTGTAAAACGGAAAGGACGCTTTATCCCAGATCGCCGTTGCCAGTGGTGACAATATAGGAGAGATCATCGCGCACATACACGAGAACATCCGGCTTATAGTCTGCCAAGTACTCGTAAATGTTTTTTTCAGTATAGTAACGGAAATCTAAGCTGCGCATTTCATCAAACGAGGTATACAGGATGGTCTCCAGCGCGTTGGTGAAAGAGTCACCGATCACAAGCACATTGGTCAGTTCAGTCCGGTTTGTTCGGATGATACTCTCAGCCACATCACCGCCCATATAGTATCTGTACATATTTTTCTGGCTTTCGCTGAACACGGTAGCCGGGACGGAACTGCCATTGTCATACCGCGTAAAGGGGATCGGCTCTGTGAGCTTGTAGGTGTATTGACAGTCCTCAGATTGGAAAAGGCCGAAAAGCTTGCGGTTACGCGAACCAAGGAACGTTGTGTCGAGCGGCGTGATTGCTAGATCGGTCGTGACCGGTGCTGTGCAATAATTTTCGTTGATATATTCCATCACACGCAGATAGGTCTCGTATGCGCCATACAAGTTGTAATGATGGTCGGTTTTGCTGTAAAACTGCTTGTAATCTGCGGATAAATATTGCGCCATATCCAGATGGTCTATCCCGCGCCCGACCAGCCCTGCCATGAAATCCACACGGAGGGAATCGTCCTGATAGCGGGAATCGTTCAAGTAAGCGGGGTAACGATCTCGGAACGCGCTGCTTTGCTCCGGTATGCTGACATACAGAAAATCAATATCATGCTGCTTGCAGTAGTGGTCCAGTGCTTGCAGCATATCAAGTTCTTGGGCCATTGCCTCTACATCATAATGGTCGAGCGCTGTGCCATAATAGGGAAGCAGGATATCCCCGGAAATCACGGTGTTATTGATTACCGGAGCGTGCAGCCCAAATTCTTTTAGCGTATTTAGCTTCAGCAGTCGGTCGCGTCCTGCAAGATGGTCGTTCACATAGGTTTCGACCTGAGGAAAATATTTGCCGTCCAGCACCTGCTGCATGCTGAAGGGTGGAAATACCGCGAGCGTGCGGTTTTCATAAAACGAGGTGGAAGCCGGTGTCTTTACCAGCGTCAGCACAGGGATCAAAAAGAGTATCCCACAGAACGAGGCGATTTTAACGAAATGTTTCATAGGCTCACCGTCCGTCAGAACCGGAAATAAATGAAGGGATTATAGCTATTGTTCAACAGGGACATCACGCATAGCACAAACAGCGCTGCGATCAGCGGATAGCTGAGCATGGCATACGCTTTCTTGCTTGCGGCCAACTGGTACAGCGGTGCGGATAGTATCACGCCGCACAGCAAATATGGCCAGAAACGCACGAGGTATTCCACCACCATTGGATCTACCGTCCGGCTAAATGTGAACATCACGCGTAGATAGCGGATCGCATAGGATAGGGAATCGCTGCGGAACAGCACCCAGCCAATCACGATGAAGAACAATGCATATATGTGGGTCAGCACGCGGGGAAGCTTGTCCAGGATGCGGGTCAGCGCATATTTCTCCAAAATCAGCAGTACACCAAAATATAGTCCCCAAGTGAGAAAGGTGAAGTTGGCCCCATGCCAAAAGCCGGTCAACCCCCAAACCACCAGCAGATTGAAAATATGCCGTTGCGATGAACAGCGGTTGCCTCCCAGCGGGATATATACATAGTCACGAAACCAATTGGAAAGCGACATATGCCACCGGCGCCAGAACTCTGTGACCGAACGGCTGATATACGGATAATTGAAGTTTTCCAAGAAGTGAAAACCGAATAGTTTGCCCAAGCCAATCGCCATGTCCGAATAGCCGGAAAAGTCATAGTATATTTGCAGCGTATAGGCCACCGCGCCGAACCACGCCAACAGACTGGATAATTCATTCGTTGAGCGCGCGAAAATGCTGTCTGCGATCTGCGCGAACACATTGGAAAGCAGCACTTTTTTGGACAGACCATAGATGAAACGGTCAATACCTTCGGAAAAAACGGCTGCTGTATGCGCGCGCTGTGTGATCTGCTGATCTACATCGTGATAGCGCACGATTGGCCCCGCAATGAGCTGCGGAAACATGGAAACATATAATGCCAGCGAAAGCAGATTTTTTTGCGGAGCAGCATCACCACGGTATACGTCAATCACATAGCTGAGCGCCTGAAAAGTGTAAAACGAAATGCCAATCGGCATAACAATATCCGGCAGCCCAAAGGATGCACCGAACATACTGTTGGCGGTTTGGATAAAAAAATTCAGATATTTATAGATGCCGAGCATCATTACGTTAATGATAATGCATAGGATCAGCCATGTTTTTTTGTTCTGGCTGCGCATCAGCAAGCCAAAAGTGTAGTTGAGCAGAATCGAAAAGAACAGCAAGCCGATCAACTTCGGCTCACCGTAAAAATAAAAGAACAAGCTGAACACCAGCAGCACACCATTGCGCACCGACAACCACTTTTGGGGCACGATGTGATAACAAAACAACAGCGTGGGCAGAAAAAAGAATATAAAAATTAAACTGCTAAAGACCATTCCGTACACCTGTCAAGCGTATTAATTATCCATATATACTGATTTCTCTAACCATTGTAAAACTACAACGATTATACCAAAAAATCAAACAAACTTCAAGCCATAATTTCCCTCAAGGAGAGGCGCTGGCTTGTATCGCCTGCTATACACAGACGGTACTTGTGATACTTGACCTGCTGTGTGACCGTGGAGAAAGTAAGCACTCCATTTCCCAGTACAAGATAGCATACTTGACTGACAAATGGAGTGCCGTTTATGTTTGGGAAGAGAGTGGTTGAGATATATGCAAAGTAGTTAAAGCTTGGGATACAAAGTGGATTATTGGGTCAAAGGGGTAGATTATTTCTTATAGCCACACTTCGGGCAAACACCCTTTTCATTCAGCGCGATGCCGCACCACGGGCAGCGGTCAATCTTGTTCTTGGTCTCAAACTCCGCCGAGCCGGCATTGACACCGCTGGTGAAGGTGATCTTGGCAATGTTCAGCTTGTCCTTGAGCAGATCATATACGATCTTGATCATGCCCTCAACGGTCATGGTCTCCTTGGTGACGACCAGACGGCACTCCGGATAAGCGGTCGCAAGCTCGGTCTTGAAGGCAGGGCCCTTCATGGTGTTAGTGGGGGTGCCGTCCTTGATACCCTGCGCCTCGTAAACACTGAGGATGGCGGGGAGCAGCGGATCGTCTTCGCGGAGGATCAGCGAATGATCGAAGTTCTTCAGAACGTCCCAAGCGGTTTTCTGAATCTCATTGCAGGGGAAAACCATGTTGACGCCCGGCTCAACGGAATCCTCTACCTCGATGGTCAATACGCCGGTGTGTCCATGCAGGTACTGGGCTTCTCCCTTGAATCCGTAGAATCTGTGTGCGTACTGCAGGTCCAATGTTGTGATACTTCTCATGACTATTCTCCTTATTATATATTATTTACGGGTTTCACGCGCCCGTATGCGCACTTGTTTGATGAGATGCTGACCCTTCTACCCGCAGATGTGGCAGGGAGGGGGGAAGGAGCTCTTGCATTTCATCTGCCGCGGACTATGCTCTTACTGTATCAAGAGAAGATGTTTAACAACGATATCTTATCTTAATAAGAATTATATAGTAAATAATATATAATGTCAATATTAATTTTTGAAATTTTTAAATTAATTTTATGCAAAGGTAAAGTGCATTTTGAGGTACAAAAAAGGACGTCGACCGCTGCCGACGCCCATAATCTCAGAATATTGTGAAACCTCGTTCGTTGTATATCACTGCCGCGGTTCCACGCCCAAATAGCGGGTTTTACGATGTTCTCATCTCACCCTGCGCTACACCACATACGTTATCCCCGCATAATGTCCTGAGGAAACAGACGCTCTCCACCAACAAAGGGGACAACAGACCGTGCGGCTCAATCGCCCACGGCCTGCTCCAAAGAGTTCAGCACATCCTCCTGATGAAAGGGCTTGTATACAAAGCCCTTTGCGCCGATCTCACGAGCCTCGTCGATCGTGTCATCATAAGCGAGCGACGAAACCATCAGGATACGCGCCTCGGGGTGCTCTTGTAAGAGCAGGCGGGCGGTTTCGAGGCCATCCATACCGGGCATGATAATATCCATTGTCACCACATCAGGCATATATTCTTCATATTTTTTCAGTGCTTCCTCGCCGCTGCCGCAGCAGGCAACGATTTCAAAGTCAGTATCAGACAGGATCTTCTCCATCTGAATCTGGACGATGCGGGAATCGTCCACTACCATGACTCTCTTCCCCATTGAACGATCACTCCTTAATTGATTTCGATTCATTTAGCACACAGTGGATGATCTGTGCGTTTTCATTTTGGTCGCTTACATAATTAAGCACACTTTGTGCATCCGTGTCCTTTTCCGGCGTATAGCTGCCAACAGAGGCGTGCGGTACGCTGAAGCGGGAGGAAATATGCTCGGCCCGAAACAACCCGACAGCGATATGCCCGCAGATGACATTAAAATACTCTTTTGCCAAGTCCTCAATATCCTGCGCGGAGACATGCTCCTGCTGCAGCATACGCTGCGCCAAGCGTGTCAGCAAAGGCAGTTCGGCACACAGCACCAGCGTGGCATGATAGCCGCCTTCAAAAGTGGCGTGCATCGTGCAAACCTCGCCGGATGGCAGCGTGTCGTTTCGGTACAGACGAATACCTCCAACTTGATCGGTCACATCCTTCAGGACTTGATCGATGAGGAGCAGGAACACCTCTTGTATGCGGAGATTCAACGCTTCGCCCTCTCTCGTAATATGAAATTTTTTTATGATTCAGTAGATGCATTTCAATTCGCCATCCACCATACGAACCGTACAGTGATGCGTGACCTCGTGAATGCGGATGGATTCGCCGTCTATGCCGATAACGGTGCCGGGATAGAGGGATTCGCAAATCAGACGACGCTCGTCATTTTCGGGTGTTTCCGGCATCAGCGCGGCAAAATCCTTATCGAATTTTTCCAGCTTCATTTTTGCCACATACATATCCAGCCGCAGCTTGGCGAGCTTGCTTGACTTGGCAGGGCTGTCGGGCTGCGGCTCGAGCTTTTCCATCGTGTACTCGATCTCGCGCAGCTCGGACAATATCTGGCCTCTTTCAAAATCCTCACAGGGCAGACCGCCCAGCGTGATCGCAGTCATGGCTTCGGACTTCGAACCGATCGTTAGTGCCTGCACCTCCTTGGATACCCGGATGTCGCCGCCGATGATGGTACCGCGGCCGGTTCGGACGCTCAGACAGCCATCGGAATACACGTCGCTGATGATCACGCAGTCAGCCTGCACGCTTTCACGCGCATAGACGCGGGCATGTTCAATAAATTTGGTATAAATGTTTTTATGCGCACTGATATGTGCGTTGCCTTGCCCTTGGATGCCGCCGACAACGGTCAGATCGCCGCCCGCTTCGATGGTGCAGGCCTCGACGACACCCTCAACATGGATATTGCCTATCGCGCGCACGGTAAAACCGCTGCAAACATCGCCGTGGATATACACATCGCCAAGAAAGTTGATATTTCCGGTGCTGTAATCAACATTTTGCGCAATATCAAGCACCGGCTTGACTTGGAAGGTTCGCCCGGAAAACTCCACATGGCCGGCGCGCGTCGCTATCAGATGCCGCCCGTCCTCGGAAAGCTCGGTATTACGACCCTTCGGCGGAGTGGCCGGAACGCCGTCGCGCGCGGGGATCGTCTGTCCGAGAACGCTCATACCCGGCTTACCGGGAATGGGATCGCTGATATCGCAAATCACATCGCCCTCGGCAACGTTGTGCACAAAGTTAAGTGAGGTGTAATCCACACGATTGAATTCATCCACTTGAATGGTGCGCTCCACCGTGCGTGGAAAACGGTCGGATATCATACCGTCTTTGCCTTGGATCGCCGGTATGCCGTGCGCAATAAAGAACAAATGGAAGTATTTCTGAGGGTGGCTTGGCAGGCGAGCCAAAAGCTGCTCGTCAACACCGAAGGTCACACCCTTTTGGACCAGCGCCTGCTTGATCTGCGCGGCAGTCAACTGCCGGCCACCGCCGATAGGGGGCAGCAGCAGTATCCATGCGGCCAGCTGGTCGGCGGACAGATGGGTCAGCACCATCTCGTCCAAGACGGGCGCCGGCTGGTCATCCGGATGCACTACCGCATGCCGCAGCCTCAGACCAGCCTGAAAAGCCAGATCCTGCCGCAATACGCCCTTTTCGTGAGACAGGTTGGTAACCGGAAGCTCGACCTTGGGATCCTCCGGTGCAAAATCCAGCTTGGGCGGAGGACCCACATCGACCCCATCACGCCAAAGATCCCAAAGCTTATACAGCACATGATCGTCTGGCAGTGCGATCTCGGTAGGAGAGGGCACATTTTCAACCATGGCTGCCTGCGAGGTCTTCGACTGCTGCGTATTCGTCTCGGTACTCGCTGCATCTTCGCGTTCATCGCCGTGATGGAAAAGCCGAGAGAGCATTTTTTTGGCAAAATCCATAAAATCACCTCTCCGTAAAACTTGTGGGAAACAGAACCATTTGAATAAGAAACAAAGACGCTTACATACCGGAAGGCCGGCCATGTTTCTTATTCATTTTATTAATCGTCAAATTGCAGCATCAAAATAAGGGTATCATCCGTTTTTTTATGAAGAAAACCCTTATTTTAGAACAATTATACATTTCCCATATGTTTCCTTCCTAGTATTTTTCAGGGTGTTGCAGCGCTGTTTTACAAGCAGAATGCAGCGGCCCGGTATCATAACGCCATGTTTTGGGAGCGCGCATTTTGCAGCGCGGAGACGTGCGAAGCAGCTGTTTTTTTTCTGTACTTTTTGGCAATGCTATGGTACACTGGATACAAACAGGGAGGAGGACTGCCTATGTTTGGCATACCAAGCTTATATGTGTGGGTAGCCGTCATCATCATTGGAGTGGCGATCGAGGCGTTCACGCTCGACCTGTCCGCGATCTGGTTTGCCGTGGGAGCACTGGCCGCGTTGGTCGCCGCGAGTATCCGGCTCGATCTGTCGGCGCAGCTTGTGATCTTCGTGCTGTTCTCGGCGGCGCTGCTCATACTGGTGCGTCCATTTTGCCGCCGCTTTCTACAGACCAAAAGTGAGCCAACCAACGCCGACCGCATCATCGGCGAACCTGCGATTGTCGTAGAGGAGATAAACAATATGCAGAACGTGGGTGAGATCAAGGTTTTTGGCCAGCTGTGGACGGCGCGCAGCGCGGATGATTCTATCGTGCCCAAGGGCGCGGCGGTTAAAG
Source organism: Agathobaculum sp. (assembly GCF_022775115.1). Classification (GTDB taxonomy): domain Bacteria; phylum Bacillota; class Clostridia; order Oscillospirales; family Butyricicoccaceae; genus Agathobaculum. Next base: position 11,008 of record NZ_JALFLA010000001.1, read on the forward strand.
TTGTTTCGATTCGCGGCGTCAAGGCGATCGTAGAGAAAGTATAACGTCATTATTTATTTTTGAGAAGGGGAGTTTTCAATATGCCGTTTTCATTTATCGTTCCGCTTATCTGGATATTGCTCGCCATCCTGCTCATTGCCTTTCTGGCAAGCAATATCGTCATCGTACCGCAGGCCAAAGCCTACATCATTGAGCGGCTCGGCACCTATCGCGGCACTTGGAACACCGGCCTGCACTTTAAGGTGCCGCTGTTTGAGCGCATCGTCCGCCGGGTGACGCTTAAAGAACAGGTCGTTGACTTTCCGCCGCAGCCGGTCATCACCAAGGATAACGTGACCATGCAGATCGACACGGTGGTCTATTTCCAGATTACCGACCCCAAGCTATTCACCTATGGCATTGAAAGCCCGATGGCGGCAATCGAAAATCTGACCGCGACAACGCTGCGCAACATCATCGGTGACTTGGAACTAGACCAGACGCTGACCAGCCGTGATATCATCAATACCAAGATGCGCGCCATTCTCGACGAAGCGACCGATGCGTGGGGCATCAAGGTCAACCGTGTGGAGCTGAAGAACATCATTCCGCCCGCCGCCATTCAGGAGTCTATGGAGAAGCAGATGAAGGCCGAGCGTGAGCGCCGCGAAGCCATTCTGGTGGCAGAGGGAAAGAAGCAATCAGCCATTCTGGTGGCAGAGGGCGAGAAGGAATCCACCGTGCTCCGTGCAGAGGCCAGCCGTCTCGCCAAAATCAAGGAAGCAGAAGGCGAGGCGGAAGCGTTGCTGACCGTGCAGAAAGCGCTGGCTAACTCCATCTCGCTGCTCAATCAGGCCGCACCGACCGAGCAGGTCATCAAGCTCAAATCGCTTGAGGCGTTTACGAGCGTGGCCGACGGCAAGGCGACCAAGATCATCATTCCGAGCGAAATACAGAGCCTTGCGGGTCTGGCTACCTCCTTTAAGGAAGTGATGGTCGACCCGACGCAGACACAGCAAAAGTGAAAGCAGAGGAGCCTGCTTACCGCAGGCTCCTCTGCTTTTCGCTCATGAAAAATGCACTGCGCTTGCTTGGTCAGCACGCGATACAGGAAGGTGGCGATCCGGCCGCGTGTGCATATGCTGTCAGAGGAGAATGCAGTATCCGAGGTGCCGGCGGTCACGTCATTCTCGACTGCCCACTTGACGGCTTCGGCATGGTGCGTCAGGCGTTTCTATTTGCAGGGCGCCATTTTCCTCGTAAACTGCTTCAGCGGGCCACAGTCCCACCCATGCACAGAGTCGATGCGAGGAACAGGGCTGCGATTTTTCTTGGGTTGCACATCCTTTCTTTTTTTCGTAAACGCCATGGCAGGATCGCTCACGCCCACGGCGGTACCACAACGCATCAAAGCGCCTTTTACTTGTGACATCTGCTATCTGTGTTTCCGCCACTATTTTACTGTATGCCGTATGGAAAAGCAAGTGCATCGAATAGGACTGTGTAGCAGGCATGATGCGATACCACCACTAACAGGCGCATGGGATTCTTGACAGAACCCTAATTGGATGCTACTATATTTGAATAGGTACTCATGTGTAGCAGGAGGGGTAAACTTGGCAGGCAAGCTCCGTCAACCTGAAATAGAATGCTGTGAGGAGCACAGCATCCACACCGGTGCGGTTTGTCTGGCGCGGCAGGCCATGCCGTGCGAGGAAGTCACCTCAGCCGCTTCTGACTTTTTCAAGGCTTTTTCGGACAAAACGCGCTTGCGTATCCTGACGGCACTCAGCGCTGAAGAGCTTTGTGTCTGCGATATCGCAGATCTTTTGGGCATGAGCCAGTCCGCGATTTCACATCAACTACGCTTTTTGAAGCAGGCGCGGCTGGTCAAAAGCCGCAAAAGCGGAAAGACTGTATATTACGCACTTTGCGATGATCACATCCAAACGATTTTGGCGCAGGGCATCGCGCATGTGCAGGAGGGATAGAGGCATGAAAAAAAACAGCGACCAGCCTGAGCAGCAGCCTGCGGACAAGCAGACGCTTGTGCCGGATGTACCGGAGAGCGCTTCTGCCGAAGCGCTTTTGGCGCAGGTCGAGACAGAGAGCGCCGCGCTTGCCAATCTGGCCGTTTTAGCGGACGAGCAGGCGCCAGAGGACAGGGCGGCGGATGCTGCGGCGTCAGAGGACGCGGCCGGACAGTCGGAGGAGGATATATCTGAAACACAGTCCCTGCCGGAGCCGCCGGAGGAGACGGCGGAGGAAGCATATGCGGAAGATATAGAGGACTACGCCGGCAGTGAGTACGACGAAGCACTGCCGGCGCTGGAGGAGACTGCGCTTGCCGTACCGGGTGAGGTCGAGGATGAGACTGCCGGAATGTCACTGATAGAGCGCGCGCGGTACCACGCAAAAATGCGCCGCCGTGAACAGACTCGCCTGCGCCGTGAAAACGCGCGCCGGGGCACAAACGGCTTGGATGTGCCGCGCCAGCCGATGAGCATGATGGATATCCGACTGACGCTGATCCGTCTGGCGATCGCGGCGGTCTTTCTGGTGCTGGGCGCGCTGCTGTCTGGTCTTGGTATTGGCTCGTTTCTGTACTTGGTGGCTTACCTAATCACGGTTTTGCCGATCGTCATCAGGGTCGCCAATAATTTTACGCACGGCAAATATTTTGACGAATACTTGCTAATTTTAATCGCCTCCTTCGGTGCGTTTTTGCTAGGCCGCCGGCCGGAGGCCAGCATCGTGCTGATCCTGCACGGTATTGGCAAGATGATAAGCGATCTGGTGCTGGCTTCAACACACAAATCGCTTGCAAAGCAGGTCGATTTTATTCCGGTGCAGGCCTCGCTGGTCAATATGCAGGGGGAGGAGCGCCATGTCGCGCCCGCCGAGGTGCAGGTCGGTGATTTTGTGCTCGTGCGCTCGGGCGAGCGCATCCCGATCGACGGCATCGTGTTGCGCGGCGAAGGCACAGTGGACGATACCGTGCTGACCGGAGAAAGCGAGCCGATACCGGTCGTCAAGGACGCGAGGGTGCTTGCGGGCAGCCTGTATGAAGGTACGCTGCTGCTTCTCCGCGCTGCCGCACGGTTTGAGGACTGTGCAGTAAGCCAGATCTTGCATGTGCAGGAGCAGTCGGCCAACCGCCGCGCTTCGCTGGAAAATAGTGTGTTCGACGGCTCGGCGCGCATTATTCCGATCATCATTGTTTTCGCGCTGCTGCTTGCAGTCATCCCGCCGCTGTTCCACTCCAGCGCTTCGATGGCAAGCTGGGTGTACCGCGCGCTGACCATTGTCGTTGTCTGCTGTCCGACCGCGCTGCTGATTTCGGTGCCGCTGAGCTTTATTGGCGGAGGCGGGCGGCTATCGCAAAAGGGAGTACACGTCAAAGGCAGCGAAGCGGTGGAGAAAATGGCCGAACTGCGTATGGTCGTTTTCGATAAAACCGGTACGCTGACACAAGGCAAGCTGCGCGTCAAGGATATCCATCCGACGCAGGAGTTCAATAAGGAAAGCTGCCTTGCGCTGGCTGCTGCCGCTGAGCAGCTCTCCCAGCATCCGGTGGCGCGCGCGGTCGTGGCCGCTTATGACAATGTGCCACAGAAAATCACTGAATTTGAGGAATTCCCGGGGCGCGGCGTGCGGGCGCGTATTGGCAACCGCAATCTGCTGGCGGGCAACCGCAAGCTGATGATCTCCCGCGGCGTGAAGGGTGTGCCCGATATTCGCGGCACGGTAGTCTATGTCGCATACGAAGGCGATTACGCCGGTGCGATCGTGCTCGAGGATGTCATACGCCCCGAAGCGGCCGAGGCGATCACTGCGCTCAAGTCGCAGGGGGTGCTGCGTACGGTCATCCTGACCGGCGATACCGAGCTGCCTGCACAGCAGACTGCCGACGCAATCGGTATTGACACTGTGCATTACGGGCTGCTGCCTGAGGAAAAGGCCTCGAAAATGGAGTTTTTGCTGCGCACTATCCCGACCGATGGCACCGCGGCCTATGTGGGGGACGGCATCAACGATATCGAGGAGCTGAAGCTGGCTGATGTCGGTGTTACGATGGGAGCTGCCGGCTCGCAGAAAACCGCAGACGCTGCCGATGTGCTAATCATGACCAATAATCTGGTACGCCTGTCCGACGCGATGCGCATCTGTCGGCGTACACACAGCATCGCCCTGCAAAATATGGTGCTGGTGCTGCTCATCAAGCTCGCGCTGGTGCTGCTGACGCTGTTTGGCGTCGCCCTGATGTGGCAGGCAATCGCGGCCGATGTGCTGCTGACCGTGGTGACCGTGCTCAATGCGGCGCGCGTGCTCGGCACAAAATAAAAAAGCAAAGAGCCATACCGACCAAACGGCATGGCTTTTTTGCTCGAATTATGTTATAATCATTACTGCATCCCGCTATGGAGGAAATCTGCCTTGCACAAAAAAATGGAAGCTATCCTGTCCCGCGTGCAAAAGCCGGCGCGTTATGTCGGCGGCGAGTGGGGCTCTGTGATGAAAGATAAAGCCAAGGTCGATCTGCGCTTTGCCTTTTGCTTTCCCGATACCTATGAGGTCGCCATGTCCCATCTTGGTTCGCGCATCCTGTATGGACTGCTCAACGAGCAAAAGGATATCTGGTGCGAGCGCGTCTGCGCACCGTGGATCGACATGGAGGCTGAGATGCGCGCCGCCGGCCTGCCGCTGTATGGGCTGGAGAGCGGCGATCCGCTGTCCGATTTTGATATCATCGCCTTTACACTGCAATACGAGCTGTCCTTTACCAACATTCTTAATATGCTCGATCTCGGCGGCGTTCCGCTGCTCGCCGCCGAGCGCACGGGGCTGAAGCATCTTGTTGCCTGCGGCGGACCATGCGCCTACAACCCGGAGCCGCTTGCCGACTTTGTCGACCTATTTATGATCGGCGATGGCGAGGAGATCATGCTCGAATTTACCGACTTGTACCGCCGCGCCCAGCGCGAGGATTGGTCAAAGCAGGCGTTTCTGGTCGAGGCCGCGCAAATACCCGGTATGTATGTCCCCTCGCTTTACGAGGTCAGCTACCGGACGGATGGTACGATAGACCGCGTCACGCCGACAAATGGTGCGCCTGCTGTGGTGCAAAAGCGCATTGTGCAGGATCTGGATACGATGTACTATCCCACGTCGTTCGTCGTGCCCTCGACCGATATCGTGTTCGACCGTGCGATGGTCGAGCTGTTTCGCGGCTGTCCGCGCGGCTGCCGCTTCTGTCAGGCCGGATATACCTACCGTCCGCTGCGCACCAAGTCCAAAGAGGTGCTGAGAGAACAGGCCGAGACTGTGCTGAAAAACTCCGGCTATGAGGAGATCTCGCTCTCCTCGCTGTCTACCAGTGATTATGGCGAGCTTTCTGGGCTGACCGAATGTATGCTCGATTACTGCGAGCCGCGTCATGTCAGCCTGTCGCTGCCCAGCCTGCGGGCGGACAGCTTCAGCACGGAGCTGATGCAGCGTGTGCAGAAAACACGTAAGAGCGGCCTTACCTTTGCCTGTGAGGCCGGCACGCAGCGCCTACGTGATGTAATAAACAAAAACATCACCGAGGAGAATGTGCTCCGCGCCTGCGAGATTGCCTTTCAGGGCGGCTGGAATAACGTCAAGCTCTATTTCATGATGGGCCTGCCTACCGAGACGACCGAGGACTTAGATGGTATTCTGGATATCTGCAAAAAGGTGGCCTATTGCTGGCGCGTCAATACCAATAACCGGGCGCGTGGTGTACGCATTACTGCCTCGGCCTCCTGCTTTGTGCCCAAGCCGCAAACGCCCTTTCAATGGGATGCGCAGGACACGCTTGCGGTGCTGCGGGAAAAGCAAACCTACCTTAAAGGCATCATGAAAACCAAAAACGTCACCTTTAACTGGCACGACGCCGAGACTTCAGTGCTCGAAGCGGTGATCGCCCGGGGTGACAGACGGCAGGGTAAGGCGATCTATCTGGCTTGGCAGCGCGGCTGCAAGATGGATGGCTGGGATCAGTGCTTTGATTTTGACAAGTGGATGCAGGCCTTTGCCGACTGCGGGCTCGACCCGGCGTTTTACGCCTCGCGCCAGCGGCCGTTAGACGAGGTGTTCCCCTGGGATCACATCAGCTGCGGCGTGCGCAAGGAGCATTTGAGAGAGGAGTGGGAGCTGTCCCGCACCGCCGCGATCACGCCGGATTGTATGCATAAGTGCACGGCCTGCGGCGCTTCCGCCTTGCTGAAAGGAGGCGCATGCCGTGTTTAAGGCCCGCATGAAATTTGCCAAAGAGGGAAGAGCCAAGTACCTCTCCCACCTTGATCTGATGCACACTATGCAGCGCGCTATGGCACGCTGCCAGATGCCGCTGTGGTTTACCGAGGGCTTTAACCAGCACGCCTATGTGTCGGTGGCGCTGCCGCTTTCAACCGGCTACTCCGGCGCGTGTGAATTCCTCGATTTCCACATCACAAGTGAGACCGTACCGGAAAACGCGGTGGAAGCACTCAACGCAGTGTTCCCAGCAGGTCTGCGCGCAATCGAAATCTATCCGCTTGCCGACGGCGGCATGAAGGTCGGGGCGATCGAATGGTCGCAGTACCGCATCACATGGGGCTTTGAGGGTGAAATACCCACTGGCTTTGCGGAGGACGTGCGTGCGCTGTTCAGCCGCCCGGTGGTTGAGATCGTCAAGCGCAGCAAGCGCGGGGAAAAAACGGTCAACATGCGTGAGCTGATGCGTGACCTAAAGATCACCCAGCATGAGGATGAGGTTGTCGCCGTGGTAACGACCGCTGCCGGCAACAACACGATGAGCCCCGAATACCTGACTCGTGCCATCCGTCAGTATCTGCCGGAATACAATATCCCGTTCAGCGCCTATCACCGCATGAATGTGTTCACCGGTGACGGCATACCATTTCGTTAAATCGTCAAAAGGAGGGCAGCATGAGCGCCCCAATCATGGTTTCCGAGCAAGAAATACAAAACCAATATACCTATCTGGATGCGGTCAGCCGTATGATCGGCGGCCGCGGCAAGCGCGCTTATACGCACACCTTCGGCTGTCAGCAGAACGAGGCCGATACTGAGCGCATTCGCGGTATGCTGGCTGAGATGGGTTATGAGATGACTGATTCGCCCGAGGAGGCGGACTTTATCCTCTTTAATACCTGTGCAGTACGTGAGCACGCAGAGGATCGGGCATTCGGCAACATCGGCGCGCTGCGCCAGCTCAAAAAGCAGCGGCCGGATATTATTATCGCGCTGTGCGGCTGCATGGCGCAGCAGGAGAAAAATGTAGAGAAGATCAAGAAAAGCTACCCGCAGGTCAGCCTGCTGTTCGGCACACACGCGCTCTGGCGCTTTCCGTCGCTGCTGTACCGCGTACTGAACGGCGAAAAACGCGTGTTTGACATTGGCGGTGAGGACGATATCGCCGAGGGGCTGCCTGTGCTGCGTGAGCAGGGCGCTAAGGCGTGGCTGTCGATCATGTACGGCTGCAACAATTTCTGCACCTACTGCATCGTGCCTTATGTGCGCGGACGGGAGCGCTCCCGCCGGCCGGAGGACATCGAAAAGGAGCTTCGTGAGCTGGTCGCGGCGGGCTACAAGGATATCACGCTGCTTGGGCAAAACGTTAACTCCTACGGCAAGGATCTCGGTCTGGACATGGACTTTTCCGACCTGCTGCGGCGGCTGAACGATGTGCCCGGTGACTTTTTGCTGCGCTTTATGACCAGCCATCCGAAGGACGCAAGTCCCAAACTGTTTGATACAATGGCGGACTGTCCCAAAATCGCAAAGCAGCTGCATCTGCCGTTTCAGTCGGGCAGCGATGCGGTGCTGCGTCGCATGAACCGCCGCTATACCGCAGAGGATTATTGCAAACTGATCGACTACGCACGGGATCGGATGCCGGATATCGTACTTTCGAGTGATATCATCGTCGGTTTTCCGGGCGAGCGCGAGGAGGATTTTCAGCAAACGCTCGATCTGGTGCGCAAGGTGCGCTTTGACCTGCTGTTTACCTTTTTGTATTCCAAGCGCAGCGGTACACCCGCCGCAGAGTATGATGACCCGGCCACGCCCGAGGAAAAGCAGGACCGCTTTGCACGTCTGCTGAGGGCACAGGACGAGATTGTTGCCGCGCGGCAGGCCGCGTACATGGGACGCACGCTACGCGTGCTGGTCGACGGCGCGGCAAAGTCTCCCGAGCATCCGTTCACCGCGCGCACTGAGGGCAATCTGCTGGTCTGTGTACGGGGAGACGGCATTCAGATCGGTGAATTTATTGAGGTTGACGTGGAAAAAACCTCACTTCGCTGTCTGTTCGCTGTCAAAAAAGAATAAAGGCTGTACAGTGGGAGCCATGGCATCCCTTGTAAGTGGGGATAGCGCCATGAGGATATAAAAACATATTGACAGCAGGCAGGAGGATAGAGATGGCAGAGCTCACGCCCATGATGAAGCAGTATTTTGAAGTAAAGAACCAGAACAAGGATTATATCCTGTTTTATCGTCTGGGTGATTTTTATGAAATGTTTTTTGAGGACGCCAAGCTGGCCTCCCGCGAGCTGGAGCTGACGCTGACCGGCCGCGATTGCGGACAAGGTGAGCGTGCGCCGATGTGCGGCGTGCCGTTTCACAGCGCGGAGAGCTATATCGCCAAGCTGGTGCGCAAGGGCTACAAAATTGCGATTTGTGAGCAGATGGAAGACCCGAAAAAAACCAAGGGACTTGTTAAGCGCGAGATCGTGCGCCGCATCACACCGGGCACGGTCGTTGAAGCGTCTATGCTGGACGAGAACCGCAACAATTTTCTCGGCTGCATTTACGCCGGGGCAGCGGGGATCGGCGTGTGCTTTACTGATATCACGACTGGCGCGGTATATGCCACCGGCGCGGCAGAGTGGCGCAGCATCATCAGCGAGCTTGCCCGTTTCTCACCGCGCGAGGTGCTGGTCGGCGGCGAGGCTGCTGTCTCGGAGCCACTGGTCTCCTTTTTGAAGGAGCGCCTGGAAGCTTTGGTCGAGCCGATGCCGGAGGAATGCTTTGACGCACAGCGCGCGAACGAGCGTATCACTACCTATCTTCACCCAACGGAGCGTGACGCTGCGGCGCTGTCCGAGCTGCCGCAGACTGCCTGCTGTCTCGGCGGTCTGCTCGCTTATCTGGAGCAGACTCAAAAGGCCAGCCTTGCCGGTCTGAACCGTTTGGATGTCTACCGGCAAGGGCAGTACATGGAGCTTGACCTGAATGCGTGCCGCAATCTCGAGCTGTGCGAAAATATGCGCACTAAGGATAAAAAAAGCACGCTGCTTTGGGTGCTCGACCGTACCAAAACCGCGATGGGCAGCCGTTTGATACGACAGTGGCTGGAAAAGCCGCTGTATGATCCGCTGGCGATCGCGCGGCGGCAGCAAGCGGTCGGCGCGCTGTGTGATGAGATGATTACGCGCGCCGCACTGATAGATGTACTGAAAAAGATGTTCGATATGGAGCGTCTGATCGGCCGCATCACATATGGCACGGCAAACGGCCGTGACCTGCGCTCGCTCGCCTGTACGATCGCGTGCCTGCCGGCGCTTTGCGAGCAGACGGCGCTGTTTGGCCAGCCGCTGCTGCGTGAGCTGACCGCAAACATCGACCTGCTGGACGATGTCCGTGCGCTGATCGAGTGCGCCATCGTCGATGAACCGCCATTGCTGCTGCGGGAGGGAGGACTGATCCGTCCCGGCTATAAGGAAGAGATCGACGCGCTGCGCGACCTTGCATCGGGCGGCAAGGATAAAATTGCCGCCATTGAGCAGCGCGAGCGTGAAAGCACTGGCATTAGCAAGCTGAAAATCGGCTACAACCGCGTATTCGGCTATTATATTGAGGTCAGCCGTGCCAGCGCCGAGTTGGTACCCGCGCACTATATCCGAAAGCAGACGCTGGCTAATGGCGAACGGTACATCACAGAGGAGCTTAAGGCGCTCGAAAGCACGGTGCTTGGCGCGCAGGAGCGCTTGACCACGCTGGAATACGATGTGTTTGTCGAGGTGCGCGACCGCATCGCGGACGAGGTGCATCGTGTGCAGTGCACGGCGCAAGCGGTCGCGGCGATTGACGTGCTGTGCGCGCTGGCCGAGGTCGCGTGCAGCAACAACTATGTCTGTCCGACAGTTGATTGTTCAAGCCGCATCGAGATCCGAGACGGCCGCCATCCGGTAGTGGAAAAAATGCTGGCGGACAGCCTGTTCACCCCAAACGATACCATACTGGACGGCGGGGAAAACCGTGTTGCCATCATCACAGGACCCAATATGGCGGGCAAGTCCACCTATATGCGGCAGGTGGCGCTTATCACCATCATGGCGCAGATCGGCTCGTTCGTACCAGCCTCGTCGGCGCATATCGGCGTGGTCGACCGTGTATTCACCCGCGTTGGCGCATCGGATGATCTTGCCACCGGCAGATCGACCTTTATGGTCGAGATGAGCGAGGTGGCCGACATCCTCCAAAACGCCACCCGGTCGAGCCTGCTGATCCTCGACGAGATAGGCCGCGGCACATCGACCTACGACGGCATGAGCATTGCCCGCGCGGTGATCGAATATGTGGCCGATCCGCGCAAGATCGGCGCGCGTGCGCTGTTTGCCACCCATTACCATGAGCTTACCGTGCTGGAGGATATGGTCGACGGCATCAAAAATTATAACATTGCCGTCAAAAAACGCGGCGATGATATTACTTTTTTGCGCAAGATCGTGCGCGGCGGCGCAGACGACAGCTTTGGCATTGAAGTGGCAAAGCTCGCCGGAGTGCCTAACGCGGTCATCAAGCGCGCCAAGGCCGTGCTGGACGATCTGGAGGCGACCGTGCCCAAGCCTGCGCTTCGCACAGTCGATGAGGAGGAGATACCGCAGATGACGATAGACACCCTCTCCGGCAGTGCGATCGCCGACCGGCTGCGCGCGCTGCAGATCGACACCATGACACCGATCGAGGCGCTGAATGCGCTGTTTGAGCTGAAAAAACTGCTGTAAAGGTCATTGTGCCAGATAAACCGTAGACCACAAGCTTGCAGCCGCACCGACAAAAAACATATGCTGTCACAGCTGAAAGGAGGCTGTTTTGGCAATCATACAGGAACTCTCCCCGCATTTGGCTGATCTGATCGCGGCAGGTGAAGTTGTCGAGCGACCGGCATCGGTCGCAAAGGAGCTGATCGAGAATGCAATCGACGCAGGCTCGACCCGTATCACGGTGGAGATAGAAAACGGCGGCATCTCCTATCTGCGCGTAGCGGACAATGGCTGCGGCATGTCCGCCGAGGATGCGCCCGTCGCCTTTCGCCGCCACGCGACGAGCAAGCTGCGCACCGAGGCCGATCTGGCCGCGATCGGTACGCTCGGCTTCCGGGGCGAGGCGCTCGCCGCCATCGCGTCAGTCACACGCATCGACCTGTTCACGCGGCAGTCGGGCGCAATCGCCGGGCAGCACCTGCGTCTGGAAGCGGGCACAGTGCAGACACAAGAGGAGGCTGGCTGCCCGGAGGGTACGACCATTGTGGTGCGTGACCTGTTTTTCAACACGCCCGCACGCATGAAATTTCTCAAAAAGGATTTCACCGAGGCGGGTTACATCCTCGGTGTGGTGCAGCATGCCGCGCTCTCCCATCCGGAGATTGCCTTTTCGCTCATCCGGGACGGCAAGCAGGTATTTTCGAGCGACGGCAAGGGTAAACTGCTCGCACCGGTTTTCGCGGTGTTCGGCAAGGAACTGACCGCCGATATGCTCAAAGTGCCGCGAAGCGAGCACAGCGGCATGACTGTACACGGCTATATCGTCAAGCCCCACGCCGGACGCCCCAACCGCTCGATGCAGCACTTTTTTGTCAACGGCCGCTATATCAAAAGCCGTTTGATGCAGGCAGCGCTTGAAGAAGCCTATCGCAACGCGATGATCACGGGCAAATACCCCTCCGGGGCGGTCTTTTTGGAGCTGCCGCTGGCTGCGGTAGACGTAAACGTCCACCCTGCCAAAACTGAGGTCAAATTTTCTCAGGAAAAGCCGGTATTCGAGGCGGTGTATATCGCCTGTAAGAATGCGCTGGCGGCTGGGGATAACATCCCGCGCCTGACGCATCAGGAGAAGCCCGCCGCCGCCCGCCCGCGGGAGGACAATCTAACGCAGGCGCAGCAGCGGTTTGCTGTGCCTTGTGCACAAACCACCGCCGAGATGCCGGCTTCCGCACCGCCGCAGATATGCAGCACAATGCCCATGCTCGAGGATTTTCTTGTCGCTGTGCCGCCGCGCGCGGAAAAAACACGTCCGCTGGGCGGGACGGCTGCCGCGCCGCCCATCCTGTACCGGGAGGGCAAAAGCTCAGACGGCCTTGCCGCCCGACAGGCCGGAACATCTTCGGCAAATGCAGCGGTATCCGCGATAGCGCGTGTCCCTGCACCGGTCGAATCAGCGTCTGCGCCGCCCGAACCGCCCGTGCTGGAGGCGCTTGACACCGGCGCTCGTGTAATCGGCGAGTGCTTCCAGACTTATATCCTCGCGGAAGACAGCGATGGGCTAATCCTGATCGACAAGCACGCCGCACATGAACGCATGCTGTTCAACCAACTGCGCGCACAGACCGATATGCCGCAGCAGGAGTTGCTGACACCTGTGATCGTCGAGCTGACCGGCGAGGAGTCGGCTGCCATCCGCGACCAAATCGACGAGGTGCGCGCCGCTGGTTTTGCGATAGACGGCTTTGGGGAGCACAGCTTTGCCGTGCGCAGCGCACCTGCCTATCTCGACAGCGGCGATATCCGCAGCGTCATCAGCGAACTGGCGGACAAGCTGATGAACAGCCGCGCGGCCACACCCGACCGTCTGGACGATCTGATCCACACAGTGGCATGTAAGGCCGCGATCAAGGCGGGCAGGGCAAGCAGCCTTGCCGAGCTGCAAGCGCTGTGCGACCGTGTGCTGCACGACGATACCGTGCGCGCCTGTCCGCACGGCAGGCCGACCACCGTTCGTCTGACCAAATACGAGCTGGACAAGCTATTCAAGCGTGTCAATCAATAGGGGAGAGAGCATGGAAAACCGTCTGATCTGCGTCTGCGGGCCAACGGCCAGCGGTAAAACCGCGTTGTCCGTTGCGCTGGCCAAACAATTGCATACCGAGATCATCTCGGCCGATTCCATGCAGCTCTACCGCGGGATGGACATTGGTACCGCAAAGCCGACAGCGGACGAGCGGCAGGGCATACCGCACCATTTGCTGGACGTGTGCGAGCCGACTGAGACATTCTCGGTCGCGCGCTATGTGGCCTTGGCGGATGCTGCCGCGCAGGATATCCTGTCCCGCGGAATGACGCCCATCGTTGTCGGCGGCACGGGGCTATATATGGATGCGCTGATCGAATGCAGCATCTTTTCAGGTGACGATATGGATCTGACTGTGCGGCAGAAGTATCAGCGCATGGCCGCCGAGCAGGGCAACACAGCCGTGCATGCCCGTCTGATGCAGGTCGATCCCGAAAGCGCGCGGCAGCTGCATCCCAACAACCTCAAGCGTGTCATTCGCGCGCTTGAGGTGTTCGAGCAGACCGGTATGACGATCGGCGCGTTCAACCGCCGGAACAAACGCCCCGCGCCCAAGTATCAGGCGGTCAAGCTCGGTCTTTGTCCGGCAGACCGGCAAGTACTTTATGATCGAATCGACCGCCGCGTAGAGCAAATGCTGCGGGAGGGACTGATCGAGGAGACCCGGCGCCTGAGGGACAGCGGCTGCCTGACCGGTACAGCCGCGCAGGCCATCGGCTACAAGGAGCTGCTCGGCTATCTGAGCGGGCAAGCTCCGCTGGCGGAATGCGTTGCGCTGCTCAAGCAGCATAGCCGCAATTACGCCAAAAGGCAACTCACATGGCTGAAAAGAGATGGCAGTATCCACTGGATTTACTATACGGCGCAGGAAGAACTGCCTGCTGTCTTACAGGAAGCGACAGAATATCTGCAAAATCACGGTGTACAATAATTCCATAAAATGTAAAACATTGGAGGAATCATCATGAGAAACGAATTTAACTTACAGGATCGTATGCTGTGCGCGCTGCGCCGTCAGGGTCAAAGCACGACTCTCTTTCTGACCAACGGCTTTCAGATGCGCGGTGTCGTGCGGGGGTTTGACAATTTTGTCGTCCTACTGGAAAGCGACGGCAAGCAGCAAATGATTTACAAACACGCGATTTCGACCATCATTCCGCAGCATCATATTGATCTTTACACGGATACGCGCACGGAATGATTACATACGAGGTCAGATATGGACGAAGAAAAAGATTATAGGCGAACCCGAAAAATACGCCGCTTTAACGGTCGTCCGCTGCTGGTGATCGGCGCGGCACTGCTCGTGCTGTATGTCGGTACACAGGTCGCATCCGCCTTTTCCACCGGCATACAGACGGTACCTGCCGCCCGCGTGACTGTGAACGACAGCTTCACGGCTACCGGCTGGTTTTTTCGCGATGAGGTATCGGTCACCGGCAGCAAGAGCGATTCGATCAAGCATACGGTTTACAGCGGCGAGCGCGTCCAGCAGGACGCGCCGCTTGCCACTGCCTATGCGGACGAGCAGGCGCTTGCACTCAGTCGTGAGCTCGAGCCGCTGCTCAATCAGATCGGTCCGCTGAGCACGGCGCTCCAATCCGCAGGCGACGGCTCGGATGCCGCCAAGCTCGATCAGCTGATCGCACTTTCGCTACAGCAAATGGCCGAACAGGTCAAGGCGGGTGCGGGCGCGGCGCTTTCGTCCTCGGCTGAATCGCTGCGCACGCTTTCGCTGCGCCGGGAGGCAGGCAGTGTGGATGCGGCGGCGCTGCGCAGCGAGCGTGACGCACTCACCGCACAGCGGGACGAGCTGCTCCGGCAGCTTGCGGGCCGGACACAGCAGCTTACCGCGCCGACCTCGGGTTATTTTTCCGAGATCATTGACGGATATGAGGATATATTGACGCCCGAAGCGCTGGATGACCTGACGGTCGACCGTTTTCACGAGCTGCTCGGCAGCCGGAAAACGGCCAATGTGGACGGAACGCTCGGCAAGATCATACAAGGCTTCAGCTGGTATCTGGTCGCTGAAGTCCCGGTCGATCAGGCGGACAGGCTCAGCGAGGTACTCGAGCAGCGCAGCGACAACAATCAGGACACGGATATTCGCGTCGGTTTTACGCAGGCCTCACTTGAGACGCCGGTGAACGTCTATCAGATCATTAAGCAGCGCGACGCGGATACCGCACTGATCGTACTGGAAGGCTCGGATTTTAACAGCGAAATGGTATCCATGCGCAGCCAGCCGATCGAGATCATCCTCGGCACTTATACCGGGCTGAAAGTGCCCAAGCAGGCGGCGCGCATGGTCAGCGACGGCAAGGGCGGCGAGACTCTTGGCGTATATATTCTGAGTGGGTCGATACAGAAAGAAAAAACGATTAAAAAGCTGTATGAAACCGACACATACTATGTCGTACAGCAAAGCGCGACCGATGTTGGTGCGCTGGTTGCGCAGGATCAGATCATCGTGCGCGGAAAAGACCTGCAAAACAATATGGTGGTGAAGACATGACCGAACAGGAAAAGACAGCGCTGCGCGACCGCATCCGTGCGGTGCAGGAGCGCGTAGCGCAGGCTGCCGTCAAGGCGGGGCGCTCCCCGGAGGATATCACACTGGTGGCTGCCACGAAAATGAACGATGCCGCACGTGTGCAGGCGGCGATCTCCTGCGGTATCCGCGTATGTGGAGAAAACCGTGTACAGGAGCTGCTAGATAAATATGCGCAGCAGGCTTATGAGGGCGCCGATCTGCAGTTTATCGGCACCCTGCAGACCAACAAAATCAAGTACCTGATCGGCAAGGTGTCGCTGATCCAGTCGGTCGGATCGGTACGCCTTGGTGAAGCAATTGCCAAAGAGGCCGCAAAGCATGGGGTGCGGCAGGATGTTTTACTCGAGGTCAACATCGGCAGGGAGGCAGCAAAGAGCGGCCTGCTGCTGGAAGAATTGGATGAGGCGATTGCACGTTTAAGCGCAAAAAATGCGCTTTCTATCCGCGGATTGATGGCAATTCCGCCTGTTGCAGATGAAAAAACAAAGAATTTAAGCTATTTTACTGAAATGCACCAAGTATTTGTTGACATTTTGACGAAAAAATACGATAATGTAAATATGGACTATTTGTCGATGGGCATGACAAATGACTTTGAAACAGCGATCGCCTGCGGCGCGAACATGATTCGCGTGGGAACGGCGATTTTCGGCGCGCGGTCATACCAGACCGCTTCGCCCTAAAACATAAGGAGGAACTGGCATGGGTTCGATCAAAGGCTTCATAGATTGGGTAAAAGGCGAAGATGTGGAGGACGAGTATGAGGAAGAAAAGCCCCGTCATCGCAATGAAGAGCCTGTCGTGAGCAGCACGCCTTCGGCTTATGACAGTGTTCTGCACGACACCGCTTCGTCTTCCCGCAGGGGTAACAAGGTCGTCAATATCAATGCGACTACGCAATTGGCGGTCGTGCTGGTCAAACCGGATCGCTTTGAAAGCGCGGCCGAGATCGCCGACCACCTGAAGGATAAGCGCACGGTCGTGCTCAATCTTGAGCAGACCAATAAGGATGTTGCGCGCCGTCTGGTCGATTTTCTCAGTGGTGTGGCGTATGCCAATGAGGGCAAAATTAAAAAGGTGGCCAACAGCACCTATATCATCACCCCGTACAACGTGGATATTATGGGCGATCTGATCGATGAGCTGGAAAGCAGCGGAATGTATTTTTAAGGTTGGTTTGTTGTGTTGCATATAGTTATTTTGCGGTTTGTGGCTTCGGTCGTTCGCTGCATGGAATTTATGTTTTTTGCCCGCGCGATCATGTCGTGGTTCCCGCAGGGACGGGGCTCGAAGATATATGAGTTTCTGTATATGGTCACCGAGCCGATCATCTTGCCCTTTCGGCATTTGACCGAACGGATCAGCGCCCTGCGCGGCATTCCATTTGATATTCCTTTTCTTCTGGCATTTTTCAGTTTGGAACTGGTTTTAACGCTGCTTTACCGCCTTTGACGTGCGGCCAAGCGCGATGGTCGGGCAACGTCCGGCCATTTTCCCATACGCAAGGCATAGATAACAAAACGGAGGATAAAGACACATGACGGTGCAGGAAATTCAGGATATCGGCTTTGAAAAAGCAGTTTTCGGCGGCTATGATATGAAATCCGTCGATACATTTCTTGAGCGTGTCGCAGAGGAGATTTCAGCGATGCAGAAGGAAAACGCCTCGCTCAAGGCCAAGATGAAGGTACTGGTCGAAAAGATAGAGGAATATCGCGGTATCGAGGACGGTATGCGCCGCGCGCTGATGAGCGCACAGACGATCGCGCAGGATACGATAGACAAGGCCAAGGCAGAGGCGGAGCAGATCGTTGCGGCTGCCAAGGATGAAACCGAAAACAAGGTCAAAACCGCGCAGGATGAGATCGAGCTGGAGGAGCAGAAGCTCGAGACCGCGCGAAAAAACACGATAGAATTCATCGCCCGTGTCTCCGCTGTGTATCAGGCACAGGCCAAGGCGCTTGTCGAGCTGGCCAAGGGAGAAAAGCTCGTCCGTCAGCAGGCCGAGCCACAAGCGGAGACCAAGCAGGCGCAGCCGACTCCCGCCGCTGCGCCCGCACAGGAAAGCGTGGCGGCACAAGCACCCGAGCCGCCGCAGCCTGAGCAGGCGGATGCGCCCATAGAGGACGCGACCCGCAAGTTTGATTTCGGTGAGCTGAAGTTCGGCGCCGAATACGACCCGAAACAGTGAAGGAAGAAAGCACGAAGCGAAAGGACTGACACGACAAGATGTCGCAGGATTACAACAGCACGATCAATCTGCCAAAAACCGAATTTCCCATGCGCGCGGGTCTTCCCAAACGGGAGCCTGCCTTTCTGGAAAGCTGGGAGAAGGACGACCTTTATCATGAGCTGATGCGCAAGAACGAAGGCAAGCCGCTTTTCGTTTTGCACGACGGCCCTCCGTATGCAAACGGCAATCTGCACATGGGCCATGCGCTCAATAAAATACTCAAGGATTTTATCATCCGCTCGCGTAACATGATGGGCTTTCGTGCACCCTATGTCCCCGGTTGGGACACGCACGGCCTGCCGATTGAGCGTCAGGCCATCAAGGTCTATGGCATGGATCGTGAGCGCATGTCAATAGCGGCGTTCCGCTCCAAGTGTGAGGAATTCGCTCATAAGCATGTGGATACACAGCGCAGCCAGTTCAAGCGTCTGGGCGTGATCGGCGACTGGGAGCGCCCTTATCTGACCCTGTCCCATGATTACGAGGCTGCTCAGATCGAGATTTTCGGTGAGATGGCCAAAAAGGGCTATATCTACAAGGGGTTGAAGCCAGTTTATTGGTGTCCGCATGATGAGACCGCGCTGGCTGAGGCCGAAATCGAATATCAGGACGAGCCATGCGCATCCATCTATGTCAAATTCCGCGTGACCGATGACAAGGGCGGCAAGCTCACCGCGCTCACCGGCTCGCTGGACAATGTATACTTTGTCATCTGGACTACCACCACTTGGACACTGCCGGGCAACCTTGCAATCTCGCTCAACCCCGACTTTGCATATGATCTGGTTAAAGTGCCCAACGGAGAGGTCTATATCCTCGCCAAAGAGCTGGTCGAGTCTGTCATGCAGGCCGCAAAGATTGACTCGTGGGAGGTCATCGGCACGCTGTCCGGCGCGGAAATGGAGCTGATGCGCACTCAACACCCGATCATGGATCGTGAAAGCATCATCGTTTGCGGTGACCATGTCACGCTGGATGCCGGCACCGGCTGTGTGCACACCGCGCCCGGCTTTGGCGCGGACGACTTTGCCGTGTGCCAGAAGTACGACATCCCAATCATCGTCCCGGTCGACGGTAAGGGTATAGCCACCGCGGACGCGGGTAAGTACGCCGGCATGTACTACGAAAAATCTACCCCGGTCATTCTGGACGATCTCAAGGCCTGCGGCGCGCTGTTGGCGGTCGAGGATATCGTGCACAGCTATCCGCATTGCTGGCGCTGCAAAAATCCGATCATCTTCCGCACAACAGAGCAATGGTTCTGCTCAGTCGATGCGCTCAAGGACGACGCAGTCAAGGCATGCGAGGGCATCCGGTGGATCCCCGGCTGGGGTGAGGAGCGAATGACCTCGATGATTCGCGAGCGTTCAGACTGGTGCATCTCGCGTCAGCGCGTATGGGGTGTGCCCATTCCGATCTTTACCTGCAAAAAGTGCGGCAAGCCGCTGGTCAATGAGCAGACCATCCAGATTGTTGCCGACCTGTTCCGCGAAAAAGGCTCCAACGCATGGTTTGACATGCCCGCGTCGGAGATTTTGCCTGCCGATATCCAGTGCGCCTGTGGCTGCGGCGAATTTGATAAAGAAACCGACACAATGGACGTGTGGTTTGATTCCGGTTCGTCTTGGCGCGCCGTGATTGAAAAGCGGGAGGGGCAGGCGACCCCGGTCGATGTCTATTTGGAGGGCAACGACCAGTATCGCGGCTGGTTCCAGTCATCCATGCTGACCTCGATCGCCACGCAGGGCAAGGCGCCGTACAAGACTGTTATCACACACGGTATGATCGTGGACGAAGAACGCCAGAAGATGTCCAAATCGCTGGGCAATGGCATTGCGCCCGAGGACATCCTGAACCAATACGGCGCGGATGTCATGCGCCTGTGGGTCGCCTCTGCCGATTACCGGCAGGATATGCGTATCTCCAAGGATATGCTCAAGCACCTGTCGCAGAATTATCTGAAGATCCGCAACACGGCGCGCTATATCCTCGGCAATCTGTTTGACTTTGATCCCAAGACCGATGCAGTGGCCTATGCTGATATGCCTGCGCTGGATAAGTGGGCGTTGATGAAGCTGAACGATCTCATCGCCAAGGTGCGCGGCGGGTATGACTGCTATGAGTTCCACACTGTGTTCCATGCGATTCACAACTTCTGCGTGGTCGATATGTCCAATTTCTATCTGGATGTTATCAAAGATCGTCTGTACTGCGATGAGACGAGCGGCCTTAGCCGCCGCGCCGCACAGACCGCCATCTATCGGATACTCAGCGCGCTGGTTCGTATGATTTCGCCAATCCTGTGCTACACAGCGGATGAGATTTGGCAGGCCATGCCGCATGAGGCTGCGGACGATGTTCGCAATGTTGCGTATAATGAGATTCCTCAGGCTGACGAAGCGTTCTCGCTGTCCGAAGCTGACCGCGCAGTGTGGGCTAAGCTGACGGCCTTCCGGGATGACGTGAACAAGGCACTTGAGGGCGCGCGAAACGAAAAGGTGATTGGTAAGCCGCTTGAAGCGAGCGTTACTGTGTTCGCTGATGCAGAAGCGGCTGCGCTGCTTGGCGACAGCGGTCAGGACTTGGCTGACCTTTGCATCGTCTCCGCGCTTTCGGTTGTGGAAGGCGAAGGCGAGGGCATGGACAGTGAGTATTATCCGGGACTGAAGATCGCGGTCAAGCGCGCTTCGGCAGAGAAATGCTTGCGCTGCTGGAAGCAGTCCACTTCCGTGGGGTCGGACTCCAAGCATCCCGCTCTGTGCGCGCGCTGCGCCAAGGTCGTGGACTGAATGAAAGAGGGAAGGGGAACAGAACCTGCTTCTGTTCCCCTTTTTTGAGCGATAGGAGTGGAAAGCAATGCTTTGCTATATCATTGCCGCACTGTTGATGATCCTTTTTGATCAGGCGGTCAAATATTGGGCATTTACCGTGCTGCAGCCACAGCATACCATGCCGCTACTGGAAAACGTATTCCATTTGACCTATGTGGAAAACCGGGGTGCGGCTTTCAGCCTGTTTGCTGAATGGAATTCCCGCTGGCTCTTTGTGGGATTGGCAGCTGTTATCACGGTCGCCATCATAATCGCCTTGCGCCGGGATATCATGCAGACGGCGCTCGGCCGCTGGTCGCTGGTGCTGATCGCCGCCGGCTCGGTGGGCAACGCGATCGACCGCGTTGTGCACGGCTTTGTTGTCGATTTATTTGATTTTCGACTGATCCACTTTGCTGTATTCAATGTGGCTGATATTTTCATTTGTACAGGCGCAGTACTATTCATGCTGTATGTGTTGTTTCAGCATAAGGAGGCGGGCGACGGCCATCCCACCCAAAGCACACCAGACGATCACACAAAAAATGGCCAAGGTGGCAAAGCGGTATGACAATGCGCGCATTATCTATATCTGCGCGGCAGGAAGACGCGGGTAAAAGAGTTGACACTTTCTTGTCGGAAACCATCGAGGGATTGACACGCTCCGCCGCGCAAAATCTGCTGACCGAGCAAGCAGTGACCTGTAACGGTGTCCCTCTGAAAAAAAATTATAAGCTGACCGGCCATGAATCTCTGTCTGTTATCATGCCTGCGCTGCGCGAGGTCGATTTAACTCCAGAAGATATCCCGTTGGATATTATATATGAGGATGCTGACATTATCGTTATCAACAAGCCGCGTGGCATTGTCGTGCATCCAGCGGCTGGTAATTGGTCAGGCACCCTGGTCAATGCATTGATGTTCCATTGCGGGGACAGTCTGTCCGGTATCAATGGCGAGCACCGACCGGGTATCGTGCACCGTATCGACAAAGATACCAGCGGCCTGCTTGTTGTGGCCAAGAACGACGCAGCGCACCAAAGCCTTGCCGCGCAGATTGCTGCGCACACGGCACGCCGCGAATACGAGGGCATTGTGGTTGGCTCTATCCGGCAGGAGGAGGGGATGGTCGACAAACCGATCGCCCGCCATCGGACAGATCGCAAAAAAATGGCGATTGTGGAGGAAGGACGCCCGGCGGTCACACATTACAGCGTTATCACGAGGTTTCACGGCTATACCCATATGGCATTTCAGTTGGAGACGGGGCGAACTCACCAGATCCGTGTGCACATGGCTTCGATCGGTCATCCGATCATCGGCGACCCGGTATATGGTCTAAAAAGGGATCGCTTTGCTGATATCGGCGGGCAGTGTCTTCATGCAGCCCGGCTGACGCTGACCCATCCGCGAACCAATGAAGTGATGACTTTTACGGCACCCTTGCCGCAATATTTTCAAAATATTCTTGAAAAATTGGGGAAAATGCTATGAAAAAATTTGAAGGTATGCTGCTCGCCTGTGATATGGACGGCACACTGCTCAGCAGCGATTTAACAATATCCCGTGCAAATCAACAGGCTCTCCGCTATTTCACGGAGGAGGGGGGACGCTTTATGCTGTCCACCGGACGCGCGCCGCGCGCGATCCGTTTTTATCTCGATCAGCTGCCGTTCAATACGCCGTATAGTCTGCTCAACGGGTCGCTCATCATGAGTGAACAGCATCAGGTGCTGCGCTGCGCTGGTATGCCGGAAAAGACAAAGGAACTAATCGACGCAGTATTGTCAAAATTTCCACAATTTGGTTGCGAGATCTTTCAAGGTGACCAGATACTCATTCGGCAGATGAGTGATGTCACGGCGCACCATATTGAGGTGCTGCAGCTCGATTATACACCGGTTACGCAGCAGCAGCTTGGCTCTACCGCGCAATGGTGCAAGATCAATTTCACCGGCCCGCAGGAATCCATGGATGCACTCCATACATTTCTCGCGCCATATAGCGACCGCTTTTGTATCTCATCCAGTATGCCGACATTTTGCGAGATCACCGCGCACGGTGTGCACAAGGGTTCGGCCATGCTTGCGATTGCAGCCGACTGCGGCATCGACAAAACGAATATTTATGCCGTTGGAGACAGCCATAACGATGAAATGATGCTCCGCGCGGCACAGATCGGCTTTGTTCCTAAAAATGCAGAAAACGCGATTCGCTCGATAGCAGACGTTGTCGTTTCCGACAACGATCACAATGCTGTGGCAGATGCTGTTAAATATATCGAGGCACATCTTTGCTAATGTGCCTCGTTTTCCCTCCCCTTAATTATACAAAACTTTTATTTTGTATAATTAAGTATACCAGATTTCAGTATGCATGATTTCCTGAAAATATCGGTATCACGCACTTCCCTCCAAATCAACAACCACGATCTCAGGTGGATTGAACAGTCGCAGCCGCCAATCTACGACAAGACCGCATCCGACGATCTCAACCATCGAATCCGTCCGATAGATGCCACCGGCATATTTCGGAAAAAAACCTTGACCCGGTGCGACCAATCCGTTCAGCAGCGGCGGAAATCGGAATTGTCCACCGTGTGCATGGCCGCTCAACACCAGATCGAACGGATGCGCTGCATATTCCTCAAAATACTCTGGCCGGTGCGCCAACAAAACCGTATACCGTTCAGGCGGCAGATCGTCAAACGCACAAAGATGGCTGATGTACGCATCACGGCTCCCATAGGAATGCGGCTTGTGTACGCCGCTCGCCGCCGGATCTTCCACGCCGCAAAGAATCAGCTCTACACCGTTGACCGAGACCTGCTCACGCTCATTTTGTAGCACGCGGATGCCATATGCTGCAATCGACGCAAAAGTATTCTCGGGCGCGGCCGACCAGTATTCATGATTGCCCGACACATAGAAACACGGTGCAATCTCAGTGATCCCCTTCAGCAAAAGTGCCGCGCCCCGCGTTGGCTGTCTGTCATCAACAATATCTCCGCAAAGCAAAATCAAATCTGGATCGGCATCCCTGATTTTGTTTATCAACGGCGATTGATCTTTTCCAAATACACAGCTATGCAGATCGGACAACATGACCAGCCGCACACGCTTCCCTGCCGGCAGTTTCGATGATGTGACGATGTAATGGCGCTCGGTCAGCACGCATTGTACGCTTGCGATTCCTATGCCGAGCAGGCAAAGTAATCCTGCCGACAGCAGTCGTTTGTGCTTCATTTATCCCCTCCTGAAAAAATACCGGCAATAAAAAGGGGGCACAGTTCCCTTGCCCCTCTCTTTTTCTTCAGTTGATTTGCTGCTTATGATGGAAGTCGATCTGCTTGGATTTGATAAAAGAGCTCAGCTTTTTGTAAGCCAGCATGGTTATCAATGTAAGAATGCCGCCTTTGATTAGGTTAAACGGCAACACACCAAGCAGCAGATAACCCTGCATACCGGTCACATACGGGTTGACAGCCGTGCAGGCCGCGAAAATTGCCTCAAGCGGCATTACTTGCGCATAAAACGGAATGAGCAGGAAATAATTCGTCAGCATGGCGATGCACGCCATCGCTAATGTACCGAGCAGACAGCCCATAACCGCCATTTTACGTGACTTATGTGCGCGATAGACCAGAACGGCCACAATCACGAGCGAGGAGAGCATCAAAAAGTCTGCCAGCTCACCCGAGCCGCCGGTCTGTGTCTGAAACAAATGAATCACATCCTTAATGCCAATCATCGTGATCGCCGGCCCGATACCGAAAATAAACGCACCGATCAGCACGACCGCACCGGACAGGTCGACCTTGAGAAACGGTGGCATGAACGGCAGCGGAAATTCCACATACATCAGAATGGTTGCAATGGCGGCAAAGATAGCCGTATAGGTGATTTTGCTTGTTTTTGTCATGAAATTCTTCCCCTTTTCGGGTTCTGTTGCGTTGGAGGCATAAAAACACCCTCGGATAATCATCCAAGGGCGCGCAGACGTATCAAATACATCTGTTTCTTTCATCCGGACTATGACCGTCGGTCGGGATTCACACCCGTCATGCCTTGCGGCTCGCAGACTATCGGAGGAACGCTCCGTATACTGCCGGTGGAGACTTTCACTCCGCCCTGAAACAGAACCTATCAATTTTCTACATTCATTATAGAGCAGAATGCTCCGTCTGTCAATCCCCATATAGCATAGTCTCGATCTCCTCCCGCATATCACATGCGTTGATGCAGTCGAGCAGCGCATTTGCGCTCATATGCTGGGGCAATCCGAGCTGCGCCAGCAATGCGACGCGCCGTACCGCGCTGTCCGTCCTACCGGACAGTCCCCACGCATACAAGTCCTGCTTGGTGACCGGTATGCTGCCCGGCTGCTCGTTTTGCGGCTGGTCGATGAAGGTCGCGCCCGCCCGGTGCAGCGCTTGTATCAGGATCGCGGGCGTCATGCCCTCAACGCCCAGTTTACCTTCTTTGGAGACATGTCGCTTGCGCCGCTCCTTCCCTGCAATATCCGGGATATACGCCTGCTTGATTCGGTCGGCCGGCAGCGCCCCTTTCAGATATCCGCGGATGACAAAACCCGCGCCGTCGCTGTCTGTCAGGATGATAAGCCCACGCCTTTGCGCGACACGCCGCAGCAGCGTAAGCTGCTCCTTATCCTTGAAAATACGAAAGCCGCCAGTCTCCAGCACGATGGTATCGACCACCTGCTTGATCGTATGCACATCATAGCGACCTTCCACTAAAATCGCCTCACGAATACGGATCATCCACTCCCCTCCTTCAGCGCACTGGCCAGTGCAAGCAAGGTCAGCTCTATCTGTTTTTGCCGGTCAGCCGCACTGCCCTTGAGCGCGGCGTCGGTCTCTCCGCAGAGTGAAGCTGCGCGCCGCAGCCAACCCAGTGGTACACGCCGCGCCGCGTTTTGTATCTGCCGCGCATAATACGGGGATTTGGAGCCGATCAGTTCCATCAGCATCTTCTCCCCTCCCTTTGCGGCTGCGCACAGTTTGGCGGCGTAAAGCCGCTGAATATGCCGCGTGATGGTGGTGAAAATCATGACCTCATTGTTCTTTTGCGCAATCAGCTCACCCACCAGCTCAACTGCGCGGTCAAACTTACCGGCTGTGATCGCATCTGTCAGATCGAATACAACCGCATCAAGTACCGGTGAACAGACCGCGTCAATGTTGTATTTGCGTATCTCACCCGTAGTCGTGTGGGCGGCCGCCTTTTCGATCTCCCCCGCCAGATTGGTCATCGAATTGCCGCACAGGAAGATCAGATATGCAGCATCGTCCGGTGTGATCGAACGACCGAGCGCGCGGGCACGCCGCTCGATCCATGCAATAAGCTCCCGTTCCTCCAAATGGGTAAAATCAATATAGCAGGCGGTCTTTTCCAGCAGCTTGTACAGCTTGGTGCGCTTATCAGGCTTGCCGTCCAAAACATCGTAATAGAATACCATGCATACATAGTCAGGCAGTTCGCCAAGCATCGTGGGCAGCTGGTCGGCAAAACCGGCGGGTGGCTTGTACAGATCAAAATCACGCACAAGAATCAGCTTGCGCTCAGCCATAGCCGGATAGCTGTCGATCGCTTCGGCCAGTTGTTCAGGCAGCAGGCTTTTGCCCTCGTATTCGATCAGATTGAAATCGGCAAAGGCCGGGTCGATTACACGCTTTTTCAGTTCGTTCAGGTAATACTCTTTGAGATAGGTCTCATCCCCATAGAAAACGTAAAGCTGGGCAAATGTCCCCTCTTTCAGATCGCGGAGCAGGCGAGCCTTGCCCGCAGGCTTGCTTTTATCTGCCGCCATTATGCGCTTGCCCCCTTCGTATAGTTTTGCTGTATCTCGCCGGATATGTACGGGCTGCGCACCGGTACACCCTCATATGAGGGCATAAAACCGGCATAACCAGCCTGAATCACGATGCGCTCTGCCTGCGTGGCCGCCAACGTCCTGCGCAGCAGTGCGGCGTCTGACAGGTTTCGCTCAGAAAGCACAAGCTCGGCAGCAGCATAGCGCTCACCGCTGTCCCAGAAAGCATCCAGCTGCTTTTGCGTCGGGCTGTGCAGCACCAACACCTGCTCATCAATCAGCACGCCCAGCTTGCCCTCCACGACAGGAAACAACGTAATCGGCACGACGGATGACAGCACCTGCTGCTTTTCTGCCACGATTTTAGGCGAAGCCGCTCGAACCCGGGTCAGCAGCTCCTTGTTGTTTTTGCTCTCTTTACTGCCGTCCGGTATCCAGATCTCACTCACCTCGACCTGCTCCAACAGTGTGGGCAGATCGCGCGCGTGACCTTTATCGACCGCAGTCAGCACCAGCGCATCCACCCTATCATAGCCATGCCAAAGCAGCCATTCCCGCACAGCGGCGGCAGCGTCGCGGTAGCCGCCGTCACCCGCGCAGTCGATCAGCGTGACGTAGCGGGACGAATCCGAAACAAGTATGGCCTGCCCGTTGCCGCAAGGCAGGTAGGTGACTGAAAAATGCGTTTGCGCATAGTACGCACCCGACACTATCAAAGCGGCCATAGCAAGGCCAAAGCAGGGCGCGGCAATGCGCCATTTGACGCGCTTTCCGGCAATCAGCCACAACAATAGCGCCGCAAAGCAAACGAACATCATCGCAGCCGAGAATCCATCGGTCCCGTGCAGCTGCCCAAACGGCAGATCAGCGACCCAGCCCGCCACGCCCAGCATATATCCGAGCAACGGACGCAGCACGGCGGCAAGTACCGCTGCCATAGGTATTGCAGCCGCTGCCAGCACGCAGAGCAGCAAGCCGCCGATGAAGCAGACCGCCGTCACCGGCAGAACCAGCAAATTACTCAGCACAGACAATACCGACACATGGCCGAATGAGGTCAACACAATCGGCGCGGTAAAGAGCATGGCGCAAACCGAACAGGACAGCGCACCCACCACGAGCGCGGCCAGCTTTTTCACCGGCTTTGCGCAGGCAGCCAACGGTCTTGTCAGCCGCCGCTGCATCCGGTCAGCGAACAAAATCAGTCCAAGCGTGGCAGAAAACGACAGCTGCAAGCTCAGGCTTGCGATCGAGTATGGGTTGATGAGCAGCAGCGCCCCCAACGCAGCGCACAGCGAATTGAGCGTATTCGCCTCTTTGCGCAGCAGAAACGCCGCAGCAGGAATCAGGTACATCACAGCCGCGCGAATGACCGATGGTGACGCACCGGCGACCGGTACGAACAGCAAAATCAGCGGTATAGACAAGTACGCGCCCCATTTCCGCCCGAGCAGCAGATAGCAAAAGCCAGCGAGAAAGCCGATGTGCAGACCGGAAACGGCAATCAAATGGCTTAGTCCGGCAACACGCAGCGAAAGTGCATCCGCTTCAGACAGGGTGCTCTTGTCCCCGAGCAGCAGGGCACACAGCAGTCCGGCCTCACGCGGCGGGAGCGCCTGACGAATGCTCTCACCGCAGCGGCGCGCGATGCGCTGCGGCAGAAAACGCAGGCTGTTTCGTCGGCTGTCGAGTAATGCAAACCGGGTGGGATTGCCTGCCTCGTCCTTATTATAGGATGAGGTGATAAAGCAGCCGTTTGCCGCTTGATAGGCCGCGCGGTCAAACCCCTCTGTGTTGCCGGCGATGTAAAATCCAAGGCTTACCTCGATTCGGTCGCCCGCCAGAAGCGGGGTATCTGTCGGTGGCAGATAACAAAGCGTCCGCACAGTGCCCGGCAGCCTATCGTCATTGTCGAGCAGCAGCTCGGCGCGCTGGCTATCGTCGTATACGGTCGCATCCTCCAGCACCGTCGCGGTGACGACCATGTTCCGGCCGTTCAGCGCGCGGCACGGCGCAGCTACGAGCCGGTCGAACGCGGCCAGACCGGAAAGCGCGCCCGCCGCCGCTGCCAGCAGACAGAATACGGTAAACATCTGCCGGTGCTGCACGAAAAGTCCCGCGCTGAGTAAAAACAACCCAAAAAGCAGGAGGGAAAGATACAGGTTGACAGGCAAGCCCAAACAGACCGCCGCATACAGTGCGACAGCAGCGGCAGGCATCAGATAAACCAACGGGCGTGCAAACAACGAGCATCCTCCTCTCCTTTGACTGTCAGAAAAAAGAAGTGGCACGGTTTTGTGCCACTTCTAAGGCATTCCTCAGCCCGGAGGCCATGTCATGTCGCGGCCGGACAGCACATGGAAATGCAGATGGAACACGCTCTGTCCCGCCTGCTCCCCGGTGTTAGAAACCACGCGGAAGCTGTCCATCCCCTTCTCCCGGGCGATCTTGGCGATCACCGCAAGGCAATGGGCGACAACTGCACTGTTGCTCTCGTCCACTGCGGCGACCGACGGGATATGCTGCTTGGGGATGACAAGAAAATGTGTTGGCGCTTTGGGATCAATATCGTCAAAGGCATAACAGAGCGCATCCTCATACACCTTGGAGGACGGTATCTCCCCCGCCGCTATTTTACAAAACAGACAATCAGACATAGCAGTATCCCCTTTCTGATTACAGTATAACCAACATCAGAGCTGCGCGTCAACGATATTGTTGACCGCTTCGAGCGCCTCCTCCAACTTGGAAGGGTCTTTACCACCGGCTGTTGCGCTGTCGGGCCGGCCACCACCGCCGCCGCCAACGATTTTAGCGACCTCCTTGATGATCTTACCGGCGTGCGCGCCCTTTTTGACGGCTTCCGCACCGCAAACGCACAGCAGGCTGATCTTTTCCCCGTTAACGCTCGACAATACGGCCACCATATTGGGCGCTTTTGCCTTGATATCGTCGCCCATCGTGCGCAGCACATCGGGCGTAGCGTCCTCCAGCTTGGTTGCGATCACGTTGACACCCTTGATGTCGCGCGACACATTAAGCAGGTCGACCATCTGCATAGAGGCCAGCTTGCCGTTAAGCTTTTCGATCTTTTTGGACATCTCACGCAGGTCGCTCATGGTCTGCTCCACCCTGCCGAGCAGCTCATTGGGCGAAGTTTTAAGCGCCGCAGCCGTATCCATGATAAGGCGCTGGCGTTCGCTCAGAAAACGCAGCACTCCCTTGCCGGTCAGTGCTTCGACACGGCGCACACCGGCGGCCACGGAAGCCTCGCTGATGATCTTGAACATACCAGCCTTGGCAGTATTGTCCAAGTGAGTGCCGCCGCACAGCTCGATCGAATCTCCGGCCTGCACGACACGAACAGTTGAGCCGTATTTCTCGCCAAAAAGGGCCATCGCACCCTTCTTCTTAGCATCCTCAATACTCATTTCCTCGGTAATGACCCGGTCTCCAGCAAGGATCGCTTCATTGACCAGCATTTCTACCTGCTGCAGCTCGTCCGCAGTCAGCGCAGCAAAGTGCGTGAAGTCAAAACGGATATGGTCGGCCGCGGTGTACGAGCCAGCTTGCTCCACATGGTCGCCCAGCACCTTGCGCAATGCCTTATGCAGCAGATGGGTCGAGGTATGCGCGCGGCAGATGGCCTGCCGATATTCCGCGTCAACCTTGGCTTCCACTTCCTCGTCTACCGAGATCGAACCCTCAGTCACAGTTCCGATGTGCATATACTTGCCATCCTTGGTCTTCTGAACATCCGAAACGGTTATTACGCCGTTTTTGCCGACCAAAATGCCGTGGTCGCCGATCTGGCCGCCCATTTCGGCGTAGAACGGAGTGTGGTCAAGCACAACGGTGATCTTTTCACCCTGCGCCGCCGCGCCAGAAGGCTCACCCTCGTTAACGATCGCCAGCACCTTGGCGCGCTCACCCAGCGTCTCGTAGCCGTCAAAGCGTGTCTTGATCGACTTGTCAAGGCCGAGATCCTCGCTCTGCCAGCCAAGGTCACCCATCTTTTTTCGGTCCTCGCGGGCGCGCTCACGCTGCTCGTTCATCAGTCGGTCGAACTCGTCGCGGTCGGTGGTCATGCCCTGCTCCTCAAGAATTTCAAGCGTCAGGTCGATCGGGAAGCCATAGGTGTCGTACAACTGGAAGGCGTCCGCCGCGGGCAGCTGCTTGCCGCCGGAGGCCGCGACATAGTTTGCTATCCGGTCGTTCAGGATGGACAGGCCGCTGTCAATCGTCTTATGGAAGCTGGCCTCCTCATTTTCGATCACCTTGTGGATATAGTTCGACTTTTCCACCAGCTCAGGGTATGCACCGCCCGACTCATGGATAACAGTATCAGCTACGATGGAAAGGAACGGACGATCGATGCCAAGCAGCTTGCCGTGGCGCGCCGCACGGCGCAGCAGACGGCGCAGCACATAACCGCGCCCCTCGTTGGACGGGATAACACCGTCGCAGATCATCATCACGGTCGAGCGGATGTGATCGGTGATGACGCGGAGCGACACATCCGTCTTATCGCTTTCGCCATAGTGCTTGCCCGCGATCTCGGATACCTTATTGGTGATGTTGCGCACCGTGTCCACATCAAACAGCGAGCCGACATTCTGCACCACACAGGCCAGACGCTCGAGACCCATGCCAGTATCAATGTTCTTCTGCTTCAGCTCGGTGTAATTGCCGTTGCCATCATTCTCAAACTGGGAAAAGACGTTGTTCCAGACCTCCATATAGCGGTCACAGTCGCAGCCGACCGTGCAATCCGGCTTATCGCAGCCGTACTCCGCGCCGCGGTCGTAATAGATCTCCGAGCACGGGCCGCACGGTCCGGAGCCATGCTCCCAGAAATTATCCGCCTTGCCAAAGCGGAAAATGCGCGCGGCCGGAATGCCGACCTGCTTGTTCCAAATCTCGAACGCCTCATCGTCGTCCTGATAAATCGACGGATACAGGCGGTCGGGGTCGATGCCGATCCACTCCGGGCTGGTCAGAAATTCCCAGCTCCACTCGATGGCCTCCTTTTTGAAATAATCACCAAAGGAGAAGTTGCCCAGCATTTCAAAAAAAGTACCATGCCGCGCGGTCTTGCCGACGTTCTCAATATCGCCGGTGCGGATACATTTTTGGCAGGTGGTCACGCGGTGACACGGCGGCTCCTGCTCGCCGGTAAAGTAGGGCTTCATCGGCGCCATGCCGGAATTGATCAGCAGCAGCGACGGATCATTCTGCGGGATGAGCGAAAAGCTCGGCAGGCGAAGATGCCCCTTGCTTTCAAAAAACTTCAGGTACATCTCGCGCAGCTCATTTAGACTTCTGTACTGCATAGTTATCCTCCAAAAATATAGATTACAAAATAAAAAGCTCTCGCCCAAATCGTTAGGGGCGAAAGCATACTTCCACGGTACCACCCTAATCTGCGCCATATGCATAAAAGCGGCGCATCTTAGCGATCCGGTATCGGGGATCGGGCGACCTGCTTTCACAGGCTGCTTGGAAATGGCTGTTCTCCGCCGGTGGCCGAGGGCTTTCACTCTCCCCTCTCGCTTGTGGGTCTCTGCACGGGAACTCGTTTCGTCATCGCATTCTTCGATATTTTATTAATGTTATTATGCCACCATTCTTCCGTTTTGTCAACAGGCAACCCGGTAAGTCCCAAGTGCCGCACGGTTATCGTTTATACGCGCTTCTGTCTCCTCCTCCACACATGATCTCCTCTACGCTCCTTGCAATATATTTAATAAAATGTTATAATATACCAGCTGTCAATATTATATATGGTGCATTATGCTGATATGCGGCGGCCTGATGTGTCCATCTCTTCCAAGGCGGCACTGGTAAAATGATAAAAGGGGGATCTGGTTTGTATGAAAAACTGGAAATTACGCACAAAAATTACGCTGGGAATTACGCTGATCGTTATTTTGTGTATGGGACTGCTATACATAACAGCAAACAGAAAATTAAAGGGTATGATGCAGGAATCTGAACGCAACCACATGTATAGTGTGTTGAAAGCACAAACCAGCCTGATTGAGGAATATGTGATTCGTCAGGAAAAGCTGCTCATCGCATATAGCAAGACGCCGGCAGTCAGAACGCTTTTGAAGGATGCAAACAATGCCGAAAAACGCAGCATCGCCCAATCCTATACAGAGTATTATTATACAGGGCTGGACAATTGGGAGGGCATTTATATTGGCGAATGGAATACCCATTGTATCGCACACTCAAATCCGAATGTAGTTGGTGTCACTCTCAGAGAAGGTGAGTCACTGAAAGCATTACAGAATGCAATGACCGCACGCAAAGGCTTATATAACGCCGGCATTATTGTCTCACCGGTATCCGGCAAACTTCTCCTGTCTATGTACTGCCCGGTATTCGATACAGACGGCACTACGATCGTCGGCTATGTCGGCGGCGGCCCATATGTTGAGGATCTGGAGAATATACTAAATGAATTAAAGCGCGAGGGGGATACAGCAGACTACTATATGATAAATCCGGAAACCGGAATGTACATCTTTGCTGATAATAAGTCCCTGATAGCAACAGAAATTCGGGATGAGAAGCTGATAAACATTATCGACAGAATCAAAGCCGGACAAAATAAAGGAGAGGTCAATTATACAGGCGAGAACGAGAATTTGATCGCCAATTACCAATATATTGATGGACGCGGATGGGCGGTCGTTTCTTTTGACAGCGAGTCCAATATTTATTCTTCTGTCAACAAAAACATGTTTGTTTTAGGAAGAATTTGCGTCATATTTGTATTAGTGATAAGTATACTGGCATTTGTAATGATCCTAGTTAGTATGAGACCGCTGCGATATATTGAAGAATCTATTATACAGCTAAGCAATTTGCAGCTTCAAAAAAATAATAAATTAGAACCTTGGATCGGAACCAAAAGCGAAATCGGAAAGATTGCCACAGCAATGGATTCATTATACAAAGCGCTTGGGGAAATTGTCACGACGCTGTCAGCCTGCTCTTCATCCTTGAATGACTCCGCTGTGGACATGCAGAACTCCTCCAATACACTGATCTCATGTGTTTCCGACAACTCCAGGGCCACAACGGTTTTTGCAAAGCATACAGAAGCCATCCATAATACGGTTGCAAAGGTCGATCACGAAATCGCTGAAATCGCAAAGGTGGTTTCAGGGGTTGAGGAACGCGTCCAGCAAGGAAACGTACATAGCAACCAATTGCTCAATAAGGTTGAGCAGATGCAGCAGCTGGCCGACACGACCATGAAAAATACAAGCACACAGATTGCGGAGAATCAAAAAGCGATTGAAAAGGCTATTGAAAAATTACAAACGCTGATGCAGATTGATGAAATGGCATCGCAGATTTTAGATATCACAAGTCAAACCAACCTGCTATCCTTAAATGCGTCTATTGAAGCGGCAAGAGCTGGCGAAGCAGGTCGAGGATTTTCAGTAGTAGCAAATGAGATCGGTGATTTGGCGCATAGCTCATCTGCCACCGCAACACAGATCCAGTCCATCTGCAACCAAACAAAAAATAATATCACACAGGTTAAAATGTGCTTCGATCAGGTGATTTCGTTCCTGCAAAATGATGTTCAGACGCAATTCTCAGAGTTTGCAAATGCTACCAAGGATTACTATCAATCTATTAAGGATATGCGGCATATCATTGCAGAGATTGCAAAGGCTTCGGAGGTGTTTGTCGATACGGTGCAAAATATACAAACGCAGATTTGTGAAGTATCGGATGTGCCGGATGACCAGAGCGTCAGCAGTCAGGATATGCTGGATAAAGCAAGGCAGACAAAAGAAACCACAGAAGCCATGACAGTGATAGTAAGCAGGAACAAGGAAAACGCTAATGCGATCAGCGGCATTGTGAAGCGCTTTTCATAAGAATATGCCCCCCCCCTACGTCAGATTGGGATGCTGCTGCATAGCGCTTGTTTAATCACACTTCCTATTCTATTCTTGTAGAATATATAAATTTTTCTTGCAACTATTGTATTGTTTTTGTTAAAATATTATAATATATACTAACTTGGGATATTCTACAAAAGGGTGTCGCACGGAACCTGCGCCACCTGACAGATGCCGCTTGGTATAAGCGGCATGGAATAAAAAGTGAAAAGGAGGAAAAGTATAGCAGCAGGATGTGCGGCAGATAGGACAGATTATTCCTGAGAGCTGCATTGGAAGAGGGTGGTTCATGGAAAGAGCATCCTTGGCCGCACACAAAAAAACGATTCTGTCTCAGCGCAAATTATAAGAGCCTGTTTGAAAAACCAATATTTTGAACATGGCTCGGAGAAAAAGGGAGCAGTATATGATCGTATTGCGATTCTTGTGATCGGCAGCTGGCTCTATTCCAAGCTTTCGGTCAAGCTGCTTCAACCCAGTGCGGCGCCGACACCTGCCTACACCAGACAGGACGGCTTGGACTTTGTTCCGATGGGCAAGGCGCGCAACTCGCTGATCAATCTGCTCAACATTGCAGGTACAGGCCCTGTACTCGGTCCGATTCAGGGCATCCTGTTTGGCCCTATCGCTTTTCTCACCATCCCGGTCGGCTGTGTTCTGGGCGGTGCGATCCACGATTACTGGTGCGGTATGATCCCCTTGCGCAACGGGGGTGCGCAGATGCCCGCGTTGGTTGAAAAATTCCTTGGCAAAGCGATCTCCAAGGTCTACTTCGTATTTTTGGTGCTCGTGCTGATGCTTGTGGGCGTGGTGTTCGTCTATACCCCCGGTGATCTCTTTGTCGGGCAGGTGCTGGGTATTACGGCTGACGCACCCAATTACTTAATGGTCACCATCATCACCTTTGCTGTGATCTTCGGATATTATATCCTTGCGACCATGCTGCCGATCGATAAGATCATCGGCAAGATCTACCCCATCTTTGGTGTCATCCTATTCCTGTCCGCTGCAGCGGTGTTTGCTATCACCTGCATCGGCGTATTCAGCGGAAAGTATGTCCTCAACGAGATTTGGGGCACTCTGCCCGACTGGGCCTACACCGGTGCGCTCAATCCCACCGACCCACACTATGTTCCCACCTTCTGCGTAACCGTTGCCTGCGGCATCGTTTCGGGCTTCCACAGCTCACAGGTCACGCTGATTTCCCGCACAGCGCAAAAAGAGAAGGATGGCTCGATGATCTTCTTCGGCATGATGTGCGTCGAAGGCTTCATCGCCATGAGCTGGGCGGCCGACGCTATGATCGTCTTTAATCTTGGCATGAACGGCAGCCCGACGGATGTTGTTGGCCTGATTTCCAAGGAGATGCTGCATTTCTTCTGGGTCGTCCCTGTGGCCAGCGTTATCATTCTGCCCATTTCTTCGGGTGATACTGCTTTCCGTTCGGTACGTCTGCTGGTTCAGGATTTCTTCAAAATGAAGAAGTCAACCGGCAACAACCTCATGGTGGCGCTTGGTATCTTTGCTGCCGGTATCGCCCTGCTGGTATGGGCCAAGGCAAGTCCCAATGGCTTTAGTATGCTGTGGCGGTACTTTGGCTTTGCCAATCAGGCCATCGCTGTGTTCACTTTCGGCGTTATTTCGGTCTATATGAGGCGCAAGGATAAACCCTTCCTGATGGCATTGATCCCCGGTACTTTCTATGCCTTCATTGTAAGCAGCTTTATCCTCCATCAAGAGATTGGCTTCCGAATCGCCAACTGGAATCTCTGCTACGCCATCGCCGGTGTGCTGGCCGCCGCCTTTGCCATCGCCGTCTATTTGGTTGGTAAAAGGCAGCGCACCTCTATGGGTCTGCTCAAAGACTGCCCGGAGGAGCTTGGTCAGACTGTGTCCGAACAGACGGAGTCTGCTTCCGAGGTACAAGGCGGTAATCCCAATCTGGCTTGATTTTCATCCTTTGGAGCAAGTGCGGCTCAGCGGCACCACTCCTGATACAAAAAGCACGGCTCAAACGCTTTTTGCATTTGAGCCGTGCTTTTTTCCGCATTCTTTTTAGTTTGTAAGGCTTGCAGGCGCATCATCCGGCCTTGTGACTTTTTTCACCCATTTCCAGCTGTGCAGCCGCAGTGCCACCGGGATCGCTTTATACAGCTGATCCCACTTGAGTAGGAAAAACACGATGACCGGCGCACAATGCCACCAAAAAGCAGCCATAGCGGAAAGCGGAACAACGATGAGCCACATGCTGATGAGGTTCATCTTAGCCGAGAACGCGGTGTCTCCCCCACCTCGGATGATGCCGTTATCGCAGGCCATCTGGTACGCTGTACCGACCGTGGTGACCGATAGTACAGCCATAAACTGCATGGACAGACGGCGCGCCTGTGTGGTCAGTGTACCGCCAAACACGAAAAGAATAGGCGCGCGCAGCAAGAAAATCAGTCCTCCCGAGCAAAGGCCGATCGTAATGAACAGAATCTGCAGCGTTTTGACCAACGGGTGCAGCTGCTGCTCATTACCCTCCCCGATCGTCTTTCCAACCACGATGCCGGACGCCGATGCAGCGCCATAAGCAACGACCGACAGCACCTGATAGACCTGCACGGCAATCGCATTAGCTGCCGTTACATCACCGCCGAGGTGGCCGAGGATGCCGGTCTGCACCATTTGTGCAAGACCCCAGAGCGCTTGATTTATCAGCACCGGCGAGGAAACGCGCGTGTAATCACGAATATAGCTGGTATCAATGTGTAGCAGCTTGTTGAACGTCAGGCAAAGCCGCCGCTCCTTATTTTTTAGATAGTATAGCACAATCACCATCTCCACACAGCGAGAGACCAGCGTCGCAATGGCCGCACCACGCACACCCAGCTCAGGAAAACCGAAATTACCATAGATCAGCAGATAGTTCAGGCATACATTGATTACAAGTGTCGAGGCCGAGATCACATAGCCAATTTTGACAATGCCAATCGAGCGAAGTGAAGCGACAAGAATGTTGGTGACCGTGAAAATCACATAAGTAAAGCAGATGATCTGAAAATACTTCGCTCCCTCGGCGATAACGGCCGGCTCGTTGGACAGCAGATGCAGCAGCGGCAGTGGAAAAAACAGCACGATGCCGAACATGACCACAGCCAGCGCACCGCCAAATCGCAGCGCCACACCGATAATATGCGGAATCGGCTCGAGCCTTTTCTTACCCCAGTATTGTGAGCCGAGTACGACTGCCCCCTCCCCCGCGCCGACAACCAGCATTTGCAGTAAAAACTGCACCTGATTGCACAGACTGACACCGCCCATCGCATTCTGGCTGTAGCGGCCGAGCATGATCGTGTCCATCATATTGACGCTGTAGGTCAGTAGGTTCTGCAGCGCGAGCGATAGAGTCAATATCATAAAGGATTTATAAAACGTCTTATCTTTCAGCATTGGTCGCACCTCTCTGCTATTCCTTGTAATTGCTAGCATACGCAAAAGAACAACGTTTTGCAATAAAAAAACAATGCAACTTATTTATATTTTGTGCTATTATATAGCAAGAGGTGAAGGCAGATGAAGGTACTGGGCGAGCCGGGTGTGCTGATACGCTCCGAGCGTTTTTTCTCCACACCGTCCGCCACGGCGCGGCGGCTGTTTTTCTATGTGACACGCTGCGGGCATTATTACTGCGATGCACAATATGACTTCGTTGACAGCTGCGCGGTTGGCAAGCTGGACAGCCATAAAAACTACTTCCTGATGTACATTCGTACAGGCGCTATGCATTTCGAGACCGATACCGCGTCGTTCCGCGCCGAGCAGGGACAGGTTGCCCTCGTCAATTGCCGCAAGCCGCACCATTTTTTTGCAAACGCGCCCGTCGAGACGCTATGGATTCACTTTGACGGTGCGAACGCATGCGACTTTTTT
Organism: Agathobaculum sp.; assembly: GCF_022775115.1. Lineage (GTDB taxonomy): Bacteria > Bacillota > Clostridia > Oscillospirales > Butyricicoccaceae > Agathobaculum. Next base: position 49,366 of record NZ_JALFLA010000001.1, read on the forward strand.
GAGCAGATCGTCGCATTTCGCGGCAGGCAATGCTTTTTCCCGCCGTCCGCGCAGCATATAGAGCAGCAAATGGCGCAGATCATCTCCGGACTGCGCAGCGCGACTATGACCGAGGTCGAATGCTCACAGCGCATTTATCGTATCCTGTGCGCGCTGCTGTTCCTCCCGCAGCAGGCAGGAGGCACGGCTGAGGGAGATGTGGTCGCCTCCGCCATCTGCTACATCGACGCGAACTTATTTGAGGATATCACGGTCGAACGCATCGCATCGGCGGTCAATCTCAGTCCATCGCATTTTTCGCGCCTTTTTCGCAGTACGACCGGCTTTTCGCCGCATGAATATATCGTGTTGCATCGCATTGACGAAGCAAAGGCGCTGCTCCATTCGACCGGCCTGTCTGTCAAGGAGATTGCCTTTCGCGTTGGCTATCATAGTGAGGTCAACTTTATCGCCTCCTTTACCAGCAAGGTCGGCGTATCCCCAACTGCCTTTCGGAAAAGCGCGTTTTGAATGGCTTTATCCTGCTGATTGCTAGGCAGATACAAAGCTCCGCCCATACCAATACCCGGTACAGGCGGAGCCTTTGTTATGCTGTTTCTAAGTGAGCCTTTTATGAGGCCACAATCACGCGGATCTTGCCGCCGTTCTCTGCCGTTTTGTTAGCGTAAACACGGAAAGTATTGTAATTGCTCTTGGCGCTTTGCAGCGAGATAAACTCCTTCTGCGCAGTGGAATACACGCCGATGCCGTCAGCCAGCGGGTAATAGCCCTTGCCCGTGCGCACACCGCTGACGCCATCGAAAGCAGCACGATCCACCGTGTCGACCAGCGTGAGCGAAAGCGTGGAAAGCGAGCTGCTTGCACGCTCGCCGCCGCTGATATAACCCTTCGGAACACCGACCGGGATATCATTCAGCCCTTTGGAAATACCAAGCGCTCGGTATGTATTCGTCGCCGTCTTGCTGCCGTCCCAATGCCGCAAGATAACCTGATAGGTCGTATCCTCATCGGTCACAGAGCCGATGCCATACACCCAGCTATCGCCTGTCACATCGCCCAGCACGATATCAGTCACCGTACCGGCGCTGTCGGTCACCGTGTAGCGAATCTGCTCGGATGAAACGGTTGCCGCTTTGATATCTGAAACACTGATCGCACTCAGCGGCGCGCCGGAGAGCACTTCTTCATACACGCGCACACGAGGAGAAACCGGACTTGTGCCTAGTTTAGCATCGGCAATCGTCCAACTGCCGCTGGTCTTGGTCGAAAACGGCTTTGCCGTCAAAGAAGCCTTGTCGCCGGTCGACTGAGCAATCGACACCATATGTCCCAGCAAATCATTTGGGTTGATCGATCCTTTCACATCAGTCGGGTCGCTCGTGTCGATTTCAGCCTTTATCGTCAGGCCGTTGGTCAGAGCTATTGTGGCCTGCGTGTCCTTAATGCCTGTGACAACACCCTGCATATCAGCGCTGACCACACTTCGGGGGTAGGCTGCGGCAACATTACCGGATACATCGAATAGCAGCGTGATATAGTCCTTCAGTCGGATGTCCCGAAACAACGCGGCCGCATTGCTCGGAATGGTGTAGGACTGTCCGTACAGCGTCACGGTCTGCGGATAGCTGGCCGTCGGGCCGCCAGCCGTATACTGGCCGCTAATGCGTGCATCCGAAACAAGCGCTTGCTTGTTTGCCGCGTCCAGCGTAACCACATCGTATTTTTGCAGCTTGGAGCGGTCGACCTGCGCGCCATTCTTGACGATCTTGTATTCCTGCGGGATGCTGACCGAGGTCGCAACGCCGTATACAAAGGTGCTGTCACTTACCATAGACACTGTTGGCAAAACGGCCAGCAGCTGTAGCGCGCCGTAAGCATCATAGTAACACGTCAGCGTGTCGCCGCTTTGCACACTCGACCACATTTCGGTGTACTTGCCAGCAGCGCGCTCACGCGCCACATAAAGCGACGTGTCCGCATCAGGGCGCAGCGTCTGCGCATCGGTGGACACACGATCCGCCGCCACACTGCGCACCGTGAACGTCTCAGTTTTGTAGGCGTTTGGCACAACGCCGATCACAACCTTTTCACTTCCCTTTCCGATCACTACCGTGCCGTGCACGCCGATCAGGCTCTTGTCCAGTGTACCGGCGGTCTTGCGCGGACTTGCAGCCACTGCGCCATTCTCAAAAAACAGCGCCTCGTTGGCGGCAAGTGTCGCATCAGTCTCGCTCGTGGCAAGCAGAATACAGTTTTTCACGGTTGAGGATGCAGTCTTGTCGATCAACGTACTCTCGCTGCCCTTCATCGACGCACCAAGCGTATTGAGCAGCATGGTTGCCGCGTCGCCGCGGTTTATTCCCCCCAGCGGATTGGTGATGGAAACGCCCTCGGTAATGCCGACCAACTGCGCGCGGGCAATGTAATCCGCCGGCCAGAACGGGCCGATATCCTCTTCTGTATAGCCAAGCATACGAAGCAGCATCGTGCAGGCCTCACCAAAGCTGACCGTTTTATCCGGCCCAAAGGTGCCGTCCGCGTAGCCGCGGATGATAGACTGCTTTTTCAGGTCGGGATGGCGCACGGCAGCGTTGATATATTGCGCTGCCCAGTGGCCGTTTTTCACATCGGGGAAGATCGTATAGCTGCCATATGCACTCACGTCGGTAAAGCCCATCGCTGTGACGGCAAGCTTGCAAAACTGCGCCCGGGTAAGCGCGCTGCCCGGATCAAACCGACTGCCACCCACACCCTGCATGATACCAAGCGCGTCCAGCACGGATGCGGTCTGAGACAGCTTGCTGTCAGCAATATCGGAAAATGCAGCAGACGCCGATGCCAGCATGAGCAGCATCGCCAGACAAAGGCTGATGATCCTTTTGTTCATTGGTTCTCTCTCCTTCTTTTATTGCGTGCGCAGCGCATCGACCGGCTGCAAATTAGAAGCCTTATTGGCAGGATACAGGCCAAAAATGATGCCGAGCAGCGCGGAAAACAGGAAAGCCCCCGCAACCAACCCAAACGAGGGCAAAACGGTGAAATTTTCGATCACCGGCATCCAGCCGCCTCCCTGCGCTTGCTGCAGCAGGAGCAAATTGCCGAGTATCGTCGCGGCAAAGCACCCTAGTATGATGCCAAGCATACCGCCGCAGCAGGACACTACCGCCGCTTCTACCAAAAATTGGCTGATGATATCGCGCTTGCGCGCGCCGATTGCCATGCGGATGCCGATCTCGCGCGTGCGCTCGGTGACCGACACCAGCATGATATTCATGATGCCGATACCACCGACCAACAGCGAAATGCCGGCGATACCGCCGCCGAGGAGCGCCAGCATATTGCTGGAGGCCTCCGCCTGCTCCTGCCACTGAGCATTCGAGTAGACCTCAAAATTGCCGTTCGACGAATCATAACGGGCGGACATGAACTTCCTGATCTTCTCAATAGCCGGTTCGATTGCATCCTTACTGGCAGCCTGTGCGTAGTATTGACGGTTCTGCCCGGGGTCGCCCATCATACGCTGCTGCAAGGTATACGGCAGCACGATCATCTGATCCTGTGAGTTGAGCTTACCGCCGAATTTGCCTTTATACACGCCGATGACCTTAAAGCTCGTTCCGCCAATGCGAATACTCTGGCCGAGCGGACTCATTGCGCCGAAAAACGCCTTGCGCACGGTCTCTCCGATCACACAGACCTTGGCAGCGTTGCGACAGTCGGCTTCGGACAGGTCGCGCCCGGCCGTGATGACATTGTTAGTACAGGCGCCGTAATCCTGATTGCCGAAATAGATCTGCGTGTTGTTCATCTCGAGCGTTTTGGAGCGGTATTTGATGCCCTTATTCTGCCAGTCCCAGTATTGCCCCTGCGGCGACCATGCCTTGATTTCATCTTTCATTTCGGTGTCTATATAGGTTTCGAGCGCCTTCCAGTCCGCCGAGCGTGGCCCCCAGCCGTAAATCTGTATCTGATTTGTGCCCATCGCCTCGTATTGCAGACGCTGGAGCGTGCTGGCTCCCTGCACGAATGCCACGATCGCAATGACCGAAGCCACGCCGATGATGATGCCCAGCATGGTCAGGACCGAGCGCACCTTATTGTTCATGACCGATTTGAAGGCCATGCGCATCGTCTGTCCCCAGTTCATACGCCGATCCCTCCCTTCCCCGGCTCATCGGAGATGATATGCCCGTCCTGAATGGTTACGATACGCTTTGCCATCTGTGCCAGATGGTTATCATGCGTGATCAAAATAATTGACGTACCTTGCTCATTGAGCTGCGAGAGCTGTCCCATGATATCACGGCCGGAAGCGGAATCAAGGTTGCCGGTCGGCTCGTCCGCCATGATGATCGGCGGCTTGGCCGCGACTGCGCGTGCGATTGCAACGCGCTGCTGCTGTCCGCCGGACATCTCGCCCGGACGGTGGTCGATACGGTTTGCAAGCCCGACTGATGTCAGCGCGTCCACAGCCAGCGCGCGGCGCTCCTCTCTGCCGAGGCCTCGGTAGATCAGCGGCAATTCGACGTTTTCCAGCGCAGTCAGCGCCGGAATCAGATTGAAGCCCTGAAAGATAAAGCCGATCTCGCGGTTGCGGATGCCCGAAAGTACAGAAGGCTTGAGGTCGCTGACCGCCTGCCCATTGAGAAAATAAGTGCCATAGGTCGGGATATCCAAGCAGCCGAGAATGTTCATCAGCGTAGATTTGCCCGAGCCGGATTGCCCGAGGATGCAGAGAAACTCGCCCCACGGCACGGTCAACGAAATATCGTCGAGAGCGCGCACCTCGTTCTCCTTACCCTCATGATATATCTTACTCATGCGGCGTACATCGATCAGCAGATCATCATTTGGCCCCTCCGATTCACCGGAGACCGGGCGTGGCGGCACGTGCTTTCTTTTCCAGAACATTGCGCCCTCCTTAGCCAACGGCGGCGGTCATCGACATGTCGCCCATGCCCATATCGCCATACAGATCGCCAAGGGCAAGGAATACTATGTCGCCATCCGAAATACCCGAAAGTATCTCGGTATTGCTGGCGTCGGAAATACCCACCTCGACCGGCACCAGAACAAAATCAGGCGGTACACCCTCGGTACCTTCTGGGAGCGGCAACGCATTGTCGAAGGACTGACCCTCGGCAGGCTTTGCAAAGACCGCCGTGCCATCCTCCGTATTGACGACCGCCGACGAGGGTACGATCAGGCAGTCCATCGACGAGGCGGTCGTGATGCGGTAGTCCACGCCTTGGCCAATCGCAACCGACCGGCCCTCGACCGGGTCGATAGAGATAACCGCCGGGAAGGTCGGCATACTGCCCTGCCCGCCGCTGGAATCCTGCGAAGGCTCGAGCGCGACCGAATCGACCATGCCTGTCATCATCAGTTCGCCATCGCTGGTATACATCGTCATCGTGGCCGGTTGGCCGGCAGTGACTGCGGAAACGTCAGTCGCTGTGATATTGGCGTTGACGATGATATCGTTCAGATCGGCCACGACGACCAGCGCCTGCGTGCCGCTGACCACCTGCTCCTCAACGACACTCAGGCTGACGACCACGCCATCAATCGGAGATTTGACCGTGGCATTGGCGATCAGCTTTTTCAGCTCGGCGATGCGCTCCTGCTTGGACTGCACCAGCTTTTGCGCGTTCACAACTCCGTTCTGCGCGGTGATTACACTGCTCTGCGCGTTTTTCAGCTCATCCTGCGCGGCATCGCTCGTCAACTGCATAATGGTCGCGCCGCCTGTATAGCTGTAATAGTCGATACCGTTGAGCGCGGCGATCTCGCCGCCGGTCTGTACAGTGACTGTCTCCTCGCGGGCATACTCCAGCGTGCCGGACTCCGCCGGATACAGCTCTCCCGCTTCCGTCACGATCGTCGCGGTTGCAATCATCCCCTTGGTCAGCGTGCCGGGATTTTCAAGCGAAAGATTGACCCGGAACAGCTTGACACCCTCGTTTGAGATGCGCTGCGCCGATTCGATCGAGGACACCACGCCGGACACTGTGCTCATGGCTGAGGGAACAGACACGGTCACTTTTTGACCGGACTGTATCTGTCCGGAATAGGCCGCGCTGAAATACAGCGACAGCATCATCTTGCTCTCATCCACCATATAACCGATGACCGTGCCCTCGCTTAGCTGCTGACCGACCCGGTAGACGGGTGCTTTGCCGTCCGCATCGGTCGCCGGTATTAATTTGCCGGTGAAGGGCGCGGTAATGGTCAGCTTATTGAGGCGTTTCTGCGCCGCGTTTACCTGCGTCTGCGCGCGGGCAACCTCAGCCTGCGCGTCGGACACACCGCGCTGCACATTCACCAACTCGTTTTCAGCGCTTTTCAGCTCCTCGCGCGTTTCGGTCGGATTGACAACGAGCAGCGCATCACCAGCCTTGACCTCGTCGCCCACGGAAACGAGTATCTCGCTGACCTTGCCCTTCAGCTCCTTGCCAAGCTCCTCCCGTTTTTTGGCGGCGGTGACACCGTTGCCCTCTATGTAAGTCTCCAACATACCGCGCGTGGCAACCGCAGTCATAGCTTCATCTGCCTGTGCACCCACACTACGCGTTTTCATCACCAGAAAAATACCGAACGCAATCAGCAAAATGAGAATCGCCGCGCCGATGCCTGTGCGCAGCCCCTTGCTGAGCCGCCCCTTTTTCCGGTTCATCTTGTCCGCATAGCGGTTTCGCTTGGGCATACCGGCGGTATCCTCAGCTATCACTTCTGTAGTGACGGACACCTCCGGGTCTGTCTTAGCAATATATGCGTCGTTTTTCTTTTCCTGCTGCTTGTTGTCTTCATGCATAACTGCTGATCCTTTCCTCTATCCGTTTATTGCTGTAAAGCGCGCGAAAACCGCGGCTTGTACCCACTACTGAGAAATAAGGCCGGTAAAGAACAGACGAACCTTTTCCGGCAGCTCGTCCAAGGTGCCGTCGTTGTCGAAAACGCCGTCATACACATACTGCGCTACACCGTCATCCGAGCGGTTGCCGAGAGCTCCGCGCGCGCCCTCAAGTGCGGGACGGCGGACGAGTACGGCCTTGCACCCTGCGCCGACGGCCGCACGGAAGCGGTCGATTTCCTCCGGCTCTCTAATATGGACGAACAGCAATGCCAAATCGTTCCTCAAAAACCGCTCGTATTGCTTGATACAGTAGCGAAACGGCAGATCATTAAAAGCTGTGCACGCCTCCTTTAGCTGGGAGAGAAAGCGGCGTGCTTGCGGCGTTTTACAGCCATCCCATCCGGCCGCGCGCGCCACGTCAAGGATCGGGGTGATGGACGACACATTCTGCACCTTCCAGAAGCGCGCAGCCATCTCGCAGACCGTGTCCTTGCCGACACCACCGCTGCCGTTGATGACAAACACCTGTTTATCCACCCAATCCCCTCCAAAAAAGCCAATCTCTTTTATAGTTTATCATAGGATAGAGGCATTTGCAAGTATACCCGGGAGATATGTCCGCAGCACTGCAGTAGCGGCGGAGCAACTACCATAAGAAGCTCCCCTCTGTCAGAACAGAGCGCTTTAGCACACGGCAAACTGCGACTTTGACACCTGTGCCGCCTTACCTTTATCAGCATGAATTTTTGCCGCAGCCATGCCGCTTTGCCCGTTTTCTGTATGACATTCCTCTGTTTAGGTAAAATAGTATATTAGGAAGCACCGCACAGCTTTGCCTTCAGCGTATGGCGGCCATTTTGTGCTCTTGCCGAATGATGCGGTGTTACCTCAATAACCACAAAACGGAGGAATGCACTATGGCATCAACACGTCAGATCACACGGGAGCAAATAACCGCTTTCACCCGCCACCTGCAAAGTGAGGAGCGCGCCCCCGGCACGGTTGAAAAATATCTGCGGGATGTACGCACCTTTGCTGCGTGGCTGGACGGCAGGCCAGTGACCAAAGAGCTTGCCTTGCTTTGGAGAGAACAGCTTCTGTCCAGCCATATGCCGAGGACAGTTAACTCCATGCTGGCATCGGTCAATGCCTTGTTCCATTTCCACGGCTGGACAGACTGCCGCATCAAGGCTCTGAAGCTCCAGCGCCAGCTGTTTCGAGAGCGCTCGAAGGAATTGACACGAGTGGAATACGACCGCCTGCTGCACACTGCTCATACGCTTGGCCGCGACCGCCTGTTCCTGCTGATGGAGACCATTTGCGCCACCGGCATTCGGGTCTCCGAAGCGAAATATATCACGGTGGAAGCGCTGCAGATGGGTCGGGCGACCATCTCTCTCAAGGGCAAGATTCGTTCCATCCTTCTCCCCAACAAGCTGTGCCGCAAGCTGCTGAAATACGCCAAAAAACAAAAAATCGTTTCCGGCAAGGTTTTTCTTACCAGAAACGGAACGGAATTATCCCGCAAGCAGATTTGGGCTGAAATGAAAGCACTGTGCCACAAGGCGGGGGTAGCGCCTTCGAAAGTATTCCCACACAACCTCCGCCACCTGTTTGCCCAGACCTTCTATAAGGCCTGCAAGGATGTGGCCAAGCTGGCCGACGTACTCGGCCACAGCAGCATTGACACCACCCGCATCTACCTTTTGACTACCGGCACCGAGCACGCAAGGCAACTCGATCGCTTGGGGCTTGTCAGTTAGGCCATAGGCAAAATCAATATTTTGCCGTAAAGCTCCCTCCAATGGGCGAGTATATAGCTTGCATTTTTTACATTGTAGCACTCCGACGGAACAAAATCAATATTTTGTCCCGACATATTTCCCGCTGCGGATAGCAAAAAGAGCATAACGGCAAAAAGAACGCAAAAAAATCTGCGCACAGCGGCGCAGATTCAGATGCTATGGCACACAAAGCAGACCGTCCAAAAAAACAGTTTTGTACGGTCTATTTGTTGTTTTCTCAGATGAAAAAATATCCTTGAAATGATGTGGGTAGAGTGGTAGAATATGCTTGCTACGATACACTATCTGCATTACCGGGCGGTAAACTTTGAGACAAAATATTGATTTTGTCCATAGGAGCATTTCTTCGGAAAGCGATTTCTCGACCGGGAATGTATTGTGTTTCGGTCCGGAATATAAGACCTTAATTAAGAAGGAGGGATAGAGAAAGCAACGTCCACGTCTGCGCGCTGCCAAGCAAGCCGCAGATACCCGCTATTGGCAAAAAAGGATTGAAGGAACGATTAAAGAACGGTATCAAGCAACCGGATGGAAAGAGGAACGAAAGAAAAAAATGAGAAAAACAACCATCAAGAACCGTCTGCTGTCATGGCTTCTCTGCGCGGCGCTTCTGCTGGGTATGCTCCCCACAGCCGCGCTGGCAGCAGGCACAGGACGTGCCGATCCGGCGACCGGCATCTACGAAGCACCCGCAACGGTCAGCGTGGAATATCCCACGACAGATCGCTCTACCGCGCAGATCATCTATCGCAAGGAGGGTATCGCGGCCACCCCCTACAACCTGATCTTTCTGGTAGACGCCTCGGTCACAGGCGCGGATTCCGCCCTGTCCTTTCAGCGCATGATACTGGATGTCGGCGCAAGCTATATCTATGACTATGGCGCGGCTTCCAGCACCCGCATCATCTATTATCAGAATAACGTCATGCAAAACAGCTCTTCCGCCTCAAAATCGGTGACGAGTATGCTCAACCCAACCGGCTTTGTCATTGGACAAGGTGTGGCGCGGGAGAGCGTGGCGCTGCAAGCTGCTGTTCAAGCGGTGCAAGGCATCACAAACGATGACCCCACCGTGGTATTCTGGGTGGCAGGCAGCAAGCTCACCGAAAGCCCAGATGTAATTGAGCCGCAGCTACAGGCGCTGACCGCGGCGCTGGACCCCGAGGATGCGCTGGTCACATGGCAGCTGGCAGACACGCCGAGCGAGCTGCTGACCCGATACGCCACAGAGCACACCCAAGCCCATAAGGAGGGTACAATCCGCGCCGCGCACGCGGACAGCAGTGCTGTGCTATTCCGCAGCGGCATGGCCGAGATGCTGGAGCAGTTGGTGCACGACCACTACCACGATATCCGCTTCTCACTGGCGCTGGATGGCAGCCAGACCCTTGTCAAGCAGATTACAGATGTTCGCTACGAGTCCAGCTCGACCGCCGTCAGCCTATCCGCCACACTTGGCGCGGATAAGAAGAGCGTTGATGTGCATTTGGGACAGCTCTGCCGCTCGGCGGATATTAGCTTTGTGCTGACAGTCGAGCTGGACACCTCTGTTTACGCACAGCAGACCGTCATCGCCGCCACCAGCATCAACGCCCCCGCAGACCACAGCAACGGCGGTATGCACACCGGCCTGTTTGACCAAAATCTCATCTACGGCTTGCTGCTGCACCTGCCGCCCGTCCAGCTTGACCGCAGGCAATTTACCATTGCCTTTGACGCGGGCGGTACGGGCACGGCCCCATCCTCCATTCAAAAAATAACGGACGAGTTTGTGGTTATTCCCAACGGCGACGATTTGAGCAGCACCGGCAGCTCCTTTGGCGGCTGGAACGTGGACAGCGGCGTCAATCTGTCGACCCATTACAATGTCGGCGAGGTTATCCGTATGCCGGAGGGGAATATGACGCTCAAGCCCGCTTGGGGACATGTGGAGGTTGAGCTGGAGCTGAACAACCTGACGCCTGCCCCGCCCGCAGGCAATAACATGCACGCCAATGCCAGCACCCTGCTGGACTTCTCATCCGCGCAGGTGAATGGGCACGCGGTCGGCTTGGAAAGCGTCAAAACAATTTCGTTTATCGACGCGGATCCGGTGTACAGCCTCATCAGCGACCCCAACGACCCCAATCGCGTCAGCCTGTCCGGCGTACCCAACGCCGTGTACGCCCGCCATGTGGGCGCGCAGAGCACCGACCATGTGGTGGCCTATCTTGTCCCCCGCACCGACCCCAATACCTATGATATGTATGTCTCAGGCCCCGGCGGCGTAAAGGCGGCGGCGGCTACCTCCAAGCTGTTTCGCGGCTCTGCATCCAACATTGGAGGCGTCAGCTCACCTTATATGTATGTGGAGTCCATGGATCTTTCCCAGCTGGACACCTCTGCGGTCGTCAATATGTCCGAATGGTTTAAGCGCTGTGAAAATCTGAAAAGCCTGAAGCTTGGCGGCCAGTTCAGCACTGCCAGTGTGCGAGACATGAGCAATATGTTCTATAAATGCACCAATCTGAGCACATTGGATGTCAGCGGCTGGGATACCTCCAAAGTGACAAACATGCACACGGTGTTCTATGGCTGCAAAAACCTGACCACACTGGATGTGAGCGGCTGGAACACCTCCCAAGTGACCACGATGGCCGGTCTGTTCAATGGCTGCAAGGGCCTGACCACACTGGATGTCAGCCACTGGAACACCTCCAAAGTGGATAATATGTATCTTATGTTTAGTGACTGTGCCAGTCTGTCTGAGCTGGATCTGCAAAGCTTTGACACTGCTAAGGTGACAAACATGGGCTCGATGTTCTCCGGCTGCTCCGGCCTGACCACCTTGAATGTCAGCAGTTTTGATACCGCTCAGGTAACAGACATGAGCTCGATGTTCAATAGCTGCAAAAGCCTGACCACACTGGATCTCAGCAGCTTTGTCCCTTCCAAGGTGACAACGATGGGGTATATGTTCTATGACTGCTCCGGCCTGACCGCTTTGAACGTCAACAACTTTGACACCGCTCAGGTGACAAACATGAGCTATATGTTCCATAGCTGCAAAAAACTAACCACACTGGATCTCAGCCACTTTGTCACCTCTCAGGTGACAACGATGGAGTTTATGTTCTATAACTGCTCCGGCCTGACCGCTTTGAACGTCAGCAGCTTTGACACCTCTCAGGTGACAAAGATGCACTATATGTTCCGTAGCTGCTCCAGCCTGACTACCTTGAACGTCAGCAACTTTGACACCTCCAAGGTGACACGAATGGACTCTATGTTCAGTAGCTGCAAAAGCCTGACCGACTTGGACATCAGCAACTTTGACACCTCTAAGGTAACACAGATGAACTCGATGTTCGAAGACTGCACTGCGCTGCGCACCCTCAATCTCGGGAATCAGTTTGATATCTCTCAGTCGACCCGGCTGGACTATGCCTTTTCAAACTGCAAAGCGTTGGAGACCATCAACGGCAAGCTGAAGCTGGGGGAAAACAACGCCGCCACCAAAATGATCCGTATGTTTGCATATTGCGAAAAGCTGACCCAGACGCCCTTCGAGCTGCCTGCTACTGGGCAGGCGCGATTTGACAGCCTCTCCACGATGCAGTATATGTTTGACCACTGTCAGGCATTGCAACAGGCGAATCTGGGCGGCTGGGTTCTGCCCAACCTGACCGATACGCAGCGTATGTTCTTATGGTGTACTGCTTTGCAGCAGATCGACCTGTCATGGTCCGGCCTGCGAGCCGCAGAAGACCAATTTAATGCAACAGAGATGTTTGGCAGCTATACTGGCGCCGTGCCGTCTGCTGCCACACTGAATACCGGCAGCGATACCAGTTCGCAGGCGATCATGGCGAAGATCGCGGCGCTGTTTCCCGGCACTGCGTCCGGTGTCGGCGCGGCCGCAACCATCTCCCTGTTCTCCGCCCCGGCGGCGCCTCCTACCGGGCAGAACGCTCCCATTGTGGAAGCCGCGCCCGCTGTCGACGATGTGCCCACCGCCACACCATCTCCTGACGAGGATGTACCTGCCGTCCCGCCGTCCCCTGCTGAGGATGCGCCTGAGGCAGAGGATGTGCCCACCATCCCGCCGTTCCCTGCCGAAGATACGCCTGAGACAGAGGATATGCCCGCTGTCCCGCCGTCCTCTGCCGAGGATGTGCCCGCCGTCCCGCAGCCTCCTGTTTCTGATGACACAGCGTCATCTGATGCGTCTGCCGATACGATAGCACTGCCTGCACTGAGCCTGCTCATGAACAGCGGTTCTGCCGATGCCGGTATCAGCGTTCATGACACAGAAACCCCGCCCAACTCCACCTTCACTTATCGGATACGAGTCAAGTATGTGGGTGACACGGGCGTGCAGAGTGGCGCCATTCAGTTGTACTATCCCCTGCCGGAGCAAATCAAACCGGTCAATGCGTCCGGCAATGCTATCACCGACCCTGCCCAAGCCGATCAAACGACCATTTCCGTCAGCGCGGCAGAGTACACCGATGGTACTGTCACCGGCTATCTGGGCGGGCATGTAGTCACCGCACCGTATCTGAGCATCGAAGGCAGCCAATTTGTCCTGCGCGGCACTTTGGCGGGGCTGTACACCGGCAACCAGATCGAGATCACGCTCAAATGCGTCAACCAAAGCGTCGGCGCGTATAACCCTGACGGCTATATGTATTGGGACAGCATCGCCTATGCGCAGGACGCAGCCGCATCCGCGTCCTCCAACGTGCTGCGTCTGTGGCATAAGCAAACCGGTACCCCGACGCCGCCCACTGCGGCCGATCAATATATGCTGCGCTATCAGTACGAGGGCGATGTGCCGCCGGATGTAAGCGTGCCGCAGGGCGGCATATACGCCGAGAATGATCCTGTAACCTCTGCCAACACACCGGTCAGCGTTTACCCCTATTATACCTTTGACGGCTGGTATCGCTCCGATAATGACACAAAGGTTACCCCGGGCAGCGGCCTCACCATGCCCGCTGCATCCCTGCGCCTGATCGGCAAGTGGTCAATCAACGAGACGCTGATACCCAAGGTCACCGTACAATACCGGTATGATACCAGCGGCAACCAGCTTCCGGCCGGTGTACCCACTATCAGCAATGCGGTCGTTCCTGTTGGCGACACGCACTACATCGTGCGTATTTTGCAGGATGTGGACTTCCACTTCTTTGGTGGCTGGACACCGACCTTGTCGGTGGGACAGACGAATATCCCGCTGACCTCTGCCGACGGCGGCAGAACCTACACAGGCGGCGGCTACACCATTGACATAGCCGGCGGCGTGCTCCAGACCGAGCAGTTCCGCAATGTCGCGGACGTGGTCGTCACCTTCACCGGCGTTTGGAAGCCGTATACTGGCACCATCCAGTTTGAACCCAACGGTGGACAGGGCCGCATGGCAAGCATGACTGACGTGGCCTACAACACCACGAGCACCTTGCCCCCCAACCAATTCACCTACACCGATCCCTATGGCAACCGCAGCTTCCGCGGCTGGGCTGTCTCTCCTGCCGGTGCCGTCGTCAAATCAAACGGCGCGACGGCGGACGGGCTGATCCTAACCCACGGCGCTGTCGTACCCTTGTACGCCGTTTGGACAGCCGATGCGTATGACGTGTATCTGAGGCTGACCAACACCACTGCTGAACACACACGCCAGACCGTCAACGGCGGTGGCAGCTATACCAACCAGCTCAGCGCAGCCCCCGGATATGTATTACAGTATGTGACAGTCAGAATGAATAACGTCGATGTGACTGACAATGTTTATGACGCGGCTACCGGACGCATCAACATCCCGGGTGTCAATGGTGATATCATCATCACAGCTGTGGCAGTTCCCACTGTCACCTTTGATGCCGGCGGCGGCAGCGTAACCCCTCGCTCGGCTACTGTCGGTGTGGACGGTAAGCTGACCAGCCTACCCATACCTGCGCGCGATGGCTACACCTTTGACGGATGGTTCACCGCGGCCAGCGGCGGCACAAAGGTAACCTTGGACACCGTGTTTACGAAGAGTACCACCATCTACGCCCAGTGGACTGCCGGCGGCAGCAGCAACATTACCTACTACACGCTCACCTTCCACACCAACGGTGGCAGCGGTGTGGATCCCATTCGCGGGACTGCCGGTACGCAGATCACGCTGCGTCAAGAGACAAGGCGCGAAGGCTACCGCTTCACCGGCTGGTATCTGGATCAGGCGCTGACAGAGAAAGCCACTGTCGTCACGCTTACGAGGAATATTACAGTATACGCGGGCTGGCAAGCGAACACGGCCGACCCGAACACCACCGGTGTATCTGCTTGGCTCAACACCAGCGACCACCTACAATATCTCAACGGTTATTCGGCCGACCAGTTCGCCCCCAACCGAAACATGACCCGCGCTGAGGCCGCGCAGATGTTCTACAATCTGCTGCTGAAGCAGGATGTCTCTCTCACCACGCAGTTCAGCGATGTGGCCGACGATGCATGGTACGCCAAGGCAGTCAATACGCTGGCAAGCCAAGGGATCATTACCGGCTATGGCAATGGTAATTTCGGACCACATGACAAAATCACCCGCGCGCAGTTTATCACCATCGCCATGCGGTTTGCCAAGCAGGAGACCGGCGGCGAAAACATTTTCAGTGATGTGTCCGAAAGCGCATGGTATTACAGTCACGTGATCAGAGCCATCCAGTATGGCTGGATCAATGGCTATGCAGACGGCACCTTCCGTCCCGATGCTACGGTCACCCGCGCGGAAGTGACGGCTATCACAAACCGGCTGTTAGGCCGCAGCGCCGACATCACCTACATCAACCAACATAGGGATAGCCTGCGTCAGTTCAGTGATTTGTCCATCAGCCATTGGGCGTACTATGACATCATGGAAGCTACCAATGCACATAACCACAGCAGGCAGAGCGGTGCGGAACACTGGCTTGCGCTGAAGTAATGCACTCCAAATTCCCCACCTAATGCGAAACAAATAAGAGTGGCGGCAGATTGCCGCCACTCTTATTTGTTAAAACACTCCGCTTCCATCATGCGCAGCCGGATGTTCGACAAGTTCAAAGTGGAGTTATCAAGAAAAGCTTAGCCTGAAAGCACAAGGGACAAACGTCATCGCTGGCTATCTCAGCCATTCGTGATTATTCGCGTCCGAATAACAAAGAAAGCGGTAATAGCCCTGTTCGCTCACCCGAAGCACCCGGCACATAGCTGTAAGGTGTTTCTGCCGGCTGCGCCACTCGCTATGGTGCTCTCATTGCTCCCAGACTGTCTGGCTGCAGTCGCACCACCAACCTCAACCGCCAGCTTTATCGCCTTCTACACTTCCTCAGCACTGTACCTTCTTGTCATATCAATCTCTCCTGTGCGGGCCTATCTACTATTTCCTTGCGCACCGGGACTCTACTTTTACGATAGCACTCCAGAATATACTTTCAGCACAAGCCCGCGTCGAGCAGCATACTACTTTGTTACTTCAGCAGAGCGCTCTCCAAATCCTGCAGCATCAGGTCGAGTGCCGTGATCCCACCCTCGGCGGTATACCATGCCGCGGGATGCCCTAAATATACGATATTACCATTCTGGTACGCAGCCGTTCCCATCACCAGTTCGTTTTCTACGATTTCTTTTGCCAGTTGTGCACCTTCGGTTCCGATAGCCGCGTCTCGATCCATAACGAATACGTAATCGGGCGCTTTTTCCACGATGAATTCAAATGAAGCCTCGTTGCCATGGGTGGAGGTGTCGATATTCGCGTCCACACCGATATTCTCAAAGCCGACCTCCCGGCCGATGAGCGAGCAGCGCCCGTCGTTACCCAGCACATTGAAGCCGCCGCTGGTGCACATACCTACAATCGCAGTCTTGCTCTCCGCAAATGCGGCGAGGGCGGCAATGCGGGCATCAAAGTCTGCCATCAGGCCATCTACCGCACCTTCAAGCCCGAACATCGACGCGATCGTGGAGGCATTGCGCCGAACACTCTCGACAAGACCAATCTCTATATCTGTCGACAAAAAGACAACCGGCGCGATCTCGCTGAGCGCATCATAGGACTTGCTCAGCCGACCACCGATGAAGATCACATCCGGCTCACAGGCCATCACAGCCTCCAGATCGGCTTCCTTGATCGTGCCGAGATTAGCGATGCTGTCATTGGTGACATAGCCCTGCAAATAGTCTAAGGTAGTGCTGGCTGAGCCGACCACCCGCTCACCCAGTCCCAGTTTGTCCAGAATATCCAGCGCCGCCAAGTCCAACACAGCGATCCTCTGCGCATCATAAGGCACTTCCAGCTCGGCTTGCTCTCCGTTGGCGTTCAACGCGCGTATCGTCAGACTTTCCGGCACCGCCACGCCCGCCGTGCCGGCATTCTCTCCACCGGAAGTGGCAGGCGTGTCAGATGCACCGCCGCCGCAGGCGGCAAGGGACAGCACCATAGCTAGTGCCAGCATCAGAGATACAATTTTTTTCATAGTTTGATTCTCCTTTTGTTTGTGTTGATTGGTTGACAGCCTCAATAATAGATAGACAGCGGCTTTCCTGCGATCTCCATGATCTCGAAATCCACCTTATATATCTCCGCAAGCGTTTCCTTGGTCATCACCTCCTTGACCGTGCCGAATTTGGCGATTTTGCCATCGACGAATGCACAGATGTAATCGGAATAAAAGGCTGCGTAGTTGATCTCATGCAGCACCAAAACCACCGTCTTACCCAGCTCATCACAAAGGCGGCGAACAATTTTCATCATATTGGTCGCGTGGTAGATGTCCAGATTGTTCGTTGGCTCATCCAAAAGGATATACTCCGTGTCCTGCGCAATCACCATGGCGATATATGCCCGCTGCCGCTGGCCGCCGGACAATTCATCAATAAACCGCATGCGGAATTCCTGCAACTCCATATAGGAGATAGCGCGGTCGACGATCTCCTTGTCCTCGGCCATCAGCCGCCCGCCGGAGTATGGAAAGCGCCCGAAGGCCACCAGCTCCTCGACAGTCAGCTTCATTTGAATATTATTGCTTTGCATCAGGATCGCAAGCCGCTTGGACAGCTCCTTGCTTTTCCAGCTGCTGATGTCCTCACCCTCAAAATCCACGCAGCCGCTGTCCCTCGCAATCAGGCGGGAGATGATACCCATGACGGTGGATTTTCCCGCGCCGTTCGGGCCGATGAGCGAGATGACCGCCCCTTTCGGCAAATCGAAGCTGACCGAATCCACCACGGTTTTGCCGTCATATTTTTTAATAAGCTCTTTTACAAACACAGGTCAAGCCTGCCTCCTTTCTGTCAGCAGCAGATACAGGAAGTAAATGCCGCCAAAAACGGTGATGAATACGCTGACCGGAATCACATAGGAATATACCTGCTCGACAATGAGCTGACCGCCTACCAAAATGACCATGCCAAAAAATACAGCGCCTAAAATAAGCTGACTATGCCGGTAGGTCTTGAGCAGCTGGCGGGACAGGTTTGCGATGATCAGCCCCAAAAAGGAGATCGGACCCACCATAGCGGTCGCCACGGCGATCAGCAGCGTCACGCCCAGAAGCAGCCGGCGGATGCAGCGGTCATAGTCCACCCCAAGATTGATGGCCTGCGCCTTTCCCAGCGTAAGGACATCCAGCAGCGCCAGCTCCTTTCGCAGGACAAAGAGCACGGCAGCGATTACAACGAGTGCGAACAGGATGATCTCTGCATTGATACTGTTAAAGCTGGCCACCAAGGTCGCCAACAGGCTGTCATATTCGTTCGGGTCCATCACCCGCGTGAGCGTCGTCTGGATACTGCCGAAAAACGAGGTCAATACCGTTCCAATGAGCAGAACATACAAAACATTGTGGTTGGTCTTTTTGAATAGATAGCTGTAGATAACCGTTGCGGCCATTCCCATCAGCACCAGGTCTACCGCAAAGGCTGCGTTTGGATTGGCCGCCAACACACTGCCCGCACCTGCCACAAAGACAACAGCCGTGTGAATCAGCGTGTACAGGGCATCCATGCCCAAAAGACAGGGTGTGACAATCGTGTTATTGATGATGGACTGAAACACGATAGAAGCCGAACCGATGGCAAACGCGGCGATCAGCATGGCGATGAGCTTTGGTGTACGGATTTTCATCGCGTACAGAAACAGCTTTTCGTTGCCAAAATTGACATTGACCAGCATATAGAGCAGCATGGCAAGTAGCGTCAGCACCGCCATAAGGACAAGTTTACGCACATTGGCGCGATATGCGGCTTGGTTCACTATCCCACCTCCCCTTGCAGCGTCGGCTTTTTCTCCGTAGGGCTTGGCAGCTTGATCGTCTTCCGGCCATGCTGTAAGCGGTACAGCAGCAGCGCGATAAAGAGGATGCTGCCGATGATACCGACGATTAGCTCGATAGGCAGCTCATACGGCGCAATGGCAACGCGCCCGATCATATCGCACACCAGCACGAAGATCGTCCCGAACAGCGCGGTATCCACCAGCGTACCCCGAATCTTATCCCCCTTGAACATGGCCACAGCATTGGGCACGATCAGATCTATGTACGAGATAGAGCCAACCACGACCACCACCGACGCAGTGATCATCGCCGCGATAGTAAGTCCGACAAACAGCACCAAGTTATAGTGAACACCAAGATTTTTTGAAAAATCCTTGCCCATCCCTACAATATTGAAATGGTTAGCGAACAGAAATGCCAGCATGACTAGCGGCACTGTGAGGTAAACGATCTCATACCGCCCTTTCAGCACCATAGAGAAATGTCCTGTCAACCATGATGAGAGCGCCTGTGTCATATCATATTGATAAGCCAGATAGTTGGTAGCGCCGGATATGACATTGCCGAACATGATACCGACCAAGGGCACCATGACCACATCCTTAAACCGCATCCTCTGAATAAACCAGACGAAAATCCATGTGCCGAAAATCGCGGTGGCAAAGGCAAAGATCGTCCTGCTCCAAAGCGTGGAGTTCGGCATAAATAAAAGCGCCAGCAGAATGCCAAATTGCGCGGACGAAATGGTAGCGCCCGTGGTTGGTGAAACAAACTTATTCGTGCAAAGCTGCTGCATGATCAGGCCCGCTACACTCATGCCCACACCGGTGCATAGGATGGCCAGCAGGCGCGGCAAACGCGAGACTAAAAAAATTTTCATATGCTCAATGTCTCCAGTCAGCAGCGATGCGGGTGTAATATCAATCACGCCGACAAACAGCGAGCTGATAGCCAGTATCACGAGCACAACTGCCAGCACCCCGGTCAACCATCGTCCCTTCACTTGGTAATCCTCCTTTATATAAGTTAGCGCATGCTAACTTTTGCCAAAATGAAATGCGCAGTATCAACACGAAATTGGACTTACGTGGATGCACTGCACATTTCGTAAGTTAGGATACACTAACCACTTATTTTTGTCAATCCCTAAATCACTGTTATTTTTTTACTCTGCATTCTGAGACAGGCCGACAAGATTGGCGATAAAATACAAATACGTATTGACTTTACAAATATAGGGTGCTATAATGCGTCTTAGTTAGTTATTGCTAACTATTATCTGCATCCATAGGGAAGTCTGCACTAACCTCTTGCCAGTGCGTCGGCTGCCGTGCTGACCATCCCTTGATGCTGCGTTTGTGTTTGCATCCGTGAGCCCGTTTTCCGGCTCTGGAATATAAAATGAATGATGGAGGTAATTTTCATGTCTATGATCAACAAAGAAATCGGAGAATTTTCTGCACAGGCCTATGTAAACAATTCCTTTAAGACCATCAGCAAGGCTGATGTGCTGGGCAAGTGGAGCGTGTTCTTCTTCTATCCCGCTGATTTCACCTTTATCTGCCCGACCGAGCTGGAGGATCTGGCCAACAAGTATGCCGATTTCAAGGCTGCTGGCTGCGAGATTTACTCTGTCTCCGCTGACACGCACTTTGTCCACAAGGCATGGCACGATGCGTCCGAGCGCATTCAGAAGATCGAGTATCCCATGCTGGCCGATCCCACCCACACACTCGCCAGGGATTTTGATGTGCTGATCGAGGCGACCGGATTGGCTGAGCGCGGCAGCTTCATTATCAACCCCGAAGGAAAGATCGTCTCCTACGAGATCAATGCCGGCAATGTAGGCCGCAACGCGGATGAGCTGTTCCGCAAGCTGCAGGCCTGCCAGTTCGTCTATGAGCATGGTGACGAGGTATGCCCGGCTAAGTGGCAGCCCGGCGCAGCGACGCTGAAGCCCAGCTTGGATCTGGTAGGTCAGCTGTAACACACGCAAACGGCGCCGGACAAGCTGTTCCGGCGCTGTTTTCTCTTAGGAAGGAGCGACACAGATGGAAAATCTGTATGATGTTGTAGTCATTGGCGGCGGGCCGGCCGGTTTGACCGCCGCCCTGTATCTGGCGCGCGCCAGATACCGCGTGATCATAGTGGAAAAAGAGCGCTTCGGCGGCCAGATAACCATCACGCATGAGGTCGTCAACTATCCCGGCGTAGAGCGCGCCAGCGGTGCCGCACTGACCGAAACCATGCGCCAGCAAGCCGAGCGCTTTGGCGCTGAATTTATGCTGGCAGAGGTCGAGCAGCTCGCATTGGATGAGACGGTAAAAACCGTGCGAACAAACCGCGGAGAGCTGAAATGCTTCGGTGTGCTGCTGGCTACCGGCGCGCATCCCCGCACAGTCGGCTTTCAGGGTGAGGCGGAATTTCGCGGCCGCGGCGTAGCCTACTGCGCTACCTGCGATGGAGAATTTTTTACCGGCAAGGAGGTCTTTGTCGTTGGCGGAGGCTTTGCGGCCGCTGAGGAGGCCGTTTTCCTTACCAAGTACGCCAAGCACGTCACCATCCTTATTCGGGAAGAGGATTTCACCTGCGCCAAAGCGGTGGCAGAATCCGCGCGCAATCATCCGAAAATCACCGTCGTCACCACAACAGAGGTTGTAGATGTGACCGGTGACAGCGTACTGCGCGCTATCCGCTACCGAAACAACACGACTGGCGAAATAACTGCGTACCGTGCGGCGGAAGGCGACAATATCGGCGTCTTTGTCTTTGCGGGTTACGCTCCTGCCACCGAGCTGATCCGGGGGCTGGCAGAGATTGACGAGCAGGGCTATGTGGTGACCGACCGCTCCATGAAAACCTCTGTCGATGGACTGTATGCCGCCGGTGATGTCTGCGTCAAAGCGTTGCGGCAGGTCGTGACCGCTGTAGGGGACGGTGCGTTGGCCGCCACCGAGCTGGAAAAATACGCTGCTTCGCTGCAGCGGGAAACCGGGCTTGCACCCGAAAAGCCTGTCTCCCAAGTGTCCGTCTCTGCGGCGGAGCAGCCTTCCGACCAAAGCGGACTGTTCGATACCAATATGCTGGCGCAGCTGAACACCGTCTTTTCAAAAATGGAGACTCCCCTCCGGCTGCGGCTTTTCTTGGACGCACGCCCGGTTTCCGATGAGTTGCGGCAGTATATGGAGTCGCTTTGTGCGCTCACAGACAAGCTGACGCTGGAATCAGGGGATGACATGCCGGAAGCCGAGCGCCCGTGCGTTCAGATCTGCCGCGCAGACGGCAGCTGGACGGGGCTTGCGTTCCACGGGGTGCCCGGCGGACACGAGTTCACTTCTTTCGTCCTTGGCCTATACAATGCGGCAGGACCCGGACAGAGTCTGGAGCCTCAGGTCGAGGCCGATATCCACGCCCTTGCGCATCCGCTTGACATGAAGATCTTCGTCTCCCTCTCCTGCACCATGTGCCCGGAGCTTGTGACCGCTGCGCAGCGCATCGCTGCGTGTAATCCCTTCGTCACCGCGCAGGTGTATGACTTAAACCACTTCCCTGCCCTACGGGACCGCTATCAAGTCCTGAGTGTGCCTTGCCTTGTGCTGGGTGAGGATCGGGTGTCCTTCGGCAAAAAGAACGTGCGTGAATTGCTGGAGTGGATCAGTGCCGCCAATTGATTGGCCGCACTGCAGCGGGAAAGGCAAAACCGTCGGACTGCGCTTTGCTGTCAACCACTTTACCTGTTCCGACAGAGGAGCGCCCCGGACAGCACCGCAGACGTAAGTGCTTAATAATCACCCACCTACAAAATTACGGCGGGCCCGGTTAAGTTCGGGTCCGCCGCTGGTATCATATCAGGTTTTCCTTTTTCTCAAAGCCTCGCGTCTCTGGACATCTGGATGACAGGGCATGAGACGAT
>NZ_JALFLA010000018.1 GCF_022775115.1 Agathobaculum sp.
GGTCTGCATCGCACCCCTTGGCCGTGTTTTGGCTGCATGGCGGCGGCGATGCGGGCGCACGAATGTGCGGTTTTGTCGAATTGACCAATTATGAATAAATTATGAATTTTATTTTGTAAACTTTTTATCTTGTCCGGTGGAAAAGCAAAGTGCTATAATTTGTTCATTCGGCGAGGGACTCCCGGCGCCGAGCTGATATTCGTTAAAGATACGCGGTGGGGCGGTGCAATAGCATTGCCTGATGCCGCGTTCTTTTTTTATTCGGGCGTGCCGCCCGTTTTTTGTCTCACCGGACAAAGGAGGATGCGCCATGCAGACCATCCCAGCGAAAACCATCGTCACCCCTGTGAAAAACAGCGCGGGCTGGTTTGGCGCGCGGTATAATATGAACCTTTACCGCGGCTGCTGCCACGGCTGCATCTATTGCGACAGCCGTTCGGCCTGCTACTGCGACGATGATTTTGATACCGTGCGCGCCAAGCAGGACGCGCTGCGCATTGTGCGGGACGATTTACGTCGCAAGGTGCGCACCGGCGTGGTGTCTACCGGCGCGATGAGCGACCCGTACAATTCTTTCGAGCGCTCGACCGCGCTGACGCGCCACGCGCTCGAACTGCTTGCGGCCTACGGCTTCGGCGCGGCCATCGCCACCAAGAGCGACCTCATCTGCCGCGATATCGACGTGCTGCGTGAGGTGAGCGCCGGCGCGCCCGTGCTGTGCAAGCTGACCATCACGACCACGGACGACGCGCTTGCCCGCGCGCTTGAGCCGCACGCACCGCCGCCCAGTGCGCGGCTGGATGCGCTCGCCCGCCTGCACGATGCCGGGCTGCACACCTGCGTGCTGCTCATGCCTGTGCTGCCGTGGCTCACAGATGACGCGGACAGCGTCCGCACCCTTGTCCACCGTGTGCGGGAGACCGGCACGGTGTGCATTTACCCCGCCCTAGGCCTGACCATGCGCGACCGCCAGCGCGCCTACTTCTATCAGGCGCTCGACCGCGCCTTTCCCGGCCTGAAGCAGCGCTACATTGCGCGCTACGGCACGCGGTACGAATGCAGCGTGCCGCACGCCCGCGCCCTGTGGAGCACCTTTACCGACGCCTGCGACGAGACCGGTGTTTTTTATCAAATGCGCGATATCACCCGCCGCTATCAGCGCGGATACGAGCAGCTTTCGCTGTTTTGAGAAAAGGCGCACCGTGTGTATGCCCGCCTGTCAGCTGAACTTCTCGTGCCGCAGATCGAGATTGTAGGCCAGCAGCACGCGCAGGCGGTTTTTGCCCCGGCTGCGGTGGCGTGAGACCGCACTCTGGCTGATGCCGAGCTTATAGGCGATCTCCTTGCCGGACAGCCCCTCGACCTCGCTCAGCCACAGGATCTCGTACTGCCGCGCAGTCAGCTGCTCGTTCATCGCGCGGAAAAACGAAGTGCGGAAAGCCTCTCGAAAGGCGCTGGTATCCCCGGCGAGGGAAGCAAGATAGCCCTCATAGGCCATACGGTCGGCCTGCTTTTCAGACAGCGGCTGCGTTTTCATCGCTCTGTCCACTCCTTTCGTGATAATGCTCCAGTGCAAAGGCTGTTTTACGGCTCTCGTTGATCAACATACGCAGACAGCCGATCCGCCTTTTCAGACGGAATTTGACCTCCGGCTGCCGCGCGCGCCGCTGCGCCGCCTGGAGCTGCCGGAGCCGCAGCTCGAGCAGCGCGGTGTTCGCCCGGTATTCTCTGGACATTTCATATAGTGTCATGCCGTCCCTCCTTGCCATTGTCAGACCCATGCCCGCCCGAACGGAGTTATCCATTCTCCAGTCGCAGCGAACATTTGTTCTATACCTGATATTTCCTATAATACAACATCTTGCAGGCTTTGTCAAGAGAAAACTATATCTGGTCGTTCTTGCCGGATATGCGCCCTGCATATACTGCATAGGCAAGGAGGGTCAGGCTATGCGCAGGTTGTTTTTCATCGGAATGGGACTGGTTTTTGCGCTCTATCTGCTGCCCGCGGTTTGGTCGCGCGCCGATATGGCGGACACGCCCGTGCTCTTTCCCGTGCCGCAGGCTGCGCCGGAGGAGAGCGGGCAGACCACTTCGGCGCAGAGCGGCCCATCGACCGTCACGGTCGAGCTGGACGGAAAACCGACCGTGCTGCCGCTTGAGACCTATGTAGAAGGTGTGGTTGCGGCCGAGATTGCCGCTTCGTTTCCGGTCGAGGCCATCCGCGCGCAGGCCGTCGCGGCGCGCACCTACGCGGTATACAAGCTCGGGCGCGGCCGGCCTGCCGCCCATCCAGAGGCTGACCTGTGTGATGATTACCGCCATTGCGCAGCCTACCGTGATGCCGCTGCCGCCGCCGCGGCAGGCGGCGACCTGTCCCGCGTCCGGCAGGCTGTACAGGATACCGCGGGGCAGATCCTGACCTATGAGGGCGCGCCCATCGCCGCCGTGTTCCACTGCGCGAGCGGCCCACGCACCGAGGCCGCGCGCGATGTTTGGGACGAGGATGTGCCCTATCTGCAAAGCGTGGTCAGCCCGGGCGGCTCGGCGTGCAGCGAATACGAGGGTACGGTGACGCTCACTGCCGATGCCTTCCGCGAAAAGCTGGCCGCGGCGCTGCCCGCCGCCGATGTTTCCGGGCCGCCGCAGGGCTGGTTCAAAGCCTCGGTGCGCTCGGACGCGGGCAGCGTGCTGACCGTGCAGCTCGGCGGGGTGACGGTAGAGGGCACGGCTGTGCGCGAGCTGTTCGGCCTGCACTCGGCCAACTTCACAATCACCACCGACGACGACCGCATCTCCTTTCATACCATTGGCTATGGACACGGCGTTGGTCTGTCCCAATACGGCGCGAAATACATGGCTGAGCAGGGCGCGGCCTATGATAAAATTTTGAGCCATTACTACCAAGATACCGTGCTCAGCCATGTATAAATCCTTTCCTCCGTGGCGATACTTTGACCAAACGGAGGTAAAGGGATATGAAACAATATAATGGAAAGCACACCGCCGTCCTGTCGACGCGCGGCTTTTACACCATCCTGACCGTGTGTGCCCTCATCATCGCGGTATCCGCGTGGGTGCTGTGGTCGAGTATGCGCACGCCCGCGCAGAGCGAGCCGGCGCCAACCACGCCGGTCATCACCCCAGCCGAAGCACTGCCCGACCTGTCCGCAGACCAGCCGGTCGAAGCTGATGAGCCGACCGGCGTCGAGCCGGTCTCCGCCCCGGCCGAGGAGACACAGCCGGCAGAGGCGCCCGCCGCGCCCGCGCCTGCTGAAACGGTTTCCGCTCCGGTCTATGTGCGGCCGGTCTCGGGCGCGGTCATCACGCCGTTTTCCGGGGATGAGCTGCTGTTCCAGCCCACGTTGGGCGACTGGCGCGTGCACACCGGAACGGATTTTGCCGCCGAGCCGGGCGAGCCGGTGCTTGCGCTGAGCAGCGGCACGGTGGCCGACGTTTTTGAGGACGGCCTGTACGGCGCCTGCGTTACCATCGCGCATGACGGCGCGCTGACTACCACCTGCCGCGGTCTGACCGATGTGCGCGTCGCCGCCGGGCAAGCCGTCAGCGCGGGTGAGGCCATCGGCGTGTGCGCGGACAGCATCCCGATCGAGGCTGCGCTCGGCACGCACCTCCATGTCGAGGCGGAGCAGGATGGAACGGCCATTGACGTGCTGACCCTGCTCGGCGAGCACGAGCCGGAATGATGACAAACGGGCAGTCCTGTCGATAGGGCTGCCCGTATTTTGCTGCAAAAGCGGGACTTCTCAAAGGAGAAGCCCCGTTTTTGTCTGTCAAGAAACGCGGCCTTGCATCAAGTGGAGCCGGATTTCCGGCGCTGTGTCACTGTTGTGTTAAGCAGAGTATAAAGTTAACATTAAAAAAATTTTTTTATTTTATGGAAAAATGGATGGTTTGTAACAGATTTGTGACGGCCTGTGTTTTATAATTTTTTTATACATATCCTGAATCATGGAGGTGACAGATGGAGGGGTATTTGCAGACAACCGGAAAAGAAGGCGGCTGTGGGTTACCGCTGTCATTTAAGCACAAAAGAGAGGGTGGTTATGCACAGCAAAGGAAAAAACGAGCATGCACACGCTGCGGCGCTTGCAAGTGCAGTCTCGGCTAGCAGCCAGGAGCTGAAACAGAATCTGGTCAAGAATGAATACGCTCGCTCTGGGGCTGGCAAACATACCGCCGCAGCAGAAAGCGCTGACGGAGAGCAGATGGACAGCCGGTGAACAACTTTTTGGGAGGTAATACAGTGGACAACAAGCAGGAAAAAACAAAACATACAAGGAGCGCAGTTATCGCAGGTGTTCTGACACTCGCCGCGCTGGCCACGGGCGTTATCATCGGGAAATATGCATTTCCGGTCTCCACCCCAATGGGAAACTACTCTGATGAAATGAAAATGGACTACCGTACAAACTTTGACGACTACGGAGCCAGCGCTGTGGAGCGGCAGGGGGACCATGAGGATTCTCCTTATTTTTATGATATGGACTTTTATAACGCGCAGTCGACGGACACGCGGTACATTCTGCCGCATTTCCAGACCATCCAGCAGACCAGTTGGTGGTCCTGCGGCGTCAGCGCGGTGGAAATGGTGCTGAACTACTTCGACGCCCGCGGCGATTGGAACGAGGAAACGCTGGCGGCGCTGCGCGAGGATCATGCTGCTCAGCATATCGGCACCTGCATGGATCAGATCATTGATATGCTTGAGACGGTGGGCGGCTTTGAGCTGGAGACGACATACGACCACGCGGACGATCTGGATGCGGTCAACATGGCTTTCATCCGGGAGCGTGTTCAGGCGGGCATTCCCATTATTGTGGGCTGGAATGACTGGGGCGGTCACTGGCAGGTCATCATTGGATATGACACCATGGGAACGGAGTACGAGGGAGACGATGTTATCATCGTGGCCGATCCCTTTGACACCACCGACCACAATCAGGACGGCTACGGCGTCTATGGCGCGGAGCGGTTTATTTACAACTTCACGTTCTATGATTTCTTCGGTGACGCGCCGGATCATCCGCGGGATAAGTGCTTTGTAGCCGTAAAGCTTGCGGCTCACACCCCGCTGCCCGGCGCATGACAGGGGGCGATCATGGTGGCACAGACCAATACAGTTACAGTAGAGAGCCAGAGGATAGAAATAACAGGTGTTCAGAACGCCAGAGAGCTGGGGGGCTATCGCACCCGGGACGGTACAGCGGTCAAGCGCGGCTTGCTGCTGCGCACCGCGCAGTTGGGGAACGCCGCGCCGGAGGAGCTGAAGCGGCTGGCAGAGACTTACCGTGTGGCGCACGTCATTGATATGAGAAGCAGCATGGAGGTTGCCGCCAGCCTCGAACCGGAGCTGCCCTCTGCGGAAAGGCATTGGCTGCAGATCATGGATGAGCAGCAGATGGTGCGGCGTGCCGCGCCGGTTCGGGATGTGCTGACCGATCCCAAGACGGATCAGCTTACCCGGCTGAAGGCCTGTATAGAGGCCGGGGTGGTCTCAGACCGGATGTATGCAGAGTGTTTGGACAGTGAGCAGGGCCAAAGCGGCTACCGGGAATTTTTCCGCATTCTGCTGAACAACCGGGAGGGCGGCGCGGTGCTGTGGCACTGCACGAGCGGCAAGGACCGCACCGGCATAGGAGCGATGCTCCTGCTCAGCGCGCTGAACGTGGACGAAAAGACCATCATCCGGGACTATATGCTGACCAATGACTTTTTTGCCGGGGAGCTGGCCGACGTACGGAGCAGGCTGGAGCCTGTGGTCAAGGACGAGAAGCTGCTGGAGGATATGCTGGTGGGGACGCGGGGAGTCAGCGAGAGGTACATTACCAATGCCCTGACATATATGAAGGAGCATTACGGAAGTGCTGTGGCCTACCTGCAGACCAAGCTTGGCCTGACGGATGACGACTTGACCACACTCAGGCAGCTGTATACGGAGGCCTGACGATATTATCATCATTCAATTAGAAAGGAACGGCAATATGAACATCAACGGCACTTTTGCAAACAATATTTTGACCATCGCCTTAGAGGGCAATATTGATTCCGTCACCGCTCCCGAGGCGGAGGAGCGGGTCATGGCTCTGCGCCGCGAGTACCCCGAGGGAGAGGTGGTGCTGGATGCGGAGAAGCTGAACTATATCTCATCCTCCGGTCTGCGGGTGATACTGAAGCTGCGCAAGATGGAGGGGGCGCTGAAGATGGTCAACGTTTCCAGCGAGGTCTATGAGGTGCTGGACATCACCGGCTTTGTAGATTTGCTGGAGGTCTCTCGTGCCATGCGCACTGTCAGCGTGGAGGGCTGCGAGGTGCTGGGGCAGGGCTCGCGGGGCAAGGTGGTGCGGCTGGACGAGGATACCATCGTCAAGCTCTTTCTCCATGACGGTGGTCTGGAGGAGGCCAAGGAGGAGCAGAGCTACGCCCGCAAGGCCTTTGTCATGGGTGTTCCCACGGCCATCCCCTATGACATTGTAAAATGCGAGGGTCATTACGGGCTGGTGTTTGAGCTGGTGGACACCCGCACGGTCGCGGGCTACGTCTGCAAGCACCCGGAGAAGCTGGAGCAGACCGCCGACCGGTTTGCCGAACTGCTCAAGACGCTCCACACCACCCATGTGCCGGCCGGCACACTTAAGAGCACCCGCGAGCTGTTCGGCCAGTATATCGACGCGCTAAAGCCCTATCTGGAGGAAGAGGAGATCCGGCAGCTCCACCGCATTAACGACGCGATCCCGGAAAAGGATACCGTCATCCACGGCGATTTCCATCCCAACAATGTAATGGTTCAGGGCGGTGAGGACTTGATCCTCATTGATATGGCGGATATTTCCTGCGGCAATCCCCTTTACGACATCGCTTCCTTCTTTGTGGGACAGTATATGACGAGCAAGGAGCTCAGGGAAAAGATGCTGGGCATGCCGGTGGAGATGCTGGACCGCTTCTTCCCCCGGTATCTGGACAAATACATGGAAGATAAAACCCCGGAACAGCGGGAGCAGTTCCTTGCCAAGGCTAAGGTGCTCATGCTGCTCACCTTCTGCGTGTTCCTGCGATATAGCTGGGCAGCGTCACCGATGCTGGTGGAGAAGGTGCAGCAGATTGTACGCGGCCAGCTGCTCGCTGATGTGGAGCAAATTGTGGCCTTGATGGCGCAGGAATAAGACCGCCACGGCGTTTGCGGCCGGGGATAGGCGGTTCTTTTTAGCTTGCGATTGACGGATAGGCAATTATCCGATATGCTGGGTACATACACCTTCAAAATGTCATGCAGTGAGAGGAACGATGGCCATAACTGTTCACGAGAATGTGGATGGAAGCCCGCTGACCCAGAGGCCAGCCGGGCGACTGCTGGCGAGACTGAATGAAAAGAGGCGGCTGACTGTGGGAGAACTCTGCAAAAAAGTCAAGGCGGATGCGGACGCTTTTGTGGGCGAGTCCGACCGGCATGGCGAAACCACCATGCCGTGCGTCCGGCCCGAACCGCCGGAAAGTGGAGCCGTGCTGACGGTGGAACCCACGAAGGCGTCTGCCGCCCGGGTGTTGGGCTTTCTGGAAGGGGAGCTGGAAAGGCTGGAACTCCCCTTGAGGACAGTCAACCGGCTTATGGTCGCCATGGATGAGATTTACTCCAACATCGTGCGTTACAGCGGCGCGAAGCGCGCCCATGTGCGGTGCGCTGAGGAAAAGGGCGTGCTGACGCTGACCATCCGGGATGACGGCACACCCTACAACCCGCTGGAGGCCAAGGAGCCGGACGTCACCGCCTGCGCTGAGGGGCGGGAGATCGGCGGGCTGGGCATCTTCATGGTGCGCAAGATGATGGACAGCGTAGACTATAAGTATGAGGACGGCCATAACATACTGACGCTGGGTTTGCATCTTGCAGGGCGGTGTTGACCCATTGTGAGCCATCAGGAGACGGAATGACAACGGTAAGGGGGATAGCGGCCATGCGTAAGAGGACAAAGCGCGCCGCGGTGTTTTTCGGTCAGCAGTCCTTGGGCAGCGGCGCGGCCTAGCAGGCTCTACCGGTCTGTTTGACCGCGGCAGTCAACGCGGCGGACACAAAGGCGCGCAAGCCGGTCAAGTAAGAGAAGCGCAGAAAAGAGCGTCAGGCGAGTGCCTGACGCTCTTGTTGTGGTTTGCGGATAGTTAGAATCCCTCTGCCAGAGCAGCTTGGTAGGCTTCATTGGCCTGCTTGACCGCAGCAATATCGGCAGCATCGGCCTGTGTCGTGGTCTCATCGATTAGGTGCCAGCGGTCATTATCATCAGGTGCATAGGCATACAGATGATTCACCCCTGCAGCATCTCGCTTGGCGATGTACAGCAATGCATTATCTGCGCGCAGCAAACCAACCGCACGAGAGTCGCCTGCGTGTATCCCATAAATGGGGATGATCTCCATAACAATATCCTGCACGACGGTTTCGCATTGTTCGACCATCTCGAGTTGGGTGATAGGAATACGGCGGAAATCGGTTAAGTCGAGGCCGAAGGATGCAATGATTGCTTCGTCACGAATAGCCAGCGTTTTAGCTAATTCATCGGACGCTTTTTTCTGTTTATCGCTCATACGGCTGCTGGGGAATTCGTACCTATCAACATACCTGCCTGCATCGGCAGGATTACCCATGTCCCGGGCAGTGTCGGCTGTAACACCTGCTTGATGCGCAGCAGTGGTGCTGCCGGTAATCCATTTTCCCGTAACATTTGCCGTTAAGGCTAATGCACTACAAGCCATGAATGCACCCAGAAGGATGGAACAAAGAGCACGTTTTCTGAACTTCATTGATGATCAACTCCTTCTCTTGATGTGGGTGAATATAGTATGGGTGAGTACATCAAAGATAAGCCAGTAATAGCGTATCTTTACTGCATAGTAAAATAAGTCTATATATTTGTCAATTATTCATGAAATAGTTTGGGTGATATTTCTTTTAAAGTATCAAAATCCACACTAAACCCACAAACTACTGACAAAAAATAGACTAACATTTTGCCCTTTTACCCATTGCTTCGTCACGAAGGAGGCGGTCACACCGCGCCGAAAAACCGCCGTATCTCGATCTCCGCGTTCTCGGGCGAGTCCGAGCCGTGGATGATGTTGAACGTGGTCGAGCAGGCGAGGTCGCCGCGGATGGTGCCGGGCAGGGCATTTTCGTTCTTGGTCGGGCCCATCAGCGTGCGCATACCCGCGATGACATTCTCCCCCTCGACGACCATGGCGACCACTGGGCCGCTCGTCATGTATTCAACGGTCGCGGGGAAGAAGGGCATATCGACGATATGCGCATAATGCTCACGCAGGATCGGTTCGTCCAGCCGCAGCGTTTTCATCTGCGTGATGCGGTAGCCCTTGCGCTCAATGCGGGTGATGATCTCGCCGGCCAAGCCGCGCTGCAAGGCGTCCGGCTTGAGCATGATATAGGTTCTTTCCATCGGTATCGTTCCCTCCTGATTTTTTTCGGCAGGGCAGCCCGGCGGCGCCAGCCGGTGAATGCGATATCTATACTATAAAGCAGGCGCGCAGGGAATACAAGAGAAGATTGCCGTATTTTGGCAGACAATGCCCCTTTGTTTGCAATGGTTTTTGTTTCAGGTGAGAGACTTCTTTTTTTTTCGCTTTCGTTATGCTATAATAAACGGACATCGACGCAGAAAGGACGGTAACGCCATGCCACTTCTCAACCGACTGCCCGAGGGCGAGCTGCGCGTCGCGTACTGCGATATGCTGGACAAGCTGATCGCAGTCGGTGACGGGGACGCGGCGTTGCTGTATCTGTATATCCTGCGCCACGGCGGCGTGCGGGATGAGCGCGAAGCCGCGCGCGCGTTGCAGCTTTCGGCCGCGCGCATGGAACGCGCGCTGTTCACGATAAACGGCCTGACCGCGCCCGCCGCGCCGCCCCCGGCGGCGGACAAGCCCGCGCAGCCGCCGCAGTACACGGTAGACGAGCTGCGCCGCGCGCGGACGGACGACCACTGTTTTGCCGCGGTCTGCCAAGCGGCCGAGGAGACGCTGGGACGCACGCTGACCGAAGGGCAGCTGCGCTGCCTGCTGACCGCCTATGACCATCTGGGGCTGGATGCGGGTGCGATCATCGAGCTGCTGGCCTTTTTGAAAAAGGAAAAGGGCGCGGTGCGTCTGGCCGATATCCGGCGCGAGACCAACCGTTGGGCGGATATGGGCATCCTGTCCGCGCAGGACGCGCAGGCATACCTGACGCGCCGCGCCAACGAAAAGCCGCTGAGCGAGGCGATCTACAAGGCGCTTGCGGCTGACCCGGCACAGCCCGCGCCCAAGGAGCAGCGCGTGTGCAGCTTTGCGCTGGCGCATGGCTTCCCGCCCGAGGCCGTGGCGCTCGCCGTGCGGCGCACCGAGCGGCAGCAGGGGCACAAAAGCCTTGATTACACGCTGGGCATTCTCCGCCGGTGGGACGAGGCGGGTATACATACGGAGAGTGAGATCACCGCGCTTGAGCCGGAAAGCCGCGCGGGGGTATCCAAGGCCGTTGGACAGACGGCCGCGCAGCCGACCGACGCCGCCACACTCGCCGCGTGGGAGCAGCAGTGGCAGGAAAACCACCGCAAAGAGATAAGACGCAGAAGATTGGAGGCCGAAGCCAATGGCCTATGATAAAAAGGTGCTCGCCGCTGCCCGCCGCGCGCTCGAGCGCGACCGCGCCGCCCACGCCGAGCAGCTCGAGGCGCGCCGCCGCGATGTGTATGCGCGCGCACCGCGCATCCGCGCGATCGACCGCAGCCTTTCGTCGACCGCTGCCGCCGTGCTCAAGGCGGCGATGGAGTCGGGCGGTGACCCGACCGCCGCGATCGAGCGGCTGCGCGACCAAAACCTGGCTCTGCAAGCCGAGCGCGCGGCGCTGCTCGGGCAACTCGGCCTGCCGGAGGACTACCTGACCGACCGGCCGCTGTGCGCGAAATGCGGGGACACCGGCTACGACGGCGGCGCGGTGTGCAGCTGTGTCAAGGCGCGCTATGCAAAGCTGCTCAAGGAGCAGCTTTCGGCCATGCTGCCGGTGCGCGACCAGAATTTCGACGCATTCCGGCTGGACTATTATCCTGACCGGCGGGACGCCCGCTTGGGGGACTCGCCGCGCGAGCTGATGGCCGACCATTTGTTCGAGTGCAAGGAATACGCCAAGCGGTTTGGGGCGGACGCGCCCAATCTGCTGTTTTACGGCTCGACCGGACTGGGCAAGACCTTTCTGTCCGCCTGCATCGCGGAAACGGTGTCGGGGCGCGGCTTTTCGGTCGCATATGATACGGCGATCAACATCGTCGCCTCGTATGAGACGATCAAGTTCGGCAGCGGGGACGGCGAGGCCGCGGCCGAACGCATCGCGCGCTACGAGCGCGCCGACCTGCTCATCATCGACGATATGGGCACCGAGATGGGCACGGCGTTCACGGTGTCTGCGCTGTATAATCTCATCAACATCCGCCTGATGGCAAAGCGCCCGATGATCGTCAACACCAACCTGCTGCCCGAAGCGCTGGCCGATAAGTATTCGCCCGCCGTTGCCTCGCGCTTGCGGGGTGAGTTTCAGGCGATGCAGTTCGTCGGTGAGGATATCCGCCTGAAGAAAAAAGGGATGTAAAGCGAACACCTGGCTTTGGGGCGCAGCCTAAACAATTCTTTCACAAGCTGTTCAAAGATCGTTCACACATCGCGGCCGGACACGCGGTATACTGAATGCGTCGGCAAGGGAAGCCGCAAGCCCACGCCGGCAGCCTACCGATCTCTTATTTCTCTTTTACCCTTTTTACTTGTGAACCGACGGAAAAGACCTGCTTTCCTTCCCCCATGGAATGCGGGTCTTTTCCCATACGGCAAAGAAGTTCGTCAAAAAAGATTCATAAGTTATTCAAAAGTTGTTCATATATTGTGCGCTGCGATGCGCTATACTGATAACGCCAAGGAGGAACCGCTCTCCTCTAAAAGCACAGTTTGGATACACCTTTTTTCCCCCTTTCTTTCTTTTTCAACTCCTTTTTGCCCTCCGCAGGAGGGGAAGGGCGTCCGTCTCTGTTTCCCCCACAGAGACGGGCGTTTTTTTACTTTGTCGTGTGCGTAGGAGAAGCGGGGCGGCGGGAAACAAAACCTTCACAGCATGTTAAAAGTCTATTCACACATTGCCCGCGGCCGGGCGGTATACTGGAATACGTCAGCAAGGGAAGCCGCAAACCCGGGCTGACGGCCTACCGATCTTTTATTTCTCTTTTTTACCCCTTTCTTTCTAATTTTATGTAGTAACCGGCAAAGAGCCGTTGTCTCGTTTCCCCCACGAGGCAACGGCTCTTTGCATTGGCCTTACCGGGCGGCTTACTGCTCGGACGGCGTGATGACCCCGCAGGCCATCTTGCCGTTGGCGTTGCCGGACGGCTGGGTGGTGAAGTCATCCAGCTTTTCGTGCAGGATGACCGTGCGCCCGAGCACGTCGCGCACGCGGAAGCGGTCGGTCAGCACGGCCATCCACGCCGTGCCCGCCCGCGTGGCGAACAGCGGCGGCAGGTCGCCCGCGTGGTATGGATGCTGGCAGCCGCCGGGGTTGTAGTGCGCGCCCGCACCGGCGAAGCGGTCGGCGGCGTTGCCTGTGCAGCTGCGCCCCTCGTGGATGTGTAGGGCGAAGATCGGCTGCGCGCAGGCCATGCGTGTAACGGGCAGGCCGCGCATGGCCGCGGTGATCAGCACGCCCTGCTGCGTTTGGTAAAAGGACACCGTTCCCTCGGCGCGCTCGCCGCGCACCACGGCGGCTGCGTCGGGCCGGCGGTTGGTGATGATGGATGCAAAAAATTGAGAATTGTTCAGTGTCATGATTGATACCTCCGTAAATCAGCCTATGCGCCGCCGATTGCTCTTGCGAAAGCCGTGCAGATGCGCTATACTGAAATCCAAGGCGGCGCTGGCCGCTCCGATGGGGGCGGCAGGCACGGCCGCCTTGTGTTTGGATATTTCTTATAGATAGCAAGGAGTTGTTTTAATATGGGTTGCTCGCATAATTGCAGTTCGTGCTCAGCCGGCTGCGGCAGCGAAAAGAGCCTGAAGGTGGCTGCCAATCCCGCTGCAAAAATAAAGAAGGTCATCGGCGTCGTATCCGGCAAGGGCGGCGTGGGCAAAAGCCTGCTGACCTCGATGATGGCCGTCGGTCTGACCCGCAAGGGCTACACCTGCGGCATTCTGGACGCCGATATCACCGGCCCGTCCATCCCTAAGGCCTTCGGCGTGCATGACCAGCTGGAGGGCTGCGAGGAGGGCATCCTGCCCGCGCGCAGCGAGGGCGGTGTGCAGATGATCTCGATCAATCTGGTGCTCAAAAATCCGGACGACCCGGTCATTTACCGCGGGCCGATCATCGCGGAGACTGTCAAGCAGTTCTGGGCGGACGTGGTATGGGACGATGTGGACTACCTGTTCATCGACATGCCGCCCGGCACGGGCGACGTGCCGCTGACGGTGTTCCAGTCCCTGCCGGTGGACGGCATTCTGGTTGTCACCTCGCCGCAGGATCTGGTCTCGATGATCGTCGGTAAGGCGGTCAAGATGGCCAAGATGATGGATGTGCCGGTCGTCGGCATCGTGGAAAATTACAGCTACTTTGAATGCCCGGACTGCGGCAAGCAGGTCGCGCTTTTTGGGCAGAGCAAGGCGGACGAGGTCGCCGCGCAGTACGAGCTGCCCGTGCTGGCAAAGCTGCCGATCGACCCCGCGCTGGCCGCGGCGGTGGACGCGGGCAAGATCGAGGACGTTAAGCTGCCCGCGCCGCTCTCAGGCGCGCTGGCGGCGGTTGAGGAGCTGCGATGAACATCGGCGTGGCCTATGACAATGGGCAAATAGCGGAAAATCTGGGTGCGTGCCGCAGCTTTCTGATTGTGACGGCCGAGGGCGGCGCGCCGACCGCCAAGCGCATCGCCCCGGTGGCGGGCACGGCCGTGACCGATATGGTCAAAACGGTCAGTATGGAGCAGATCGACGTGCTCATCTGCGGCGGGCTGGGTCTTGCCGTGCGCAACGCGCTCGAGCTGATCGGCGTGCTGCTCGTGCCTGGCTGCACGGGCGCGGCCGAGGAGGCCGTTGCCAAGTTCCTTGTGGGTGAGCAGCAGGGCGACCCGGCGCTGCTGGCGATCGGGCGCGAGGATGACCCGGACGACCCGATGGCCTGTATGCACGACTGCGCGAAGTGCGCGGGCTGCGGGCCGATCGAGATATTGCGGCAGATGCCGCAAGCCGATTGACCGCCCCGCCGTGGGCGTCGGCAGGAGAGGAGGAGGCTGATGTTTCGTCAGCTGAGAAGAAGCCGGCAGGCGCTGCCGGCTGAGGCGTGCGAGGAGATTTTGGCGCGCGGCACGTCCGGTGTGCTGGCCGTGTCGGGGGATGAAGGCTATCCCTATGCTGTGCCGCTCAATTATGTATACAGCGGCGGCAGGCTGTATTTTCACTGCGCCAAGAGCGGCCATAAGCTGGATGCGCTCGCGCGCAGCGACAAGGCTTCGTTCTGCGTGATCGACCAGGATCAGATCGTGCCGGAGGAGTATACCTCCTATTTCCGCAGCGTGATCGCCTTTGGCCGGGTGCGCGTGATCGAGGATGCGCAGCAAAAGCGCGCGGCGATCGAGGCGCTCGCCATACGGTTTTCGCCGGATGACAGCGCGCAAAACCGAAGCGACGTGATCGAGCGGGACTGGGCGCCGCTGTGTATGCTGGAGATGGAGATCGAGCATCTGAGCGGCAAGCAGGCCAAGGAGCTGGCGCGGGCGGGGCAATAGCGCGCCGTCTGTTCCCGGCGGGATGGGAGAAGGGCTGTCCGCCCCAGCGGGCGGCTCTTTTGTCATGCAAGGGCGAAAGCACCGCGCGAAACGCGCGAAATTTATCAAAAATGCTGATGCAATTTGGCGCACGGTGTTGTATAATGAATCTATAACCGAAAAACAGGGGGCGCCTTGTCCCCGCGAACGGATGGGAAGGACTGCTGCAATGAGCAATATTACTGCCGCCCTGATCGGCGGCCTGTTTGACCAAAACGGTGTTTCCGCTTACGCGCGCCCGGTGCTGTTCGGCACAGCGGGAGACGCGGTCAAGGGGCTGCTGCCCGCCGCGGTGGATGCCTGCTTTTTTGTGCATGACGGGCGTGAAGATGCGCCGGCCGGCGCGGAGAGCATCGCGCTGGCGGAGGAGGGACGCTTTGCCGCGCTGCGGGCGCTGCCGGAATGCGCGCAGGTGCTGGTCATTGCCGCGCCGCTGGCGCTGACCGAGCCGGACGCGCTCACGCACTTGACCGAGACGCACACAGTCACCGGCTTTGGCGTCAGCGTGCTGACCGCCGGGCGGCAGGGCTTTGACGAGGACGGACAGCCTATCCCGCGTGACGAGCGCTGCCTTGCCGCCATCTTTACCTATGACGCGCTGCAAAGGGCGCTCCAAAGCGGGGCGGACACGCTCGACCGGCTGGTCGGGGCGGCGGTCGAGGCGGGCGCGCAAAAGGGCGTGTCTGTCACTGATGAGATCGTCGAGATCCGCGACGGCGCTTCGGCCTATCTGGCGCAGCTGCTGCTGGTGCAGCGCGTCAATTTTACGCTGATCGAAAAGGGCGTGCAGCTCTTTGACCCTGCGGGCACCTATATCGCGCCCGACGCGGATATCGCCCCCGGCGCGGTCATCCTGCCGGGCTGCCACATCCGCCCCGGCTGCAAGGTCGGCGCGGGAGCCGTCATCGGCCCGCACAGCATTTTGGACAAAGCCGTGATCGGCGCGGGAACGACGGTCAACCACTCGCAGGTATACGAATCCACCGTGGGGGACAATGCCACGGTCGGCCCCTTTGCCTATATCCGCCCGCAGTGCGTGGTGGGTGACGGCTGCCGCGTCGGTGATTTCGTCGAGCTGAAGAAGTCGACCATCGGCAACGGCACCAAGGTATCCCACCTGACCTATATCGGAGACGCGACCGTCGGCGAGCGGGTCAACTTCGGCTGCGGCACGGTCGTGGTCAACTACGACGGCTATACCAAGAGCCAGACCGTCATTGGGGACGATTGCTTTATCGGCTGCAACACCAACCTTGTCGCGCCGGTCACGCTGGGCGACCGCGTCTTTACTGCGGCCGGTACGACCGTCACCCGGAATGTGCCGGACGGGGCGCTGGCCGTGGCGCGTGCGCGGCAGAGCACACTTGAGGGCTGGAACGACAAGCGCCGCAGGGCGCACGGTCAGGACAACGGGTGACCGATATCGTTTTTTGAGAGGATAAGGCAGCGCCGCGGCACACGGCAAAGAGCGGTTTGCGGGAAAAATTTCGCGCTGATAAGACGCGGTTTGGCGGTAATACTGGATATATCGCGGGAAAACGCGGCGAGAGCGGGGCGTGAAGGTCACGCAGAGTGCCGAAGGTGCGATCGTGCGGCGATGCTTTAGGAGAGAAAACGCAAAAAGGACACATAATAAAAGTACGGAGGGGCAAATCGCATGATTTCTCACGGTAAAAACATTAAGATCCTGTCCGGTAATTCTCACCCGGCGCTCGCCATGCAGATCGCGTCGGCGCTCGGCCTGTCGCTCGGCAAGGCTGCGATCTCAAGCTTTGCAGACGGTGAGATATCGGTCTCCATCTCGGAGTCGGTGCGCGGCTCGGACGTGTTTCTGGTCCAGTCGACCTGCGACCCGGTCAATAACAACCTGATGGAGCTGCTCATCATGATCGACTCCTGCAAGCGTGCCTCGGCCGGACGCATCACGGCGGTCATCCCGTATTTCGGCTATGCGCGGCAGGACCGCAAGAGCAAGGCGCGCGACCCGATCTCGGCAAAGCTGGTGGCTAACCTGATTACCGCCGCGGGCGCGGACCGCGTGCTGACCATGGATCTGCACGCCGCCCAGATACAGGGCTTCTTTGATATCCCGGTGGACAATATGCTCGGCTCTTCGGTGCTGATACCGTATATCGCGGGCAAGTTCGGCGTCGGCACGGAGGATACCGTCATCGTCTCGCCCGACCTTGGCTCGGTCACCCGTGCGCGCAAGTTCACCGAAAAGCTCGATATGCCGCTTGCCATCATCGACAAGCGCCGTCCCAAGGCCAATGTGTCCGAGGTGATGAACATCATCGGCAACGTGCAGGGTAAAAAATGCATTCTGGTCGATGACCTGATCGACACCGCCGGCACGCTGGTGCACGCGGCCGACGCGCTGGTCGAAAAGGGCGGCGCGACCGAGGTCTACGCCTGCGCGACGCACGGCGTGCTCTCCGGCCCTGCGATCGAGCGCATCCAGAACAGCCCGATCCGCGAGCTGGCCATTCTGGACACCATCGCGCTGCCGCATGAAAAGAAGATCGACAAGATCAAGGTGCTGTCGGTCGCGCCGGTGCTGACCGAGGCGATCGCACGCATCTATGAGGAAGTATCGGTGTCGACCTTGTTCGACTGAAAGCTGAGGGGCTGCCGCGGGCAGCCCCTCTTTCGGAAGGAGGGTATGATATGAAGATATTGGCAGTCGGAGACGTGGTCGGCGAGGCCGGGCTGGATACGCTCGATGCGCTGCTGCGCAAGGTAAAGCGCGCCCACGGCGTGGATTTCGTCGTGGTAAACGGCGAGAACGCCGCGCGCGTCGGGCTGATGCCGGGGCAGGCGGACAGTATGCTGGCCGCGGGCGCGGACGTCATCACGCTGGGCAACCACACGTTCAACAAGCGGCAGATCGTCCCCTATCTGGACGACAATCCGTTCATCCTGCGCCCGGCCAACTACGCGCCGCAGACGCCGGGGCGCGGCGCAGCCGTGTATGAGGGCGCGCAGGGGCTGCGCATCCTCGTGTTCAACCTGATCGGCCGGTGCGACATGCCCTTTGGGCCGGACAACCCCTTTCTCTGCGCCGACCGGGTGCTGCGTGAGCACGCAGGGCAATACGATATCGCGCTGTGCGATTTCCACGCCAATGCCACGAGCGAGAAAATGGCCATGGGCTATTATCTCGACGGCCGCGTCGCCTGCATTTGGGGCACGCATACCCATGTGCAGACGGCGGATGAGCGCATAAACCCCAAAGGCTCGGGTTATATCACTGATATCGGTATGACCGGGCCGATCGTCTCGGTGCTCGGCGTGTGCCCGGAGCAGTCTATCGCCATGTTTCGGGGCGACCTGACCGATTATTTCAAGACCGCCCCCGGTGATTGCGCGCTGTCCGGCGCGGTGTTTGAGGTTGCGCGCGGCGGCGTCTGCCGGTCGGTCACCCGCGTGTGGGAGCGGTATCAGCGGTGAGCACCGCCTGTGCGGTGTACACTTGTCCGCCAGACGGAAACACACGAAAAAGCGGCGTCGCTTTTGTGCATTCTGCGGGAAGTTGGGATATCGGCCGGCAAAGCGCGAAAAACCGATTGACGGCAGAGCCGGTTTTGTTGTATGCTAAGAATGAATTACAATGGGTCTTGCTGTGAAAGAGAGAAATGGCGGGCCTGTGTATGACGCGCCGCCCCGCGCCGACAGGCGTATACGCGGTGCGAAGGGAGGATGATATAGATGAACTCATTGCTGGACAAATTTACCTTTGACCCGGAGCTGCTCGATGTGATCTCCAACTGCCGGGCGGTCTGGGTGCCCACGACCAAGGCCGAGCTTTATGAGATGTGCTTTGGTGGTGACCGCCGCTTTAACGTTGTATACGATGTGCCCGGCAGAGGGCCGGTCAAGGAGTGCGATGTGACGCGCTGCAAGAACGGCGCGGCCATCAACTATGTGGAGGACTATATGCGCCGCCGCGACCCTGACTGTATGCGCATCGCCGACGACGGACCGACCGACAAGCCGCGCTTTCAGGATGTGTACGGCTATCCCTTTGACAAGCTGCGTAAGGAGACCATGGAGTGGTTCAAAACGCAGGAGCTGATCTTCATGCCCTTCAATTCGGGCGGCAATGAATACGGCTACCCGTCCATGCTGGTCTGCCCGAAGAACGCCGCGTTCTTTGCGTTTGCGCTGGCGCATTTG
Organism: Agathobaculum sp.; assembly: GCF_022775115.1. GTDB lineage: Bacteria > Bacillota > Clostridia > Oscillospirales > Butyricicoccaceae > Agathobaculum. The sequence continues at coordinate 19,026 of NZ_JALFLA010000018.1, forward strand.
CAGGGCTTTATCTCGGCTTCGGAGTGCGAGGGCTTCCGGCCGCGCGCGTTCGTCTATGTTGCGCCGCCGTTCCGGCATTCCCACTTTGAAGGCAGGCAGGTCTGCGTGCACAACCGCATGGAGCACTGCCACGAGGTATTTTCGTATAACCTGTATCCCGGCCCCTCGGCCAAGAAGGGCGTATACTCCATCCTGCTCGACATCGGCGAGCGGGAGGGCTGGGTGACCGCGCACGCCTCCTGCGGCCGCATCGTAACGCCGTATGAGAACGAGCTGGTCATCATGCACGAGGGCGCCTCGGGCGGCGGCAAGAGCGAAATGCTGCAGGATATCGCCCGGCTGGAGGACGACAGCGTGCTGCTCTCGACCAACACCGTCACCGGTGAGGAGACCGTGCTCAACATGGGCACCACCTGCCGCATCGAGCCGGTGTGCGACGATATGGCCACCTGCTATCCCGCGCTGCAAAACGGCAGCGGCAAGCTGGTGCTGGTGGACGGCGAGGCCGGTTGGTTCCTCCGCATGGACGGTGTGACCCACTATGGCTGCGACCCGGTCTACGAGCGCATCTGCACCGAGCCGGACGAGCCGCTCTGCTTCTTCAATATGGAGGCGCACCGCGGCGCGACCTGTCTGATCTGGGAGCATACGCTCGATTCCAACGGACAACCCTGCCCCAATCCGCGCGCCATCGTGCCGCGCGACAAGGTGCCGCGTATCGTCACCGAGCCGGTCGAGGTAGACGTGCGCACCTTCGGTGTGCGTATGCCCCCGTCGACGGCGGAAAACCCGAACTACGGCATCATGGGCATGATGCACGTCATCCCGCCCGCGCTGGCATGGCTGTGGCGCTTGGTCGCGCCGCGCGGCTTTAAGAACCCGTCCATCGTTGGCGGCGGCGAGCTGAAGAGCGAGGGCGTCGGCTCGTACTGGCCCTTTGCCACCGGTCTGCGCGTCAAGCAGGCCAATCTGCTGCTCAAGCAGATTTTGAGCTGCCCGAACACCCGCTATGTGCTCATCCCCAACCAGCACATCGGTGTTTACAAGGTCGGCTTTGCGGCGGAGTGGATCACCCGCGAGTATCTGGCGCGCCGCAACGGCCGCGTCAAGCGCGAGGGCCTTGAGCCTGCGCGCTGCCCGCTGCTCGGCTACGCGCTCAAGGAAATGAAGGTCGATGGACAGAAGATCCGCTCCAAGTACCTGCGCCCGGAGCTACAGGATCGCATGGGCGAGGCGGGCTACGATGCCGGCGCCAAGATTTTGGTCGACTTCTTTGCCAAGGAGCTGAAAAAGTTCGATACGCCCGAGCTTGACCCGGTCGGCAAGCAGATTATCGACTGCTTCATGAAGGGCGGTACGATCGAGGACTACGAGGCGATCACGCCGACCCACTTTTAAGCGGCAATGTAAAAATGGAAAACGTCCCCAAGCAGGCTGCTTGGGGACGTTTTTTCGCATGGCCGCGTTAGTCTATTGGCTCAATGGCGACAACGGTCAGCGTGTCGCTGTCGACGGTGAAGCGCACCTCAAAGCCCGCGAAGGGGAAGCCGTACACGCGGCCGGGCAGGTGCTGATAACCGGGGCGGGGATCGTGGGCGAGAACAGCGCGCAGCGCCTCCTGCCGGTCGGCGGGCAGCCGGGCAAGCAGCGGGGCGGGGCAGCACACCCGCAGCACACCCTTCCGGCTTTGCAGGGCGAAGCCGCCCGCGGCCTCCGGGTGCGCGTCGGTGTAGGCGAGGTAGGGCTTGATGTCCAGAATGGGCGTGCCGTCCATCAGGTCAGCGCCCGAGATGTGGAGCACCGGGCCGTCGGGCGTTTGCAGCGCGGCGCGGTCAAGGCGGACGGACGACAGCCCGATCGCGTTCGGCCGAAAGGGTGAGCGCGTGGCAAACACGCCGACACGCCGGTTGCCGCCCAGCTTGGGCGGCCGCACGGTGGGCGACCAGTCCGCGCGCACGGCCTCGGAAAACTGCCAGATCAGCCAGAGGTGGCTGAACGCCTCGATGCCGCGCAGCGCGTCGGCGCTGCGGTAGGGCGGCTCGAAGACGATGCGGGCAGGGGTGTCGGCCAGTCCGCTCTGGCGGGGAATGCCGAATTTGGTGGGAAAATCGCTGCGGATGCGCGCGATGATATGCATGGGGATGGTATCTGACATGGAAAACGTCCTTTGCAGTTGATGGTATCAGTATAACATGCCCGCGCGGCGCGCGCAATGGAGGGCAATACCGTGCCTTTTACAAATCGTTAATGCTTTTTTTCGTGTGCGGCGGTATAATAAACTTGATATAACTGGAAAGCAGGGGGAGAACATATGACAAAAAAGATACTGATCGTCGAGGATGAAGCCAATATCCGTGAGCTGCTGCGCTTGTACCTTGAGCGGGAGGGCTATACCGTGGTCGAGGCCGAAAACGGCGTCGAGGGCATCAAGCTATGGAAAACCGAAAAGCCGGATATGCTGCTGCTGGACGTGATGATGCCCGTGATGGACGGCTGGGCGGTCTGCAAGGAGATCCGTCAGAGCAGCGACGTGCCTATCATCATGCTGACCGCCAAGGGCGAGACGGCTGACCGTGTATCCGGCCTGGAAATGGGCGCGGATGATTATATCGTAAAGCCGCTGGAAATGCCCGAGGTCATCGCCCGCGTGCGCGCGGTGTTCCGCCGCATCGCGCCGGACGATCAGCCGGAGAAGATCGCGTTTGACAACCTCATCATTGACAAGCAGGCCTATGATCTGGTCATCAAGGGCAAGCGCGTGGACGCGCCGCCCAAGGAGATCGAGCTGCTGTACTATCTCGCCTCCAGCCCCAACCGCGTGTTTACGCGCGCGCAGCTGCTCGACGATGTGTGGGGCTTTGACTATTTCGGTGATACCCGCACGGTGGATGTGCATGTCAAGCGTCTGCGTGAAAAGCTCGAGGGCGTGTCCGACAAGTGGGAGCTGAAGACGGTCTGGGGCGTCGGCTACAAGTTTGAGACCAAGGAGTAGGCCATGGGCAGACACAGCTTTTTCTTCAAAAACTATGTCTCGCATGTCGTGCTGATCGTGCTGGCATTTGCGATCGCGGGCAGCATGTTTTATTACCAGATGGGCAGCTACGCGCTCAAAACCAAGCAGGATGAGCTGCATACGACGGTCAAAAGTCTGGCCGAGCAGACCAAGCTGATGCAGCAGAGCGATTCGCAGGATTTTCTGGACTTTTACATGCTGTCGGTCGCGCGGATTGCCAAGGAGGATGAGATCACCGTGCTCGTCACCGACGAGCAGGGCGTGGTCACGCTGATCGCAGGGACGGACGGGCGCGCGGTGCTGTCGCCGGGCTATTTTATTGCGCCCGCCGCGGCGCAGCAGATACGCACCACCGGCAGCTATGCCGCAGTGGGCACGATGGGCGTGTTCACCGAGGCGTCGACCTATGCGGTCGGCACGGGCGTGACCGACGAGAACGGCCAGCTCACCGGCATGGTGTTCGTCTCCACCAAGGACACTTCGGTCGCCGGGATGATCCGCCACTCGACGCAAACGCTCGTGCTCATCCTGCTGGCCACGCTGACGGTGGCGCTGCTGCTCTCGTTCATGATTTCGCAGCACATGACCCGGCCGCTCGGCGTGATCGCCGCGGCAGCCAAGGAGTTCGCGGCGGGCAATTTTGAGGTGCGCGTGCCCGAGGATAACCACTGCTACGAGATCGACGAGCTGGCCGTCTCGTTCAACAACATGGCGCGTGACCTTGACCAGCTCGAGGAGCTGACGCGCGGCTTCATCTCCAACGTCAGTCATGAGTTCAAAACGCCGATGACCACCATCGGCGGCTTTGTGGACGGAATGATCGACGGTACCATCCCGCCCGAGCAGTATGATAAATACCTGCACATCATCGCCGAGGAGACCCGCCGTTTGTCGCGCATGGTGGGGCGTATGCTGGATGCGGCGAAAATTCAGTCGGGCGAGCTGCTGCTCTCGCCCGCGCCGTTTGACTTTACCGAAATGACGAGCCAAATCATCCTGTCGTTTGAGCAGAAGATCGAAAGGAAGGGGCTTGCGGTCGAGTGCGAGCTGACCGACCGCCTGATGGTCATGGGCGACCGAGACCACCTTTACCGCGCGGTGTACAATCTGGTGGACAACGCGGTCAAATTTGTCGACGCTGGCGGCAAGCTGACGCTGCACGCCTATCCGGATGGGGATTTTTGCAGATTTTCCATCCGCAACACGGGTGCGGGCATCTCGGACGAGGACCTGCCGCATGTGTTCGACCGCTTTTACAAGGCGGATAAATCGCGCTCGATGGACAAAACAGGCGCGGGACTGGGGCTGTATATCGTCAAAAATATCATCAATCTGCACGGCGGCGAGATATCGGTCTGCTCCCACGATAGGGAAACCAAGTTCGCCTTCACCCTGCCGCTCGCGCCGCCGCAGCTGCCGGGCACCAAGGCGACGTGACCATCCCGTCCGCTGGCGCACGGGCGCAAAGTTCAGAAAACGTTCACATTGTCTTCAACAAAACGCCACACAGCGGCTCTAGAATAAAGCCATCAAAACGGACAGGAGGCCATGGATCATGGATGACTTTAACTATAATAACAAGAGCGGCGACTCCCCCTATCAGCAGGGCGGCGGCTATCACCAGCCGAGCCAGTGGCAGCAGGAACAGCCGTCCGCCGCACAGCAGGGTGAGGAACCCCGCACCCCCTATCAAACGCCCGTGCAGCACCCGGAATACCGTTCCGCACCCTATGGGCAGCAGCCTTACGGCAGCGGGCAGATGCCCGGCGGCGCACCGCATACGCCGCCGCAGCCGCCCAAAAAGCGCGGCCACGGCGCGGTGATTGCACTGTGCAGCGTGGCGGCGGCCTGCCTGTTGTTTGCGGGCGGCGCAGTGCTCGGCTATTTTGTCACCGGCGCGGACGGCCAGCCCGGCGACACGCAGGCGGACGCGGGCAAGTCCGGTCTGCCCACCGTGCAGATTACCGAGCGCCCGGTCTACGACCCGGATAACTACGATGTGGTAAACGGCCTTGCGGGTGAGGAGATCTACAAAAAGGTCAGCCCCTCGATCGTCTCGGTCGTGTCGAACGCGGGCAGTGGCTCAGGCGTTATCATGAGTGAGGACGGCTATATCATCACAAACAATCACGTCGTTGAGGACGCACAGCAGGTTGCTGTCATGCTCAGCGACGGCACGCAGCTGCCGGCGGAGATCGTCGGCCTGGACGAGCAGACCGACCTTGCCGTGCTCCGCGCCACAACGATCACCAAGCTGACCGCCGCCGAGTTTGGTGATTCCGATCAGCTGCAGCCCGGTGAGTACGCATATGCGATCGGCTCGCCCGGCGGCGTGGAGCTGGCCAATACCATCACGGGTGGGCGTATCTCGGCCATCAACCGCGATATCACGATCAGCGACCGCGTGATGAGCCTGATTCAGACCGATGCGTCGATCAACCCCGGTAACTCGGGTGGCGCGCTCATCAACAAGTACGGGCAGGTCGTCGGCATCACGTCGGCCAAGATATCCGGCTCGAGCTTTGGCTCGGCGGCGTATGAGGGCTTGGGCTTCGCCATCCCGATGAACACAGCCAAGACGATCGTCGACGAGCTGATTGCAAACGGCTACATCGCCGGACGGCCGTCTATCGGTATCACCGGGCAGAACATCGACCAAGGTGTGTATATCCGCTGGATCGACCCGCGTGCGTATGCTGCAAGTGAGGGGCTGAAGGCCGGCGATATCATCACAGCGGTCAATGGTCAGCAAGTCTCGACGATGAATGAGATCAACGCGATCAAGGAAGGCATGAAGGCGGGCGACAAGATCACACTGACTGTCTACCGCATGAGCGAGGGCAGAACGATCGACGTGACCGTTACGCTGACCGACGCGCACGACCTGTCGAGCGAGAACGGGAGCACCCAGCAGCAGCAAACGCCCCAGAACGGCAGCGGCGGCTATTACTATAACGACCCCTTCTCCTATTTCTTCCGCTGGTAAGCGGCTGAAAACCGCGTAGCTCAAAAAAGTCTGCCTGCGGGCAGACTTTTTTGTGTCTGCTGCGCAGGACAGCCGTGCGGCAGGCGCATATTTTGGCGGGTTTTCTAAAGAAAGGCGTTGCAATCCGGCCGAGGGGATGCTATAATGCAAATATCTTGGGCAACACCGCACAATTGCGTTTTCCGCGCTTTGCGAAAATTTTGTGCTCTGATTTCGTTGCAATTTCTTGTAATACATCGACTAATACTGCAAAATTCTGCCTTATCAGTACACAAAATTTTATCGCAAATTGCTTTTGCCGAATTATGTGGCCTTACCCTTGCTGCTTTCCGCGCCCGGGGCGCAAAGCGCGTACATCGGGCGGGACGACAAAGGGCTTGACAAATACCGCCCGCTGCGGTACACTATAAAAACAGGCGGTAATACCTGTAAATCCGTAGGAGAAGGAGAAAATGACCATGCTGACCATGCGAATGCATCTGTGTGACATGTGCTGTTTTGCTCGTTTTGCTGCGGCGCGGGGGCATTGGCTCTCGCGGTAACGGCGCGGGCCGCTTTGTGTGCGGCTATGGCGCCAAACGTTCAGAAGGCGGGCGGAAAGCAGCTCATCTGCTTTCCGCTTTTATTTTAGGATTTTAGCTACAAGGAGGGATCGGCTTGGAGCAGGATGTCATTGTCAGCATCCGCGGCCTGAACAAGACCTTTCACGGCCGGGCGGGCACGGTGACCGCGCTTGACGGAATCGATCTGGATATTGCGCGGGGTGAAATTTTCGGCATCATCGGCCTTTCAGGCGCGGGCAAATCGACGCTGGTACGCTGCATCAATTTTTTGGAAAAGCCGACGCAGGGCACGGTCACGGTGGACGGACAGGAGCTGGGCGCGCTGGGCAAAAAGGCGCTGCTCGAGGCACGCCGCGGCATGGGCATGATCTTCCAGCAGTTTAACCTATTGCAGCAGCGCACCGCGCTTGAGAATATCTGCTTCCCGCTGGAGATCGCAGGCACGCACAAGGCCGATGCTGTGCGCCGCGCGCGGGAGCTGCTTAAAGTCGTCGGCCTGAGCGACCGCGCGGACAACTACCCCTCCCAGCTTTCGGGCGGGCAGCAGCAGCGCGTAGCCATCGCCCGCGCGCTTGCCACCAAGCCCAAGATACTGCTGTGCGACGAGGCGACCAGCGCGCTCGACCCGACGACCACGCGCGCCATCCTTGCGCTGCTCAAGGAGATCAACCGCGCGCTCGGCATTACCATCATCGTTATCACACATGAGATGGCGGTCATCGAGGAGATATGCCAGCGCGTGGCCATCATTGATGCCAGCCGTATCGCTGAGGTCGGCGCGGTCGAGCAGGTGTTCACGCGGCCGCAGTCGGCCATGGCCAAGCAGCTCATCTACCCGGACGGCAAGCGGGACGGGCTGGCTATCGGCAGGCATTATTGCCGCATCGTGTTTGACGGTAACTCGTCCTTCGAGCCGGTGGTGAGCAATATGGTGCTCGAGTGCAAAGCGCCGGTCAATATCATGTTTGCAAACACCAAGGACATCGACGGCAAGGCCTACGGTCAGATGCTGCTGCAGCTGCCTGAGGACGAACGTGCCGCGCGGCGCGCGCTGGCCTATCTGCAAACGCAGAACGTGCATGTAGAGGAGGGGGACGCGGATGATTTCACCTGAGCTTTGGGGGCTGATCGGCCGGGGCATTTTGGAGACGCTGTACATGGTCATCGTCTCGACGCTGGCCTCCTACCTCATCGGCCTGCCGCTCGGTCTGCTGCTCGTGGCGACGGCAAAGGACGGTGTGCGGCCGATGCCCGCGCTCAACGCGGTGGTCGGCGTGATCGTTAATATCCTGCGCTCGATCCCGTTTTTGATCCTCGCGGTGCTGTTTATGCCGGTCACGCGCGCGATCGTCGGCACGACCATCGGCTCGACCGCGACTATCGTGCCGCTGACCATCGCGGCCGCGCCCTATGTCGCGCGTATGGTGGAAAGCTCGATCAAAGAGGTCGGCTTTGGTGTGATCGAGGCCGCGCAGTCGATGGGCGCAAGCCCGTGGCAGATCGTGACCAAGGTGCTCGTGCCCGAGGCCAAGCCCTCGCTGCTGGTGGGCGCGGCTATCTCGATCGTCACCATCCTCGGCTATTCGGCGATGGCCGGCTTTATCGGCGGCGGCGGATTGGGTACGATCGCGCAGAATTACGGCTATAACCGAAACCAGACCCCGCCGATGATCGTTACAGTCGTGCTACTGGTCGTGATCGTGCAGATCTTCCAGACCATCGGCCTGAGGCTGTCCCACAAGCTGGACAAGCGCAATAAATAACTTTTGTCGCAAATAACCCATATATAAAAAAGGAGAGAACATCATGAAGAAGAAAGTTGCACTGGTGCTGGCGGGCACACTGCTGACCGCCACGCTCGCAGGCTGCGGGGGCGGCAATGCGGGCGGAGACAAGCTGGAGGTCATCAAGGTCGGCGCGACCCCAACGCCGCATGCGGAGATCCTGAACGCGGCCAAGGACATCCTTGCCGAAAAGGGCTATGACCTGCAGATCACCGAATTTACCGATTACATCCAGCCCAATGTGGCCGTAAACGACGGCCAGCTGGATGCCAACTACTTCCAGCACCTGCCCTATCTGGAGCAGAAGTGCGCGGAGGAGGGCTATGCGCTCGTAAACGCGGGCGGTATCCACTATGAGCCGTACGGCCTCTATCCCGGCAAGACGGCCACCATCGACGCGCTGCCGGACGGCGCCACGATTGCTGTGCCCAATGACGCGACCAACGAGACTCGCGCGCTGCTGCTTTTGCAGGATCAGGGCCTAATCAAGCTCAAGGACGGCATCGACGCGACGCAGATGGCCACCGTGCTGGACATCGTAGAAAATCCGAAGAACCTGAATATCAGTGAGCTGGCTGCCGAGCAGATCCCGCGCTCGCTACAGGATGTCGACATGGCTGTTATCAACGGCAACTATGCGCTGCAGTTTGATCTGAACGTCAACGATGACGCGGTGGCCGCGGAGTCCGCGGAATACGGCTCGGTCTATGTCAACGTGATCGCTTGCCGCGCGGGCGATGAGAACAGCGACAAGATAAAGGCACTGGTCGAGGCGCTGCACTCGGACACGGTAAAGCAGTTTATCGAGGAGAAGTATCAGGGCGCGGTCGTACCGACGTTCTGAAGCAGACGCGCCGCCGCAGGACTTGTAAAGCCGCACCGGGCGTGACAAAAGAAGGGTGAAAGCATGGCTTTCACCCTTCTTGCTATGTCTGCCGTGTGTGGGATAGGTTGGAGCAGGCTCACTCAGCAGCCGCGCGCACGCCCGCCATGTCGCCCGCGGCCTTGCACACAAGCGCTTTGCTGATTTTGCCCGCGAAGCCGGTGAGCGTTGTACCCGGGCCGACCTCGCGTGCGGTGGTCAGTCCGGCGTCCAGCCCGTTCTGCACCAGACGGCTCCAACGCACGGGCGAGACCATATGCCGCTCCAGATGGGCGGGCAGATCGTCGGTGCTCAGCACCTGCCCGTCGAGGTTAGAGTATATGTCCATCTGCGGGGCGGAGAAGGTAAAGTCCGCCGCGTAGGCGCGCAGCTCGGCTGCGGCGCCGGCCATCAGCGGCGTGTGGAACGCGCCCGATACGGCCAGCGGCAGCGCGCGGCGCGCACCGGCGGCCTTGCAGTTTTCGATCGCCTGTGCGAGCGCGGCCTTTTCGCCCGCAATGACAAGCTGCCCGGGGCAGTTGTAGTTGACCGGGCGGACAAGGCCGCTCGTCACCTTGGCGCAGGCGTCCTCGATGGCCGCGTCGTCCAGCCCGAGGATGGCGGCCATGCCGCTGTCGATCGAATCGGCCGCCTGCTGCATCAGCTTGCCGCGCATCGAGACGATTTTGACCCCGTCCGCCGGCGAGAGCACGCCCGCAGCGGTCAGCGCGGTGTACTCGCCCAGCGAGAAGCCCGCAGCGGCGCGGAAGGTGACGCCCAGCTCCCGCAGCGCGGCCAGCGCGGCCAGCGAATGAGTGAAAATGGCGATCTGGCTGTTTTCCGTGCGGGAAAGCGTGTCCTTATCGCTGTCAAAGCAGAGCTTTGCTATGTTAAGACCGGCGCCGTCGCTCGCCTGCTCAAACACCAGCCGGGCGGCGGCGCTGTTTTCGTATAGATCCTTACCCATGCCCGGGGTCTGCGCCCCTTGGCCGGGGAAAAATGCGAAACCGTATTCCATTTGTTTTTCCTCCAAATCGTTGGCCAACCCTCTGAAAAGGTTGACAATACTGCTGCCTTTTATTATAATAGGTGAGGAATACTTTGTCAATCAAACTATCGTCGCTTTTCCGCGCAACAGGGGGAAGCGATTTCATTTGGGGAGAGGAACATGCAGAGCAAAATGCTTGGAGTGGGCAGCTATGTGCCCGAGTACCGCTTGACCAACGCGGAGCTGGAACGGCTGGTCGAGACGAGCGATGAATGGATCGTGCAGCGCACCGGCATACACGAGCGCCGCATCGCCAAAGGAAAGAGAACGGCGGACATGGCGCTGGCCGCCGCGCAGCAGGCGCTGGCTGACGCGGGCGTAGCGCCCGAGGAGATCGATCTGATCCTCGTCTCGACCGTCACGCCGGACAGCCTGACGCCCACGGTGGCTTGCCGGGTGCAGGCCGCGCTCGGCGCGAAAAACGCCGCCGCGCTGGATTTCAACGCCGCGTGCAGCGGCTTTGTGTACGCGGTGGAGATGGCGGACAGCTACATCCGCTCCGGCAAGAAAAAGCGGGTGCTCGTCATCTCGGCCGAGCGTTTGCACAGCGTGATCGACTATACCGACCGCACGACTTGTGTGCTGTTCGGAGACGGCGCGGGTGCGGCTGTGTTTGCGCCGAGCGGGGACGGGAGCGGCGTGCTCTCGACCTACTCAATGGCGGACGGCACGATGGGCGACGCGCTGTATATCGGCGCGCTGCCGGTCGAGGACGATCCTTTCGGCGCGTCGCGCCCGACCGTGACAGATACGCGCTACCTGACGATGGCGGGCAACGACGTGTTCCGTTTTACTGCCACTGCCGTGCCCGCGGCCATCGACAAGGCGTTGGAGCAAGTGGGCAAAACGGCCGACGAGGTCGACTGGTTCGTGCTGCATCAGGCAAACCAGCGCATCATCAAGATGGTCGCCAAAAAGTATGGATTGGATGAGCGCAAAATCTACATCAACATGGACCGCTTTGGCAACACGTCGAGCGCGTCCGTGCCGCTGTGTCTGGCGGAGATGAAGCAAAAGGGCTTGCTGCATGAGGGGCAGCTTATCCTGCTGGCCGGCTTTGGCGGCGGGCTGACCTATGGCTCGGCACTGATTCGTCTATAAAGGAGAGGGGTATACTATTATGCATACAAAAATCACCAAGCTGCTTGGGATCGAATATCCGATCGTGCAGGGCGCGATGGCGTGGGTCGCGGAGCATCATTTGGCGGGTGCGGTGTCCGCGGCGGGTGGTCTGGGCATCATCGCGGGCGGCGCAGCGCCGGCCGACGTGATCCGTGATGAGATCCGTAAGGCGCGCGCGATAACGGACAAGCCGCTCGGCCTGAATATCATGCTGCTCTCTCCTAATGCGGATGACCTTGCTCAGCTGGCCATTGATGAGAAGATCGAGGTGCTGACCACGGGCGCGGGCAATCCGGGCAAATATATGGAAAGCTGGAAGAATGCGGGCATCAAGGTCATGCCGGTGGTCGCCTCGGTCGCGCTGGCCAAACGCATGGAGCGCGCGGGCGCGGACGCGGTCATCGCAGAGGGCATGGAAGGCGGCGGCCATATCGGCGAGCTGACCACCATGCCGCTCGTGCCGCAGGTGGTGGACGCGGTCGATATCCCAGTCATCGCGGCGGGCGGCATCGCGGACGGCCGCGGTATGGCGGCGGCGCTGCTGCTGGGCGCGGAGGGCGTGCAGTGCGGCACGGTCTTTCTTGCCTCAAATGAGTGCTTTATCTCGGATAAGTATAAGGAGCTGGTGCTGGGCGCGAGCGATATCTCGACCGTTGTCACCGGCCGTCCCTCGGGGCATCCGGTGCGCGCGCTCAAGACCCCGCTGGCGCGCAAGTGCCTGAAGCTGGAGAAAACCCCGACCGACCAGTCGCTCGAGGAGCTGGAGGCTGCGACGGCGGGCGCACTGCGCAAGGCCGTGCAGGACGGCAACTATGAGGAGGGCACCTTTATGGCTGGACAGATCGCGGGTATGCTCACCGCGCTGCGCCCGTGCGCGGATATCATCAAGGGCATGGCCGGAGAGGCCGAAGCGTTGCTGAAAAACGCCTATCAGCGGTTTCAATAAGTGCAAAGCACGGCCGAGACCCGTGCCAAACGAGGAGGAAATATGGGTATTGCAATCGTGACCGGCGGCTCGCGCGGCATTGGCGCGGCCATCGCGGAAAAGCTGGCCAAGGATGGCCACGATGTCGTTATCAATTGTGCATCCTCGGTCGAAAAGGCCGAGGCGGCGGCGCAGGCGTGCCGCGCGCACGGCGTGAAGGCCTATGTCCGCCAGTGGAACGTGGCCGATTACGCGGCGTGCGAGGCGGCGCTGCGGCAGATCAAGGAGGAGCTGGGCGCGCCGGATATCTTGGTAAACAACGCGGGCATCACCAAGGATGGCCTGCTTGTCCGCATGACGCCCGCGCAGTTTGAAGCGGTCATTTCGACCAACCTTGTCGGCGTGTTCAACATGACGCAACTGGCCGGTGCGATGATGATGCGCGCCAAAAGGGGCAGCATCATCAACCTCTCGTCAGTCGTGGGCTTGACCGGCAACGCCGGGCAGGCCAACTACGCGGCCAGCAAGGCGGGCGTCATCGGCCTGACCAAGTCTGCCGCCAAGGAGCTTGGCGGGCGCGGTGTGCGTGTCAACGCGGTCGCGCCCGGCTTTATCGAAAGCGATATGACCGATGTATTGCCCGAGGATGTGAAAAAGGCTATGCTGGCGCAGATCGCCATGAAGCGCTGTGGTCAGCCGGAGGAGGTCGCCGCGCTGGTGTCCTTCCTCGCCTCGGACGCGGCAAGCTACATCACCGGGCAGGTGCTCGTCGTGGACGGCGGTATGCTGTAAGGCGCGCGCACGGCAAACCATGGATGACGTGCAGAAGCAAGGGCCGCGCAGGGCGCTCGGTTCGGCGGCAGAGCGAGGGAGAAAAGGAGTGTTTGAAGTGGAACGAGTTGTAATCACCGGCATGGGCGCGATCACGCCGGTTGGCAATGATGTGGAAAGCTACTGGGCGGCGCTCAAGGCAGGCAAGTGCGGCATTGGGCCGATCACCCGGTTTGACGCGAGCGAGTTCAAGGTAAAGCTCGCGGCTGAGGTCAAGGACTTTGACGTGACGCAGTATGTGGATAAGCGCGAGGCGCGCCGCATGGACGCCAACTGCCATTTCGCGCTGGCGGCGGCGCAGCAGGCGGTCGATCAGGCCGGACTGAAGGAGGGCAGCTTTGACCCCTACCGCGTGGGCGTGATTTTCGGCTCGGGCGTGGGTGGCCTGCATGTGACCGAGGAGGAGATCCCCAAGCTCAACGAAAAAGGGCCGGGGCGTGTTTCACCGCTGTGCATTCCGGAGATGATCGCCAACATGGCGGCGGCTTACATTTCGATGCGCTTTGGCTTCAGGGGTGAAAATTTCTGTCCGGTCTCGGCCTGCGCCACGGGCAACCATGCCATTGGCGAGGCCATGCGCGCCATCCGCCACGGCTATCAGGACGTGGTCGTGTGCGGCGGCACGGAAAACGGCATCATCCCGATCTCGATGGCCGGCTTCCAGAATATGAAGGCCGTGCATCTGGGCGATGACCCGTCGTGCGCGTCCATTCCGTTTGACGCGCGGCGCTCGGGCTTTGTCATGGGCGAGGGCGCGGGCTGTCTCGTGCTTGAGAGCCTGACCCATGCGCAGGCGCGCGGCGCGGCCATTTTGGCTGAGGTTGCGGGCTACGGTGCGACGGGCGACGCATATCATATTACCAGTCCCGATCCCGCGTGCGACACAGCCGCCCGTGCGATCGCAAATGCAATCGCGGATGCGGGGCTGACCCCGGCGGACGTGGATTATATCAACGCGCACGGCACTTCGACCCCGCTCAATGAGAAATATGAGACGCTTGCCATCAAAAAGGCGTTCGGTGAGGCGGCGCGGCAGGTCAAGGTCTCCTCGACCAAGTCGATGACCGGCCACCTGCTGGGCGGCGCGGCCGCGATCGAGGCGGTCGCCTGCGTCATGGCCATCCGGGACGGTGTCGTGCCGCCGACCATCGGCTACGAGCAGCCCGACCCCGAGTGTGACCTCGACGTTACGCCCAATCAGGCAGTCTCGATGCCGGTTCGCGTGGCGATTTCCAACTCGCTGGGCTTTGGCGGGCATAATGCCTGTATCCTGTTTAAGAAGGTGTGATGCTTCATGGATATCAATACGCTCAAGAACGTCGCCGTCGAGTTGATGGACGCGCTCAAGACCCGCGGTTTGGGTGAAGTCTCTATCGAGACGGACGACGTCAAGATCAAGATCAAGGCCAAGGAGGCCGCGCCGGTCGCGGTGCAGACACCTGCTGCGCCTGTGGCCGCATCCGCACCGGCCGCCGCCGCGCCCAGTGAGCAGAGTGCGCCGGACGATACCCTACCCGCGGGCACGCCGGTGACCGCGCCGCTGGTGGGCACGTTTTATTCGTCACCCGCGCCGGACGCGCCGCCCTTTGTGCTGGTCGGCCAGAAGGTCAAGCGGGGGGACACCTTGTTCATTGTAGAGGCGATGAAGACCATGAACGAGATCAAAGCACCGTGCGACGGCACAGTCGCGCGTATTCTCGCACAGCCGGGCGATTTGGTTGAGTATAATCAGGTCGTGGTCGTGCTGGAGTGAGGCGCGGCGGGCGCTGTCCAGCGCGTGCTTTGCGCGCGGATTTTGCCGCAACCAATGTTTTAACGGAGAGAGATGTAGAATATGCTGAATAAAGAGCAGATCATGGCGATCCTGCCGCACCGGCCGCCCATGCTGCTGGTCGATGAGATCGTCGAGCTGGATGAGGAGCACGCGGTCGGCCTGCTGCATCTGACCGGCGAGGAGTTCTTTTTCCAAGGGCATTTCCCGGGAAACCCGATCATGCCGGCCGTCTTCCGGCTGGAGGCGCTGGCGCAGGTGGGCGGTGTGGCGCTGCTGTCCATCCCGGAGTTCCGGGGCAAAACGGCGGTCTACACCGGCATCGACAAGGCCAAGTTCCGCGCGATGGCAAAGCCGGGCGACACGCTCCGCATGGAGGTGCGCTTTGTCAAGCGCCGCGGCCCGATGGCAGTGGCCGAGGGCGTTGTTTGGGTGGGCGACCAGAAGGCCGCCGAGGCTGAGATCAAGTGCATGGTCATCATGGACTGAGACGGAGAGAGCAATGTTTCAAAAGGTACTCATCGCAAATCGCGGCGAGATCGCGGTTCGCATCATTCAGGCCTGCCGCGACCTCGGCGTGATCGCGGTCGCGGTCTATTCCGAGACCGACCGCGAGGCGCTGCACGCGCAGATCGCGGATGAGGCCGTGTGCATTGGCCCGGCGCGCGCGTCGGACAGCTATCTGAATATGGAAAACATCATCTCGGCGGCGCTGGCCTCGGGCTGTCAGGCCATTCATCCGGGTTTTGGCTTTCTGTCCGAAAACCCGGACTTTGCCGAGCGTACCACGCAGGCCGGACTGGCCTTTATCGGCCCGACCTCGGCCACCATCCGTTTGATGGGCGACAAGTCCGAGGCCAAGCGCACCGCGATTGCGGCGGGCGTGCCCGTCGCCCTTGGCACGGACGGGCCGGTGCGGGATTTTGACGAAGCCATCGAGCAGGCCGCGCGCATCGGCTACCCAGTCATGCTCAAGGCGGCCTCGGGCGGCGGCGGCAAGGGCATCCGCTTTGCACGCAGCGTCAAGGAACTGAAGAGCGCGTACGACGGCGCGGCCGCTGAGGCGATCGCAAACTTTGGCGACGGCCGTCTGTACATGGAGAAATACATCGAAAACCCGCGCCATATCGAGGTGCAGGTGCTGGGCGACAATTACGGCAACGTGGTGCATCTGTTCGAGCGCGAGTGCTCGATCCAGCGCCGCCACCAGAAGCTGATCGAGGAAGCACCCTCGGCGTTCGTCACACCCGCGCTGCGCGAGCGGATGACAAAGGCGGCGGTCGAGCTGGCAAAGCGCGTCGGCTACCGGGGCGCGGGCACGATCGAATTTCTGGTCGATCAGGAGCGCAATTTTTACTTTTGCGAGATGAACACCCGCATTCAGGTCGAGCATCCCGTCACCGAGCAGGTGACCGGCGTCGACCTTGTGTGCGAGCAGATCAAGCTCGCCGCCGGCGAGCCGCTCTCCTTCGGGCAGGACGAGCTCGCGCTGCGCGGACACGCGATCGAATGCCGCATCAACGCCGAAGACCCCAGCCGGGACTTCGCGCCCTGCCCAGGCAAGCTGGTTTCGCTGCATCTGCCGGGCGGGCCGGGCGTGCGCATTGACACGGCGGCCTATCAGGGCTATACCATTCCGCCGTTTTATGATTCGATGATCGGTAAGCTGATCGTCTACGGCGCAGATCGGCAGCAGGCCATCGCCCGGATGCGCCGTGCGCTGGCTGAGATGCTGTTTGAGGGCGTCGTGACCGGTGCGGATTACCAGATGCGCATTTTGCGTTCCAAGGCATTTGAGCAGGCGGATTTTCACGTCAACTCGATTGCACAGGGCGCTTTCGACTGATAAGAGAGGAGGATATCCATGGGGCTGCTTGATCTGTTCCAAAAAACGAGAGAAACCTCGATGGAGATGAAGCCGCCGGAGGAGGACGAGGGCAAGGTCGTCGCTTGCAAGGGCTGCGGCGCGGAGCTGAAGGCCTACACCTATGGCAAAAACCTGTATGTTTGCCCGCACTGCGGCCGCTACGGCCGGCTGCTTGCGCGCACACGCATTCGGCAGATCGCGGACAAGGATTCCTTCCGTGAGCTGTTCGCCGGCCTTGCGCCTGCCGACCCGATCCAGTTTCCGGGTTATGCCGAAAAAACGGCCGAGCTTGCCGAAAAGGTCGGTATGCCGGACGCGGTCAAGACCGGCGTATGCCGCATCGGCGGGGTGGAGACCGGCATCGGCGTGATGGACAGCCATTTTCTGATGGCCTCGATGGGCTCGGTCGTTGGTGAAAAGCTGACCCGCCTGTTTGAATACGCGACCGAAAAGAGCCTGCCCGTCGTGCTGTTTACCTGCTCGGGCGGCGCGCGGATGCAGGAGGGCATGTTTTCGCTGCTGCAAATGGCCAAGGTGTCCGCGGCGGCGCGCCGCCATTCGGACGCGGGACTGCTGTATATCACCGTGCTGACCGACCCGACCACAGGCGGCGTGACCGCCTCGTTTGCCATGTTGGGCGACATCATTCTGGCCGAGCCGCGCACGACCATCGGCTTTGCCGGCCGCCGTGTGATCGAGGGCACCATCGGCCAAACGCTGCCGGAGGATTTTCAGTCGTCAGAGTTCTT
Organism: Agathobaculum sp.; assembly: GCF_022775115.1. GTDB lineage: Bacteria > Bacillota > Clostridia > Oscillospirales > Butyricicoccaceae > Agathobaculum. The sequence goes on from NZ_JALFLA010000018.1 coordinate 36,547, forward strand.
GCTTTCGCACGGCTTCTGTGATAAAATAGTTCCGCGCAATAAGCTCAAGGGCACGCTCGAAACGCTGCTCAAGCTGCACACGCAGCCCAAACCGAAGAAATGGCAGGTGTGGCGCAATGATTGACCGTTCGGCAAGCGAAAAAATGCATATCATCCACGATACCAAGCGGCCGATGCTCAGCGACTATATTGAAAGCCTGTTCGATGACTTTATCGAGCTGCACGGCGACCGCTATTTCGGCGACGATCACGCGATCATGGCGGGCGTGGGGTATTTCTGCGGCAGTCCGGTGACCGTTATCGGCCACCGTAAGGGCCGCACGATCGAGCAGAACATGGACGCGAATTTCGGCATGGCGCACCCGGAGGGCTACCGTAAGGCGCTGCGCCTTGCCCATCAGGCTGAGAAATTTGGTCGTCCGGTCATCAACTTTGTCGATACCGGCGGCGCGTTCTGCGGCGTGGGCGCGGAGGAGCGCGGGCAGGGCGAGGCCATCGCCCGCTGCCTGTATGAGTTTATCGAGCTGCGCACGCCGGTCATCTCGATCATCACGGGCGAGGGCGGCTCGGGCGGCGCGCTGGCGCTGGCCGTGGCCGACCGGGTGCTGATGCTCGAAAACGCGCTGTACTCGGTTATTTCGCCGCGCGGCTGTGCGTCCATTTTGTGGAAAGACCCCAAGCGCGAGGCCGAGGCCGCCGACACGCTGCGCATCACCGCGCAGGATCTGCTGGGCTTTGGCATGATCGAAGGCATCATCCCGGAGGGGACGAGCGGCGCGCAGCTGATCCGCAACGTTGGCAAGGCGATACGGGAGCAGCTCGCTGCCCTCTGCGCGGAGCGCAGCATCGACGCGCTGCTGCAAAAACGGTATGAAAAATTCCGCAAGATCGGAGTTTTCAGACAAATAAATCATGAAAAAATCGAAGGAGTGTAGGACCCATGTTTGAGAAGATCTGCGAGCTGCTGGCTGATAAGTTTGACGCCGACGTCTCCACCATGACCATGGATACTAAGATCAAGGAGGATCTGGGCGCGGATTCGCTTGACATCGTCGAGATGATCATGGACGTTGAGGAGAATTTCGGCGTCAAGATCCCGGACGAGGATGCCGTGCAGATGAGCACCATCGGCGACATCGTCAAGTATATCGAGGAGAAGCAGTAAAAAGCTATGGCTGTAAGCGGTTTGCGCTTGCAGCCATTTGTTTTGCGCGGCGGACGGAGCGCGCGGTTCTGTGCGCCGGGGGCTTTGCCCTATCCGGATCCGAAAGGGTGGCGGAAAAGCGTGTTTCAGCTTTTTTTTACAGTTTTCTGCCGGTCGGTGCGTGCAATTTTGATGATAAAAGTAGTAGAAATGCACGGGCAAACAAAGTATAATAATAGCTGCACGAAAATAACCGCTTTAGGAGGAATAGATATGATCCGTAACGATCTGCGCAACATCGCCATCATCGCGCACGTCGACCACGGCAAGACCACCATCGTCGACGGACTCTTCAAGTTCTCCGGCAGCTTCCGCGACAACCAGCAGGTCGAGGAGTGCCTCATGGACTCCAATGACCTCGAGCGCGAGCGCGGCATCACCATCACCTCCAAGAACGGCTCCTTCCGCTACAAGGACTACACCATCAACATCATCGACACCCCCGGACACGCCGACTTCGGCGGACAGGTCGAGCGAGTCCTCAAGATGGCCGACGGCGCCCTCCTCCTCGTCGACGCCCAGGAGGGCCCCATGCCCCAGACCTACTTCGTCCTCAAGAAGGCCCTCGCGCTCGCCCTCCCCATCATCGTCGTCATCAACAAGATCGACAAGCCCGCCGCACGCCCCCACTGGGCCGTCGACCAGGTATTCGACCTCTTCGTCAAGCTCGACGCGCCCGACGAGCTCCTCGACTTCCCCGTCGTCTACGCCTCCGGACGCGACGGCTACGCCATCGACAACCTCGAGGACCCGCACCGCGACCTCACCCCCCTCTGCGAGCACATCATCAAGCGCATCCCCCCGCCCTCCGGCTCCCCCGACGGCCCCCTCCAGGTCCTCGTCTCCACCATCGACTACTCGCCCTACCTCGGACGACTCGGCATCGGCAAGATCACCAGCGGACAGCTCAACATCAACAAGGAAATCGCCGTCGTCATGCGCGACGGCTCCATGAAGCCCGCCCGCGTCACCAAGGTCTTCCGCTTCGAGGTCAACCAGAAGGTCCCCTGCGACCACGCCATCTGCGGCGACATCGTCGCCATCTCCGGCATGGACGACGTCACCGTCGGCTGCACCTACACCGACCCCGAAAACCCCATCCCACTCCCCCCCACCGAGATCGACCCGCCCACCATCTCCATGAACTTCATCCCCAACGACTCCCCCTTCTCGGGACGCGAGGGAACCTTCGTCACCTCCAGACACCTCGCCGAGCGACTCGCACGCGAGATCATGTCCGACGTCGCCCTCCAGGTCGAGCCGCTCGGCGAAGGCATGGGCTTCAAGGTCTCCGGACGAGGCGAGCTCCACCTCTCCATCCTCATCGAGAAGATGCGCCGCGAGGGCTACGAATTCCAGGTCACCAGACCTCAGGTCATCTTCCACGAGGAAAACGGCGTCAAGATGGAGCCCTACGAGGAACTCACCATCGACGTCGACGAGACCTGCATGGGCGCCGTCATGGAAAAGCTCGGCATCCGCAAGGGACGCATCCAGACCATGGACACCGCCAACGGCATGGCCAAGCTCACCTACCTCATCCCCACCCGAGGACTCCTCGGATACCGCTCCGAATTCCTCACCGACACCAAGGGACTCGGCGTCATGAACTACATCTTCCACGACTACGAGCCCTACGCCGGCGAAATCCGCTTCCGCACCCGCGGCGCCATGGTCTCCATGTGCACCTGCACCACCGTCGGCTACGCCCTCTTCAACCTCCAGGAGCGCGGCAAGCTCTTCGTCGGCCCCGGCATCGACGTCTACGAGGGACAGGTCGTCGGCGAGCACTGCCGCGAGGGAGACCTCCTCGTCAACCCCGCCAAGGCCAAGAAGCTCACCAACATGCGCGCCTCCGGCTCCGACGAGGCCATCATCCTCACGCCCCCCGTCACCATGTCCCTCGAGGAAAACATCGCCTACATCGACGACGATGAGCTCGTCGAGGTCACCCCCAAGTCCATCCGCATCCGCAAGATCCGCATCCACAAGTAAGCGGTCGGCGGCATACGGCGCGACGGTGCCCTCACGCCTCCTGATGGCGAGGGCTTCGCCACACACACACGCACAACAAGGGCGCCGCGGACGTCAGGCTCCCCCCCGATGTCCGCGACGCCCTCTTTGTGCACGAACGCCCCTCCCATCCCCCCACACACGACGGCTGCCGCGCCCGCCCCTCAGACGGCCTTTTTTTCCAGCACAGAGTTGCCGGACAGGGTGAGGCCATTACAGTGAGACAGTCAGACACATCCGATGAGGGCATCGCTATGGAACAGACAGGAAGGTCAGAGAGCGAACGGATACGCGACGGCTACCGACGCCTGCGCGAGCAGTATGGCGCCCAGGCCTGGTGGCCCTGCCGCAGCGGCCTGCGCTGGGAAATCGTGGCCGGCGCCGTCCTGACGCAGAACTGCGCCTGGCAGAATGTGGAGCGCGCCCTGGAGCGCCTGACGGCGGCGGACGCCCTCGCCCCCGAGGCCATGCTCGCGCTGGAGTCCCCGATGCTCCAGGAGCTCATCCGCCCCGCCGGCTTCATGCGCCAGAAGGCCGCCTACCTGAAGGCCGTGGCCGCGTTCGTCCTGGAGCACGACGCGGCGCTGGCCTCCGCCCCGCCGACAGCCACGCGCGACTGGCGCGACCGCCTGCTGTCCGTCCGGGGCATCGGACGCGAGACGGCCGACGACATCCTCCTCTACGCCTATGGCCTGCCCGTCTTCATCATCGACGCCTACACGCGCCGCTTCTGCGCCGCCGAGCTGACCGTGGACGCCACCCTCCCCTACGACCGCCTGCAGACGCTGTTCGAGAGCTCGCTCCCGTGCGACGTGGAGCTCTATCAGCAGTACCATGCCCTCATCGTGGAATGGGGCAAGGCGCACCGCCGCCCGCGCCCCAGCGGCAAACGTGACTGACTTGAAAAAAGCGTCGCGACAGCGGCGCGACCGATTTCCGCCGAGCAAAGCGAGGCGGCGGAAGATCCCCACCACTGGGCCGGAAGTTCTCCGCGCGGAAGCGCGGGATGTACCGACGGCGTCCTCGCCGTCGGTTAGGGAAGCGGGCGAAGCCCGCGCCTGCGCCGCGTCAGCGGCGCGACCGATTTCCGCCGAGCGAAGCGAGGCG
>NZ_JALFLA010000023.1 GCF_022775115.1 Agathobaculum sp.
GTAACAAACTGATCGCACAGCACGCCCTCCGCTGCGCTGGCCAGTTCATCCATTTCTATCTGCTCGGCCTTGCACAGCAGCGGAAATTCACAGGTGGTCAGCAGCACGGGCGGCAGATGCTCGGCCAGCCTGCGTCTCATGTATGAACGCGGAGAACGAGAACCAGATTTTGAAACATTAGAAACCATTGCTGATTTTTTCAATGTAGATATGAATTATCTTACTGGTTGGACTGACGATCCTACAAATTATGATGACCCCGATCTGATAGCGTCTATCCCCCTGTCATATATGGAGGCTTGTGATGGCGACGTAGAAAGGGCTTTCAAAATGATGGAGGCAGCGCATGAAGATGCAGCGCGGGAAAGCGCTATCGAAGCTGCTCTATCTTCTTATCTTGTTTACATTCACTACGCCGGACCTGTGGCAGCACACTTTGATGCAACGCCCGACGATGCCTATGAGCAGCGCACTATCCCAGCTGAGTGGATTGGACGACGTAAACCCGAGGACTTCTTCCTCGCTACGGTCAGCGGCGATAGTATGTATCCACAATTCCATGACGGCGACGATATACTCTGCCTTAGATGCAGTGACATGGGCGCCTCCGGTCGGATTGGTATTATGCTGCTGGGCGGCGATGAAGCCACCGTCAAGCGTATCGAGTATAAGCCTGGTGAGGATTGGATTGATCTCATTCCCATCAACCCAGAATTCAAGCCGAGGCGCATTGAAGGTGTTGATCTGGAACAGTGCCGTGTTGTCGGCCGTGTTATCAAAGTCATTCGCACGGTCGATCTGATTTGATACGCAGATACAGGAGTTACAACGATGCAAAAACTGAAAACACCTCACGCAGCTGAGTCAAACAAGCCCGGCTGCTTGAAATATGGTGCAACGGTATTCTGTGCCTTAGGTGCTTCTATCTATCTCATCATTGCTTTGACGGGATATGGTTTGACCGATACAAGCGTCCGCCCTCTTCTTTTTGTCCTGTCCGGAATTATGATAGCCGTTATCATAATCATATGGCGTCCACGGTCAAAGAAAGCAGCCGAACATCAGATTTTCGAACGAAATATTGCCATCTGATAAAATATCCGAAGATCTGATCCCAATCCAAATACCTGAGGATGACCGTGACGAATCACCCGTCTCATACATTTCCAACGGCCGAACGACTTGGCGTGCAGACGGAAAAGAGCTTACCGATGAAGATGTTGCGTATCTACGCCAAGCCAGTTACGAAAAAGCACGCCAATACTGCGAAAACAGTCCTAATCCGAAATTCCATCGCGGTTTTGATGAACGTATGGCCCAGAGCCAATTTCATACGGCCAACGCAGAATACATCGACAAACTGGAGCAGGACATATGGCTGCCGCATTTATATGACTTCCGCAGTGTAGATGAAGCTATTGCTCATGCTCAAAAAGCTTTAATCTCCGCACAAGAGCTTGCTGAGTATTGCTCAAAAACCTCCATTGGGCAACAATACTTTGAAGATATGTGGCTGCATGCACACAATAGTCGATACCCTGATTTCAGCATCATAGATAAAATCAAGGAGCGCTATAAAGATCTAACTCTGAACTACGAGGAACGCAAACATGACTTCGCTGTTCATCAAAAGCGACAGGCATTCTTGCAGATCGCTGACGACGAGGTGCTGAAGGTTATTCAGGACAATCCTGCTATCCTGCAGAAGGATCTGCACAAGCAGTTCGATTCCGACCTAAAGCCGACGATCGGTACTGCTGTCAGTCATTTAGTCAAGGCAGATAAGATCACTCGCATAAAGCACGGCAGCACCTACGAGCTATATCCAAAGTAAAAAGCTTATTATATCATCTATTGTTAAACTGGTCGATTTCGACCATGTTAAAGCCTGCAAATAAAAAATCCCGCCCCGGTGCGCCAACACCGGAACGGGACGGGGTACTGATAAACCTTCCACAGCCATCAGTACCCCTATTTTACCATACTTTTTACGGTAAGAAAGGGGTTATTTTTATGCCGAGAAAAAAACCTACACGCAAGGACAACCGCTACGAATACAAGATCACGCTCGGCCGCGACATCCACGGCAAGCCGCTGCGCAAATCCTTTTACAGTACGGTCAGCCTTGCCGATGCGAAAAAGAAAGCCGAGGAATTCCGTGTGGCATCCGAGGTATCCGCACGGACCGGCGAAGCATTCGTCCGGAAAAGTTACAACTTCGCCCAGTGGGCGCGCAAGTGGCTCAAGACCTACAAGCAGCCGTTTGTTAGTCCCAACACGCTCCAGACCTATGAGGAGATCGTGCGGCTGTATCTGGAGCCGTACTTCGGCAGTGTTGATCTGACCGATGTGCGGCCGGTCGATGTGCAGACGTTCGCCGCCATGCACAAGGGTCTGTCCGCATCGCATCTGAAGAAGATCCGTCTGTGCCTGGTGGACATCTTTGAAACGGCGATCGAGAACGACCTGTGCTACAAGAATCCGGCAAAGCGCGTGCAGTTCAGCAGCTCGGCGCACAAGCGCGTCAAGCGTGTGCTGACCGAAAAGCAGATCGCCACTGTGCGCGAGGAAGCGCTCGAGGCGTTTCCTGCCGCTGCGCTCCTGCTCGATACCGGTATGCGCCGCGGCGAGCTGCTGGGAACCATGTGGACGGACTTCGTACTCGAGCCGGGTAACGGCTCACTGCATATTCAGCGCACTGTCGTTTCCGAGGTCGGCGTGCTCAAGCTGGCCGCGCCGAAGAAGAACAGCTTCCGCACCATTCCGATCTCGGACGAGTGCATCACTCTGGTGCAGTCGCTGCCGCGCGACAGTCTATACCTTTTTCCCTCACAGACCGGCGGCCTGCAGGATACCGACCACTTTTCTCAGCGGCTCAAGAAGTTTATGACCGGCGTGCACGAGCGTCACCCGGACATTCCGGTGCTCACCTCGCACGAGATGCGCCACACCTACGGTACCAGCCTGCGCCGGAACGGCGTGGACATCTACACGATCCAGAAGATCCTCGGCCACAAGGACATTCAGGTCACCGCCGAGATCTACGTCCACAACGAACTGGAGGAACTCCGTGCAGCCGTATTCCGCAAAAAGACAGACGACAACCGTAAGGAAACCATGTCGTAAACGCTCCCCCGTGTCGTCAGAATGTCGTCAGAAAAATCTAAGTGCATAAAAAAATACCACCGAACAGTAGTTTCGGTGGTATTTTGCTGTTTTAGCGCTTGGAGAACTGCGGCGCACGGCGCGCAGCCTTCAGGCCGTACTTCTTGCGCTCCTTCATGCGCGGGTCGCGGGTCAGCAGACCGGCGGCCTTGAGCGCGGCGCGGTACTGGTCGGAGTCGGCCTGCAGCAGCGCGCGGGCGATGCCGTGGCGGATCGCACCGGCCTGACCGGTGAAGCCGCCGCCGGCGACCGTGCAGACAACGTCGAACTTGCCAGCGGTGCCGGTCACTTCAAACGGCTGGCGGCAAACCATCTTCAGCGTCTCAAGGCCGAAGTAGTTGTCGATCTCGCGGTTGTTGATCTTGATCTCACCGGTGCCGCCCGGGAACAGACGAACGCGGGCAACGGAGGACTTTCTTCTGCCGGTGCCGTAGAAATAGGCCTTTTTAGGTGTATACATCAGTTAGTTCCTCCCTTACTTGTCCCAAACTGCGGGCTTCTGAGCCTGATGGTTGTGCTCGGCGCCGGCGAACACCTTCAGACGGGTCGCGGACTGGCGGCCGATCGAGTTCTTCGGCAGCATACCCTTGACCGCCAGCTGCATAGCAAACGCGGGCTTTTCGGCCATCAGGGTCTTATACTGCACTTCCTTCAGGCCGCCCACCCAGCCGGTGTGGTGGCGGTAATACTTCTGGGTCAGCTTCTTGCCGGTCAGCACGGCCTTGTCGGCGTTGACGATGATGACAAAATCACCGCAATCGACATGGGGCGTAAACTCGGTCTTGTGCTTGCCACGCAGCAGCATGGCGGCGGTGGCGGCGGTGCGGCCAAGCGGCTTGCCCGCGGCGTCCAGCACATACCACTTACGCTCGACAGACTCTGCCTTAGCCATAAAAGTAGACATGTTCTCTTCCTCCGTTTTTATATCAAAAGTAATTTGACAACCTTTTTATGCGCTCCAAGCGAGCATATCTATTAAAACACATCACTTTGCGCAAGTCAAGCGGAAAATCTGAAATTTATTGCAAATCCGATATAATCTCTTTATTTCTCATTTAATCATATATTTTCTCTCGTTTTCTCACTTTGCAATTCAAAATTAATGTTTGCACACGCGCGGCTTTTCTGCTATATTTTCTCTATAAATATGAGTATTTTACTGGGAGATCGGAGAAGCACATGCAGAAGATGCTTTCTTATGTCCGCCGCGCGGTGGACCATTATCATATGATCGACGAGGGCGACCGCGTGGCGGTCGGTGTGTCGGGCGGCAAGGATTCGCTGACCCTGCTGACCACGCTGGCCAAACTGCGCGCGTTTTACCCGAAGCGGTTCGAGGTCGTTGCGATCACGCTCGAGATGGGCTATGAGAATATGGATTTTGCGCCCGTGCAGACGCTGTGCGACGCGCTGGAGGTCGAGTACATCCGCATCCCGACGCAGATCAAGCAGGTCGTGTTCGACATCCGGCAGGAGCAAAACCCTTGCGCGCTCTGCGCCAAGCTGCGCCGCGGCGCGCTGCACGAGGCCGCGCTGCGCGCGGGCTGCAAAAAGGTCGCGCTCGGCCACCATTTTGACGACGTGGTCGAGACATACATGCTCTCGCTGTTTTACGAGGGGCGCATCTCCTGCTTCCAGCCGGTCACCTATCTCGACCGCAGCGGTGTCACGCTCATCCGCCCGCTTTTGTACACGCCGGAATACCTTGTCCGCGCGTTTGCCGGGCGGCACGCGCTGCCCGTGGTGCACAACCCCTGCCCGGCGGACGGCAGCACCAAGCGGCAGGAAATCAAGGATCTGCTCAAGACGCTCGAGCAGACCATGCCCGGCCTGCGCGAGCGCATCTTCGGCGCGATACAGCGCTATCCGCTCAAGGGCTGGCAGCCCGACCGCACCCGTACACCCAAGCGACCCTGATGGGCAAGGCGTTGTGGTTATTTTGGTCGCTTGTTGGTTATTTCTTGGTTTTCGCAGAAAAATCTTTGTGTTATACGCAGTTTTGTGGCATACTGATAATGGAAGATAGAAATGACAGACATCTCATATAAATGGAAGACATATTCATAAAGAAAGAGAGGAGCGACATTACATGGATCACCAGAGCGAACGTTTGAAATACCTCCGCCTGCTGGCACGCGAATACCCCAATGTACGGGCGGCCAGCAGCGAGATCATCCACCTGCAGGCCATCCTGAGTCTGCCCAAGGGCACCGAGCACTTTATGAGCGACCTGCACGGCGAAGCCGAGGCCTTTGTACATATTCTCAACAACGCCTCGGGCGCGGTGCGTGAAAAGGTCGATATCGTGCTGCGGGACAGTCTGCCCTCCGACGAGTGCGCCCGCATGGCCACGCTGATCTACTACCCAGAGGAAAAGCTCGAAGAGCTGGCCGAGGCCGCGCCCAACCGCGCCGAGTGGTACCGCATCACGCTCAGCCGCCTGATCGACATCTGCCGCCTGTGCGCCTCCAAGTACACACGGGCCAAGGTGCGCCGCGCGCTGCCGCGCTGGAACGGCGACATTATCAACGAGCTGCTCAACAAGAACAACGACATTTTCAACAAGCGTGCCTACTTCGACACGGTCATCGCCTCGATCGTCGAAACCGACCGCGCCGAGGATTTCATCATCTCGATGTGCAACCTCATCAAGCGCTTGGTTGTCGACCATCTGCACATCGTGGGCGATATCTTTGACCGCGGCCCGCGCGCCGATATCATCATGGATATGCTGATGGAGCACCATTCGGTCGATATCCAGTGGGGCAACCACGACGTGCTCTGGATGGGCGCGGCCACCGGCAGCCGCACCTGCATCGCCACGGTGCTGAGCAACTCGATCACCTACAACAATCTGGAGATGATCGAGACCGGCTACGGCATCAGCCTGCGTCCGCTTTCGCTGTTTGCCGATGAGGTCTACCGGAATTCGGACGTGACCTGCTTCATGCCCAAGGCCGGCACGGAGGGCAGCGACACACCGCTCGACCGCACTCGTGCCGCGCGTATGCACAAGGCCATCGCCATCATCCAGTTCAAGCTGGAAGGGCAGACCATCCAGCGCAACCCGTCCTTCCATATGGACGACCGCCTGCTGCTGGACAAGGTCGACTACGAGGCAGGCACCGTGCAACTGCCCTCGGGCGTCTATCCGCTGCGCGACTGCGATTTCCCGACCATCGACCCGGCCGACCCGTACACCCTGACACCTGAGGAGACCGAGCTGATGGCGCAGCTCAAGCGCTCCTTCCTGCGCAGCGAAAAGCTGCAGCGCCACATCCGCTTCCTGTATTCCAAGGGCGGCCTGTATAAGTGCTTCAACGGCAACCTGCTGTTCCACGGCTGCGTGCCGATGGACGAGAACGGCGAGTTCCTCAAGTTCTCCTTCGGCGGCAAGGAGCTTTCCGGCAAGGCGCTGATGGACTGGTGCGAGACGGTCGCGCGGGAGGGCTATTACGCCCGCGAGCGGACCGACGAGCGGCAGTTCGGCAAGGATTTTCTGTGGTTCCTGTGGTGCGGCAGGCACTCGCCCTCGTTCGGCCGCGACCATATCGCAACCTTTGAGCGCCGCTTGGTCGAGGACAAGTCGACTTGGGTCGAGCCGAAAAACGCTTACTATACCTACTACAACGAGGACGAGGTATGCGTGCGCATCCTGCGCGAGTTTGGCCTTGAGGGCGATCACTGTCACATCGTCAACGGCCATGTGCCGGTCAAGACCAAGGACGGCGAGAGCCCGCTCAAGGCAGGCGGCCGCCTGATCGTCATCGACGGCGGCTTTAGCCGCGCGTACCAGTCGACCACCGGCATCGCAGGCTATACGCTGGTATATGACTCATGGGGCATCCACATCACGGCACACGAGCCGTTTCCGGGCAAGCGCACCGCGATCGAGGACAACAAGGATATCCTTTCGACCTCGATGGCCTTCGACCGCTCGGAAAGCCGTATTCGCATCAGCGAGACGGATAACGGCAAGGTGCTCCAGCAGACGATCAACGATCTGAAGGATCTGCTGTCTGCCTTCCGCCGCGGCGAGATCAAGGAGGACAACAGCGATATGGACTGACCGCTTGGCCGGTCAGTTCCTGCACGGGCAGAGATGAAACAAGGGCGCGGCGCGGAAACTTTCCGTGCCGCGCCCTTTCGCGCCTGTGTTTTATGTACCGGCCTCCTGATCCTGTAGGGAGAGCACGCCGGGCAGCGAGGCCGTCTCCTGTAGGAAGCGCTGGCGCGCCGCCGCCTGCGCCCTGCCCGGCAGCAGCACGCGCATACCGACCAGATAGCTGCCGTGCGGCGCGCGCGTGAAGGACAGGTCGTGCAGCGCGATGCCAAGCTCGTCGCACAGCCGGTTAAGCGCGATCATCACCTCGCCCATCTGTGTGCACTCGAGCTGCAAGTTCAGCTCGGCCTGCTTGCCGTAGCGCACAGCGCGCTGGATGCGCGAAAACGCGGCGAGCGTGAAGAAAATTGCCGCGCCGCCCAGCAGCGTCAGCACATAATAGCCCATGCCCGCTGCGATGCCCACGCAAGCCACCGCCCACAGGCTGGCCGCGGTCGTCAGCCCGCGCACCGAAAAGCCCTCCTTGATGATCGTGCCCGCACCGAGAAAGCCAACGCCCGAAATGACCTGCGCCGACAGCCGTCCGGGGTCGGGCGCGCTGCCAAAAGCGGCAAGCGTCTGCTCAAACAGCAGGATGCCGGTGATCGTCACCACGCAGGCGCCGAGCGAAACCAGCATGTGGGTGCGCACACCAGCCGGGCGGGCGCTGCGCTCGCGCTGCCCACCGACCAGAAAACCGATCAGCATGGCCGCGAGCAGCCGCAGCGCGATCTCGATGAAGTTGATCTCACGCATACCGTGGGTCTCCTTTTACTGCTTTTCTTTTCATTATAGCAGAAAAAGGCGGGCGGCGCAATCGCGCCGCCCGCTTGGCCTGCCGCTGTTTGGTCAGCCCGCCGCCTTCTGAAAGCGTTCCAGATAGGTTTGGGCGTTGTCGTTGTCCATGATGAGGATGAGCGTATTGCCCACCGCATCAACCTTAACGTTGCCCGGCTCGACACCGACGCATATCCACTTATAGGGGTCAGCATTTTCCGCGACGGTCTTTTTGACCGCTTCCATATCCGTGCCCTCAGCAAAGCGCGCCAGCACGATCGAGTGCGGATGCACGCTGATCATTGGCTCGGAGGCAAGGCCGGTTTCGATCGGCAGCGCATTCGTGCCGAGGAAGTAGGACAGCTCATAGCCCTGTCCGTCCGCGCCCATGCCCGGATACAGCACGGTCTGCACCATGGAGGACTGCGTCTGCGTGTCGGCATAGATTGTCTCCATCAGCGAAGCGAGCGCCGCGTCGGCCTCCGGCTCTGCCGGCTCCTCCGGTGCCTGCGCCTCATCGGCCTTGTAGCCCCAGACGGCCTCACCGTACTTCTTCATATACAGGTCGTAGTGCTCGCCGTAGCGGGCAGCGTAGACGCTTTCGATCTGCGGGTCGAAGGTATAGGGCGTGCCGTCCAGCGTGATCTCGGTCCAAGCGTGTACCGATTCATTCCCCTTGGGGCTGACGCCCTTGCCGACGACCACCTTTGCGTCGTAGCCGACCTTGCGCGCCAAATGCGTGAACGACGCCGCCCACGAATAGCAGTTGCCCTTGCCGGTTTGGAGCATACTGGTCGCCTGCGCAATATCCCAATCGGCCTGCGTGGTGTCGACTGTGCCGATACCCAGATAACCGAAGCGCTGCTTGGCGTAATCGTACATGGCGCGCAGCTTTTCCGGCTGGGTCATACGGTCGCTCACCGCCGCAGCAGCGGCCGCGGTCAGCAGCTTGTCCAACTCGGCGTTGCCGGTCGTGTAGCGGCCGTTGCGGTCAAGCGTCAGGCCGCCGACCACAGTGCCACGGTCAAACTGCTGCGCGTCATTCACATGGAACAGCTCGCCGCCGATATTATGCCAGCCCGAAGCGAGGGGCGTGGTCTCTTTTTCAAAGGTCAGCCAGCTTTCGCGGCCGTCGTTCTTCTCGTAGGTGTGGTCGGTCGTGGCTTCGAGCATGGCCAGATATGCCCAGTGGGTGTCGGGCACGTCGGGCATGACGCGGATGCCGTCGCCCGTGGCGGCCATGACCGCGTCGCCCTCACGGCCGAGCACGCGGCCGAGCATGGTCACGGCCTCGGCGCGGGTGATGCGCGCGTCCGGGCGGAACGTGCCGTCCGGGTAGCCGCCGGTCCAGCCCTGCGCCAGCGCGGTCTGCACGGCCTCATGCGCCCAGTGGGAGGCGGGCACGTCGGTAAATTCCCTGCTCACGCCGATGCCATCATGCGGAAAGCGCGCCAGCAGGGTGACGAACTCAGCGCGGGTGATGGTCGCGTCCGGGCGGAACGTGCCGTCGGCGTAGCCGCTCAGCAACGAGAAGCCGCACAGCTCGCGCACCGCATCGGCATACCACGCGCTGTTCGGCACGTCGGTGAACAGATAATCCGCGCCGCCCGAGGACTCGGCCAGCAGACCGGCGATGAGCTGGCACGCCTCGGCGCGGGTGATGTGCGCATCCGGGCGGAATGTACCGTCAGCATAGCCGTTCATATATTGCATATGGTCGGCCGTGTTAAACGCCGGCACACCGGCGGGGGTACGGTCGTCCAGCGTGGCCGCGCAGGCCGAAACGGGCAGCGTGCTGGCCGCGATCAGGGCGGCGAGCGCCGCGCGTGCTGCTTTTTTGTTCATGGGTCGTGGTCTCCTTTGTTATCGTTCTGCCCGGTTGGACGCAGCACCCGCCCGGTTTGTTCCCCGCGCGGCGCGTTTTTTTCCGCCGCGTCGGGAGAGCGCACGACCGGGATGAGCGCGGCGGCGAACTTACCCTTGCCCTGCCGCTTGACATAGAAGAACCCGATGATCGAAAAGGCCACCGCGCCGATGAAGTTGACCTGCAAGTCCTTCATCGTGTCGATCAGGCCGATATCAATATAGCCGCCCGGAAATTCCATCCAGTCCTGCCCGTTGACAAACAGGCTGTCGATCGTCTCATGCTCGACGATGTTCAAGCCGTCCGGATTGAGCAGCACCGAATTGACCTGCTGCACGACAAAGTCCTTCTGCATGTCTGTGCCGAGCATCTGATCCATGCCGAACTCGAAAAATTCCCACAACACACCGATCGTCATGGAAAAACAGAACGCCACGATCGCCAAGAACAGCGGCGACAGCTCAAACGTAAACCGTTTGCTGCGGTTGAACAGATCGACCAGCGCAAAGCCGACCGCGGCGAACAAAAAGCCGTTGATCGTGTGCAGCATGGTGTCCCAGCCGGGGATGATGGTGTAAAACGAGTTGATCTCGCCCAATATCTCGGCCGCGTAAATAAAGCAGTAGATAATGCCCTCCATCACGGGCGGGATGTCGATCGCAAGCTGTTTTTCCAGCAGCATGGGCACGGTGAACAGAATAAGCGCCAGCACGCAGACGAACACGTTTTCAAACCGCTGCATAAAGGCCGAGCGGATGAGCGTCGCCACGATTAGAGCGGACAGTACGCCGCGCACGGTCAGGCGGCGGCGCACTCTCCGCCGCGTATCAGCCGCTTTTTCCGACATGGTGCGGCCTTGCTGCTGTTTTTTTGCCATATCTTTTCCTTTCCCATCATTGTGATAAATATACCTGCATGGCAAACAGTATAACAGCTTTTTCCGAAAAAGGGAAGCAGACTTTGGGCAATGCCGCCCGCTGCGCCGCGCGGGACGCATTTGCCCGACAGGCCGGTTTGTGCTATAATTCGGTTATACGCCGCTCTTGCACCAGCCTGCGGCCAGCGCGCCCCGCCGCGCTATCACGACAAGGAGCGAACACCCAAATGACCATCACACACGCAAGCCCTGCCGACCTTGCCGCGCTCTGCGCGGTCGAAGCCGCCTGCTTTCCCCCGGCCGAGGCGGCGGATGAGCATACCCTGCGCGAGCGGCTGGCCGTTTTCCCCGACCATTTTTGGCTGCTGTGGGAGCATGGCCGCCTGCTTTCCTTTGTCAACGGCATGGCGACCGACGAGCCTGACCTGCGCGACCAGATGTACACTGACGCTGCGCTCCACCGCCCGGACGGCCGCTGGCAGATGATCTTCGGCGTGGATACCATTCCCGCCCGGCGGCGGGAGGGACTTGCCGGGCGGCTGCTGCGCCGCGTCATCGAGGACACGCGGGCGCACGGACGGCGCGGCCTTGTGCTAACCTGCAAGCAGGCGCTCACGCCCTATTACGCGGGCTTTGGCTTTGTCAACGAGGGCGTGTCCGGCTCGGCGCACGGCGGCGCGGTTTGGTACGCCATGCGCCTGACCCTGTGAGGAGGCCGCCATGCTCACCTATCACCTGAACCCGCACACCGGCACGCCGCTGTATGAGCAGCTTTACCGGGCGCTGCGCGCGGATATCATGTCGGGTGCACTTACAGGCGGCGAAAAGCTGCCCAGCAAGCGGCAGCTTGCCGCGCACCTGCGCGTCAGCCAGATCACGGTGGAAACGGCGTACAGCCAACTGCTGGCCGAAGGCTATCTCTCCTCTGTGCCGCGCCGCGGCTATTTTGTGCAGCAGCAGCTGGCTGTGCCGCCCGTCGTCTCCTCCGCCGCGCCGCAGCCGTCCTCCGTCTCCCCCGCCGCGCCCGCGGACGATTGCCGGTTTGACTTTCGCACCAACATCGTCGACACCGGCTGCTTCCCATTCTCCATCTGGGCGCGCCTGTCCCGCAGCGTGCTGAACGAATACGCCGACCACCTGCTGCGCGCGACTGAGCCGGGTGGCGCCTACCCGCTGCGCGCGCAGATCGCGCGGTATCTGCACGATTTTCGCGGCATCACCGTCTCGCCGGACAACATTTTGGTCGGCGCTGGCTCAGAATACCTCATCCATCTGGTCATCCGCCTGCTCGGCGCGGAACGCAGCTATGCGCTCGAAAACCCCGGCTACCGCAAGCTGTACCAGATCTTCGCGGCAAACGGCGCAGCTGTACGCCCGCTGCCGCTCGACAAGCACGGCCTGCGCACCGATGCGCTGGAAAAAAGCGATGCCTCCGCCGTCTATCTGACGCCCTCGCACCATTTCCCGCTCGGCTCGGTCATGCCGGCCGCGCGCCGGCTCGAGCTGCTGCGCTGGGCTGCCGCCGCGCCCGACCGCTATATCATCGAGGACGACTACGACAGCGAGTTCCGCTACGTCTCGCGTCCTATCCCCGCCTTGGGCGAGCTCGACCACGCCGGGCGCGTGATCTACGTCAACACCTTTGCCAAAAGCCTTGCCCCTTCGCTGCGCATCGGCTATCTGGTGCTGCCCGAGCCGCTCATGGCGCGCTACCGCGCGCAGTTCTCACTCTACGCGGCCACCGTGCCCAGCTTTGAGCAGTATACGCTTGCCGAATTCATGCGCACCGGCGGCTTTGAGCGGCACATCAGCCGCAGTCGTAAGGTTTATCAGTCCCGCCGCGACGCGCTGCTGGCCGCGCTCGCGCGCGAGCTGCGCGGCCTGCCGCACGAGGTCTCGCGCGCGGAGGCCGGGCTGCATCTGCTGCTGCACATGCGCAACGGTATGCTTGAGCAAACGCTGATCGAGCGCGCGCGCGCCGTAGGGGTGCGCGTTTACGGCCTGTCTGCCTACTATACCCCGCCCGTCAAGCCGCCGCGCGCAACGCTCGTGCTCGGCTACGCGGGTCTGAACGAACGGCAGATAAGCGAGGCCGTCCGGCTGCTGCGGCAGGCATGGAGCGCGTCCGGCTGAAGACGGCGCGCGAGAATTTTTCGCCCAGCATTCTATTGAACAACCGGCTGCACACCGCACAGCAGCCGGTTGTTTGCGCGCTCTGGGCAAGCTGCTGTGGAAAATGCTCCCAGCCGCTGTTGTTTTGTCCATTATCCCGCATTGACGGCCGCCGCGCTGCGCGCTATAATAGGAAACAAAAATATGAGGTTTCGTTTCCTATGCGAGAGCAGATCATCGCCGCCTCAATCGACAGTCTGCGGCAGGAGGGTCTTAGATTTTCCGTGGATACCTTGGCCGAAAGGCTCAGAATATCCAAGAAAACCATTTACAAATATTTTCCGGACAAAGAGGCGCTTGCCCGCGCCCTGTATCAGACATACTATGACGAAGCAGTCAGGCGTTTGAACGCGCTGCTCGGCGCGCACGCTGCACCTGACGCGCTGCTTCACCTTTATTTTGATTCCAAAATGATGATCCGCGACGATATTTTCAACAAATATAAGCTCAACGATGCCATCCACGCCTACGCCGCCGGGCGGCATGACGCGCTTTGGGCGCAGCTCTGCGCCGCGCTCCCCGGCGCTTCCGCAGCGGACGGGGATGCGCTTCGCATCATCATTGACGGGTCGTTTGAAAAGCTGTGCCGTGTCAAGGCCGCACCGGACGCTGTGATTGAAAGGCTGGTGACTTTGCTGTGATTGTCGGACTTTTGCGTATTTTTGCCATCGTATGCGCCGCCTTTGTCTGCGGCAGACTGGTCTCCCGCGTGAAACTGCCCGCCATCCTCGGCTGGCTGATCGCCGGCATTGTCTTTGGCCCTTATCTGGCTGGTGTGGTAACGCAGGATATTATGGACGCGCTGTGGTTTCGGGTTTTCATCAAATTTTTCGAGTGCTTTGCCGGTGTGATGATCGGGCGGGAGATCATCTTCAAAAAGCTGGCCTCATCGGGCAAGCAGATCGTCGGCATCACCTTCGTACAGTCTATTGGTACGTTTTTGCTGGTGTCCACCGTGTTCGCCGCCGTCTTTTCGGTGACGGGCGTGCCGGTGTATGTGGCGTTTCTCTTCGGCGGTATCGCGCTGGCGACTGCGCCCGCGCCCGCGCTTTCCATCGTCAATGAATACCACACCAGCGGCCCGGTGACCAAGACGCTCATCCCACTCGCAGCCATTGATGATATCATCGGCGTTGTCGTATTCTTCACGGTCATCTCCATTCTCAGCGGCACGCGCGGCGGCGCGGGCACCTCGCCGCTTGCCATTGTGGGCATCGTTGTGCTGCCCTTTGTGATCGGCATCCTGACCGGACTGTGCGCCGCCTTCGTCCTCCGGCGGCTGCGGAGCGGCCAAGGCCGCTTTGTCGCGCTGACACTGTTCTTGTGCCTGTCCACGCTTTGCGGCCTGCTGGTCGACCGGTATGTGTTCCACGCGCTGCGCCTGAACTATCTGCTGATCGGCATGGCATTCAGTGCGACGGTGGTCAACCTGCTGCCCGAAGCCGCGCTCACCGAGGCGCTTGCGCGGTACGCCCCGCTGTTGCGGCTGTCGCTTGTGATCGTCATCGTCAACCTTGGTATGCCGCTCGACTACCGCCTGATTGCGGGCGCGGGCGGGTATACGGCGGTGTATATCCTCTCCCGGGCGGCCGGCAAGATCGGCGGCGCATACCTTGGCGGCAAGCTGACCCATGCCGCGCCGACGGTAACCAAATATCTGGGGCTGACGCTGCTGCCGCACGCCGGTGTCTCCCTTGTATTCACCGGCATCGCTGTTTCCACGCTGACGGCGATTGATGCCTCCCTCGCTGCCATCGTTTCCGGCACGATTGCCGCCGCCGCGATCATTAATGAGATCATCGCGGTCATCGCCGCCAAATTTGCCTTCCAGCTGGCGGGCGAGACCAAGCAGTAACAGCCAGACAAAACACAATCTAAACTGCCCGAAACGCATGTTTTCGGGCAGTTTTTTCATTGATGTACATCTTGCCATGAGCGTACCACAGCGCCATCCGCCCTCTTGACAGCGTTGGTAAGCTGTGGTAAACTGAAATTAGCTTGTGCTAACCAAAGTGCGTACAGCGCTGCTTTGCAGGCAGCGCGCGGCCCCTCAGTTAGTACTCGCTAATAGGGCAAGCCCGTCCCGGGGACACGCTGCGCGCATCCCCCGCGTCGGCTATGCGGCGGGCGATATCCCGCAAAAATGCAGAACCATGCCGTGCATTGGGGGTGACAATTTGAAACAGCATCGTTTTTGGGCTTGGGCGGCCATTATCTGCATGGTGATGGCCATGATGACCGGAATGCGTCACAAATAAAAAAGGAGGAATTTGTCATGGAAATTTATAAAGGAATCGCCCTGTTCGCAGCGGGCACGCTGTTCGGCTCGGCCGGCATCAAGCTGCTGTCCAGCAGGGACGCCAAAAAGGTCTACACCCACACGGCGGCGGCCGCGCTGCGGGTGAAGGAATGCGCGATGGAGGCGGTGACCTCCGTGCAGGAGAACGCCGCAGATATTCTGGCCGCGGCAAACGACATCAACGAGAAACGCGCGGCGCAGGAAGCAGAGGACTGCCGCGTGCAGGACGATACCGCAGCGATGGACTGAGCGGCGTGTATGCCGTACATAGAGAGAGCCGCGGCAACGGCTCTCTTTTCCGTTACCGGAGGTCGAGATGAAGTTTCAAATCATGCATGAAAGCAGCGGGCGCATCCGCGTTCGTATGCTGCAAAAGCGGATGACCATCGAGCAGGCCGACCTGCTTGCGGCCTATCTGCAAAGCCTGTCCTGTGTGCGGCGGGCGGATGTACACGAGCGCACCCGCTGCGCCGTGATTTATTACCGGAGCACACGCGCCGAATTGCTGCGGCAGCTCGGGCGGTTTTCCTATGCCATGCACGGCATAGCCGAGCTTGCGCCGACGCACAGCGGACGCGCGCTCAACCGCCGCTATCAGGAAAAGCTGGTCGGGATGACGGCCTTCAAGGCCTTCCGCAGCCTGTTTTTCCCGGCGCCGCTGCGCGTCGCCTACACGCTGTGGAGCGCGATCCCGTATCTGCTGCGCGGGCTGCGCTGCCTACTGCGCGGCCAGCTGCGCGTTGAGCTGCTGGACGGCCTGTCAATCGGCCTATCGATGGCACGGCGCGACTTCGGCACGGCCGGTTCGGTCATGTTTCTGCTGGGCGTGGGCGAGCTGCTCGAGGAATGGACGCACAAAAAATCCGTCGACGATCTGGCGCGCTGCATGTCGCTGGGCGTCGACCGCGTTTGGCTCCAGACTCCCTCGGGCGAGGTGCTCACGCCGCTGGCGCAGATTGCAGCGGGCGACCGCATTGCTGTGCGCATGGGCGGCCTGATCCCGCTGGACGGTGTAATTGAAGCGGGCGAGGTCATGGTCAATCAGGCTTCGATGACCGGCGAGTCCATCCCCGTGCCCAAGCGCCCCGGCGCAACGGTATACGCCGGCACGGTGGTCGAGGAGGGCGAGTGCAGCCTGCGTGTCGGCCAGCAGTCGGGCAGCAGCCGCTATGACAAGATCGTCGCCATGATCGAGCAGTCGGAAAAGCTCAAATCCTCCGCCGAGAGCCGCGCGTCCGATCTGGCCGACCGGCTCGTACCCTACACGCTTGCGGGCAGCGGCCTTGCCTATCTGCTCACGCGCAATCTCACCCAAGCGCTGTCCGTGCTGATGGTGGATTTTTCCTGTGCGCTCAAGCTGGCCATGCCGCTGGCTGTTCTCTCCGCCATGCGTGAGGCGGGCGGCTGCTACGCGACCGTCAAGGGCGGCAAATATCTGGAGGCCATCGCCCGCGCGGATACGATCGTATTCGACAAGACCGGCACGCTGACCCACGCCTGCCCGGTGGTGGCCGACGTGATTCCCTTCGGCGGGCACGACAAGGACGAGATGCTCCGTCTTGCCGCCTGTTTGGAGGAGCATTTCCCACACTCTATGGCCAACGCCGTCGTGCAGGCCGCGCGGGAGCGAGGACTCTCCCATGAGGAGCTACATTCCAAGGTGGAATATCTGGTGGCGCACGGCATTTCCAGCACGGTCGGCGGCCAACGGGTGATTGTGGGCAGCGCCCATTTTGTATTCGAGGATGAAGCCTGCGTGATACCGGCGGGCGAGCAGGCGCGCTTTGACGCGCTGCCGGCGCAGTATTCCCATCTGTATCTCGCGCTTGGCGGCCAGCTGGCGGCGGTGATCTGCATTGCCGATCCTCTGCGCGCCGAGGCGGACGCGGTCGTCAACACCCTGCGCCGCTTGGGTATCGGCAAGCTGGTTATGCTCACCGGCGACAGCGAGCGCACCGCAGCCGCCATTGCGGCACAGGTCGGCGTGGACGAGTACCATTCCGAGGTGCTGCCGGAGGACAAGGCGCGCTTTGTCGAGGCCGAGCGTGCCGCGGGGCGCACGGTGATGATGCTCGGCGACGGCATCAACGACGCACCTGCGCTGTCCGCCGCCGATGTCGGCATTGCAATCAGCGACGGCGCGGCCATCGCGCGCGAAATCGCGGATGTCACGATCGCTGCGGACAACCTGTTCGAGCTGGTCAGCCTGCGGATGATTGCCGTCAGCCTGATGCGCCGCATTGATGCCAATTACCGCTTTGTCATCGGCTTCAACAGCAGCCTGATCGTCCTCGGCATCGCCGGTCTGCTCACGCCCTCGGCCTGCGCGCTGCTGCACAACCTGTCCACGCTTGGCGTCAGCCTGCACAGTATGACCGATCTGCTCCGGCACAACGCCCTGCCGCCCGCCGGTCTGCCCAGCCCGGACACACCGGAATAACGCCGCGCAACAAGCTGCAACACCCCTCCATGATATCGCAACGAGGCGTAAAACAGTGCAGCATCCCACAAAAATGTGAAAATTTCTACTGTCTGCACAAAGGAACGCCCGAACACTTTTGCGTCCGGGCGTTCCCCTCGGTATTCAGATAACGGTTTTCGCCGGCTCTCGCCCGGTCAAACTGCCGGACAGGACGAGCCACCCTTTACCATGTCCTCCGTGCGGCTCGCAGCTTTTCAGTGTCGATACTGCGCAATGACCGCCTATCCGCGACACGGCGGAGCGTTTTTTCACTCGTCGCCCATCGACAGCCCGAGATCGCGCGCGGCCTGCACGATATCGCTGTCCGGCGGCACGGTCTTAAGCTTGCCTGCAACCTCGCTGAGCGGCACGGGTACGATGCGGTTGCTCTGCACCGCAACCATGTTGCCAAACCTGCCCTCACGGATCAGATTTGCCGCAGCAACACCCAGCCGGGTGGTCAGCAGGCGGTCGGCCGGGCAGGGCGCGCCGCCGCGCTGGTAATGGCCGGGGATGGTCACGCGGATCTCGTGCCCGGTCAGCTCTTTCAGCTCATCCGCCAGCCGGTAGGATATCGAGGGATAGGGCATATTCTCCCGCGCGGCCTTGAACTCCTTTTTGCTCATCGCGGCCTCCTGCCGGCTGATCGCGCCCTCGGCCACGGCGAGGATGGAAAAGCGCTTGCCGCTTTTTTCGCGCCGCTCGATGGCCTTGGCGATCGCCTTGGCCGAATACGGTATCTCAGGGATGACGATGATATCCGCACCGGACGCGATGCCTGCGTACAGCGTCAGCCATCCGGCCTTGTGCCCCATGACCTCGACAATGAACACGCGCGAATGTGAGAACGCAGTCGAATGGATGGAGTCGATCACGGTCGTGGCAATGTCGATGGCCGACTGAAAGCCAAATGTGACCTCAGTGCCCCAGAGGTCGTTGTCGATCGTCTTGGGCAGGGTGACGACATTGACCCCGTTCTGCGACAGCAGGTTTGCCGTTTTATGCGTGCCGTTGCCGCCCAGAATGACAAGACAGTCAAACTCCGCCTCCTTGATGGTTTTGAGCATCTTTTGCAGCCGTGTCTCCTCGCTGTCCTCGGCCGTTTTCTGCATCTGCTTAAAGGGCTGGCGCGAGGTGCCGAGGATGGTGCCGCCCACGGTCAATATATCCGAGAAATCGCGCGGGTTCATCTCGTGGTAGTCGCCCTCGATCAGACCGCGGTAGCCGTCCCGGATGCCGTACAGTCTTGCCTTGTCCCCAAGCTCGTGGTACAGTGTCTTGGCAACGCCGCGCAGCGCTGCGTTCAAACCCTGACAGTCGCCGCCGCTGGTCAACATTCCGATCTTCATATTGCTTGCCCTCCTTACCATTTTCCCAAAGTTGGTATCTTTTATTGTACGCCCTTTTCCGTCGCTTGAAAAGGGCAATCGGTAAAAAACCCTTTTTTATGCAGATGGAGCGCTTTGGCTGGAAAGCTGCCCGCCGCTGTGGTATAATTACAATATCAAAGCACCGCGCAGCCTTTTGCGTTTTGCGCGGAGACCGTCGCTAAAAGGGGGAAAGCCGCTATGACACAAGCGATTTGGGAGCAGGGCTATACGCAGAACCGCGAGCTGTCGTGGCTCGCGTTCAACGCCCGTGTGCTGGCGGAGGCCGAGGATGAGGCCGTTCCGCTGCTCGAACGCCTGAAATTCCTGTCGATTTTCAGCAGCAATCTGGATGAGTTTTTTATGATCCGCGTCGGCAGCCTGTGCGACATGGCCGCGGTCGACAAGGCGCATATCGACAAGAAGTCCGGCATGACCGCCAAGGAGCAGCTCCGGCGTATCTATGCCGCCGTCGGCCCGCTGTATACGCGGCGCGACGCGGCCTTTGCCGATATTGAGCAGAAGCTCTGCCGCGAGGGGCTGTGCCACATCGGCTTTGCCGAGCTTGAGCCGGATGAGCTGAAATACATCAAGCAGTATTTCAAAAGTGTAGTGGCACCCGTGCTCTCGCCGCAGATCGTCGACGCGCACCACCCCTTCCCCCATCTCGAGGGCAAGGTGCCGCACATCGCCGCGCTGCTCGGCCACAAAAAGACCGAGCGCCTCGGCCTGCTGCCTGTGCCGTCCGCGCTGCCCGCACTGGTGTTCCTGCCCGGCCGCGGCGGGCGCTATATGCCCATCGAGACTCTGCTGTACGAATACGCCGATCAAGTGTTCGGCATGTACGACATGCTCGAAAAGACCATTTTCTGCGTCACCCGCAACGCCGATATCAATCCGGACGACGCGGTTTTTGACGCGGGGGAGGGCGATTTCCGCAAAAAGATGGAAAAACTGCTGCGCCGCCGCCGCCGCATGGCGGTCGTGCGGGTCGAGCTGAGCCGCCCGGTCAGCGAGCATTTCACCCAGTATTTTCGCAGCCGCTTTGACGTAAGCGACCACCAGCTCTTTGTCTCGCGCAAGGCGCCGCTCAAAATGAGCTATGCCTTCAGCCTTGGCGAGCACCTGCCCGAAAAGCGGCGCATGGCGCTCTCCGACCCGCCGTTCACACCCCAGCAGCCCGCTATGCTGCCCCCGGGGCAGAGCCTGCTGCGCGCCGCGCTGCGGCAGGACATTCTGCTGTCCTACCCCTACGAGTCGATGGAGCCCTTTCTGCAGATGATACGCGAGGCCGCAAACGACCCTGACGTGCTCTCGGTGCGCATCACCATCTACCGCTTGGCGCGCAAGGCCAAGCTGGTCGAGTATCTATGCGCTGCGGCGGAAAACGGCAAGGATGTGACCGTGCTGATCGAGCTGCGCGCCCGCTTTGACGAGCAGAACAACATCGACTGGTCGGAGCGGCTGGAGGAAGCCGGCTGCAAGATCATTTACGGCTTTGAGGACTACAAGGTACACGCCAAGATCTGCCTTATCACCCGCAAGGAGCGCGGCGCGGTGCGCCACATCACGCAGGTCGGCACGGGCAACTACAACGAAAAGACCGCCGCGCAGTATACCGATGTCTCACTCGTCACGGCGGACGACGAGATCGGCGCGGACGCGGCCGCCTTTTTCAGCAACATGGCGCTTGGCAATTTGGAGGGACAATATCAACACCTGCTGGTCGCGCCGAGCGGCTTCAAGCGCCGCATCCTCTCGCTGATCGACGAGCAGATCGGCAAGGGCAGCGAAGGCTATATCCTGCTGAAATTCAACTCGCTGACCGATATCGACGTGATCGAGCGGCTGCGGCAGGCCTCATGTGCGGACGTCACAGTCGAGCTGATCATCCGCGGCATCTGCTGTCTCAAGCCCGGCGTCAAGGGGCATACCGAGCATATCACAGTCACCAGCATCGTCGGGCGGTTTCTGGAGCATTCGCGCATCTTTGTGTTCGGCCGCGGCGCGGCGGAGAAGATGTACATCTCCTCCGCCGATCTGATGACGCGCAACACCGAGCGCCGGGTCGAGATCGCCTGTCCGATCCACGCCCCCGCGGTGCGCGCCCGCCTGCACGATATCCTGTCCGCCATGCTGCGGGATACGGCAAAGGCGCGCGTCTTGCAGCCGGACGGCAGCTACCAGCGCAAGCCGACCGGGGCCGAGCCTGTCTGCGCACAGGAGCTGCTGATGCAGCAAGCCGTCGAGCAGGCTGCCGCGCAGGCCGATACACACAGGCAGCCAGTCTCCCGCCTTGGGCGCTGGCTGCGCAAGCTGCTGGGCGATTGACAACAGAAGGGCGTGTGCAGAAGGGTTTCTGCGCACGCCCTTTTTCTTTGTTTGCCTTCTCCGCTTATCGCCCCGTCAGGCGCGGCTCCACTGTGTGCCCTGCCGGGTATCCTTGATGGTCACGCCCATCGCGGCCAGCTCGTCGCGGATGCGGTCAGCCTCGGCAAAGTTCTTCTCCTTTTTGGCCGCCGCGCGCTGCGCGATCAGCGCCTCGATCTTGTCAGCCTCGGGATCGGCCGCGTCCTCGCGCTTTTGCACCAGATTGAGCACGCCCGTCAGCTCCATGAACAGGCCGTGCGCCGCGCGCAGCCAAGCGCGGGTCGCGTCCTGATGCGCGCCCATATAGGCGTTGATCTCGCGCGTCAGCTCAAAGATAGCCGACAGCGCGTCGGCGGTGTTCAGGTCGTCATCCATCGCCTCGATGAACTTCTGCTTGTAGCGGCCAAGCTCCTCACACTTTGCCGCTTCCTCGACGGTCATCGTGTCACCCGCGGCCTTTTCCATGCGGAATTCCATATTGCTCCGCGCTTCGTACAGACGGGCGAGCGACGCCTTGCTCATCTCCAGCGAGTCGGCCGAGTAGTTGAGCGGTGTGCGGTAATGCGCAGACAGCATGAACATGCGGATGGTCTCATAGCCGAACTCCTTCGCCGCGTCGCGCACCATGAAAAAGTTGCCCTTGGATTTGGACATCTTCTCGTTGTCGATGGTCAAAAAGCCATTGTGCAGCCAGTAGTTGGCAAACGTGCAGCCGTTGGCGCATTCGGACTGGGCGATCTCATTCTCATGGTGTGGGAAGGTCAGATCCAAGCCGCCCGAGTGGATGTCGATCGTCGGCCCGAGGTACTTGTTGACCATGGCCGAGCATTCGATATGCCAGCCGGGACGGCCCTTCGAGCCCCACGGCGTATCCCACGCAGGCTCACCGGGCTTGGCGGCCTTCCAGACCGCAAAGTCCATCGGG
Source organism: Agathobaculum sp. (assembly GCF_022775115.1). Classification (GTDB taxonomy): domain Bacteria; phylum Bacillota; class Clostridia; order Oscillospirales; family Butyricicoccaceae; genus Agathobaculum. Next base: position 22,380 of record NZ_JALFLA010000023.1, read on the forward strand.
TCCTCCTTCACCTCGCCCACCGATATGCGCGCGCCGGCCTGCAGCTCCTCCATCGGCTGATGGCACAGCTTGCCGTAATCCGCAAACGAGCGGGTGCGGAAGTACACATCCCCGTTTTCGGCCAGATAGGCGTGGCCATTGTCGAGCAAGCGCTGCACGATGTCGATGATCGCGTCCATCGTTTCGGTCGCGCGGGGGTGAACGGTTGCCCGGCCAATGCCGAGGCCGTCCGCGTCCACATAATACTCCTTGATATAGCGGTCGGCGATGACGTTGAAGTCCACGCCCTCGTCGTTGGCCTTGCCGATGACCTTATCGTCGATATCGGTAAAGTTCTGCACGAACGTTACCTTGTAGCCGCGGTATTCAAAATAGCGGCGCAGCACATCGAACACGATGAACGGACGCGCGTTGCCGACGTGGAAATAGTTGTATACCGTCGGCCCGCATGAGTACATCTTCACTTCGCCCGGGGTGAGCGGGATAAATTCGTCCTTCTGACGGGTCAAGGTATTGTATAGCTTCATAACTGCTCCCTTTCTATGGCTTGATTTGCGGTTTTATCATTGGATGCGGCGGTTCTTGCCCGCTCCATCCCACGCTTTCTCAATCAAAACGCCCCCCAAGGGTTGTTTTTCCCCGGGAGGCGTAGATTACGCGGTTCCACTCCGATTTATCGCTCGTGCCGCTGTAACGGGCGCGTCCCGCGGGGCGTTTGACCCCGATACTCAGCGGACGCACTTTGGCCGCGCCGCGCGCAAAGCCCTTTCAGCCAATGGGGCCTCTCTCTTATCCGCGCCGGCTTGCGGTTACTCTTTCCGCTTCATCGCATACCTGCCATTCTACTATTGTATCCAGTATACCACAGCGCGCGGAAAAGTCAAGCAACGGGCGCGCCTTTTGCCGCCGCGGCGTACTTTTCCACCAGCGTCTGCGCCATCTGCAGCGCGGTTTCGTTCTTGTTCAGCCGCAGCGACAGATAGGGTGTTGCGCCCGCATTAAGCAGCAGCCGCCCGCGGAAAGCCTCCTCTCCGCACAACATGGACAGCCGCGCAAAGTCGGTGTCCGCAAAGGTCAGCAGCAGCCGGCCGTCTGCCTGCTTGATCTCGCTGATGCCCTGCTCGCTCGCCCGGCTGCGCAGCAGCGCAATATCCAGCAGGGCGAGCGCGGCCTGCGGCGGCTCGCCGAAGCGGTCGATCAGCTCGTCGAGCATGTCGCTTCGCTGCCCATCCGTGCGGATGAGCGCGATGCGGCGGTACAGATCGACGCGCTGCCCCGTATCCGGCACATAGTCGGACGGCAGGTTGGCCGATACCAGCAGCTCGGCCGCGCAATCGACGCGCGGACGCGGCGTTTCGCCCTTTTCCTCCTGCACGGCCTCCTCGAGCAGCTTGAGATACAGGTCATAGCCCACGCTCATCATATGGCCTGACTGCTCCGGCCCGAGCACGTTGCCCGCGCCGCGTATCTCAAGGTCGCGCATGGCGATCTTAAAGCCCGAGCCAAACGCCGCGTACTCGCGGATGGCCGACAGGCGCTTTTGCGCGATCTCCGACAGCGCCTTGCCCCGCCGGTAGCACAGATAGGCGTAAGCATGGCGCGACGAGCGACCGACGCGGCCGCGTATCTGGTGCAGCTGGGCAAGCCCCATGTTGTCCGCATGCTCGATGATGAGCGTGTTGGCGTTCGGGATGTCGATGCCGGTCTCGATGATGGTCGTGCACACCAGAATATCGGTTTCGCCGTCGGCCATGGCGTTCATCGCCGCGGCGATCTCCTTTTGCGTCATTTTGCCGTGGACAACGCCAATGTGCGCATCGGGCAGCCGCTGCTGCCACAGGGCGGCGCAGCGTGCGATGCTCTCCACGCGGTTGTGTAGGTAATACACCTGCCCGCCGCGCGCAAGCTCGCGGCGAATTGCGTCGAGCAGCACGCCGTCGTTCTGCTCGAGCACAAAGGTCTGCACCGGATGGCGGTCGAGCGGCGGCTCCTCGATGGATGACATATCGCGGATGCCGGACAGCGCCATGTTGAGCGTGCGCGGGATCGGGGTGGCCGACAGCGTCAGCACGTCCACCGTTTTGGAAAGCTCCTTGAGCGTCTCCTTATGGGACACGCCAAAGCGCTGCTCCTCGTCCACCACAAGCAGGCCGAGATCCTTGAATTTGATCTTCTTATTGAACAGCTTGTGCGTGCCGATCACCAGATCGATCGAGCCGGCCTCGAGCTTTTTCAGAATCGCTGTCTGCTCCGACCCGGTCTTATAGCGCGTGAGCAGCTCGATGGTCAGCGGATGCCCCTGAAAGCGCTGCAACGCGGTCAGGTAGTGCTGGCGTGCCAGCACGGTCGTCGGCACGAGGATGGCCGCCTGCTTGCCCGCGAGCACGCACTTCATCACGGCGCGCAGCGCGACCTCGGTTTTGCCAAAGCCGACGTCGCCGCACAGCAGGCGGTCCATCGGCCGGTCGGACTCCATATCCGCCTTGATCTCAGCGATGCAGCGCAGCTGATCCTCGGTCTCCTCATAGGGGAAAGCATCCTCAAACTCGCGCTGCCATTCATCATCCGCCGGAAAGGCATAGCCCTTGACCTTGGCGCGCTCGGCATACAGCCGAATCAGTCCCTCGGCCAGCTCCTTGGCCGCGGCCTTGGCGCGCGTTTTGGCGCGCGACCAGTCGGTACCGCCGAGCTTGTTCAGGCGCACCTTGTCCGGCTCGCCGCCGCCAATATATTTGGAAATCAGGTCGAGCGAGGTCGCGGGCACATACAGGAAATCCGTGCCCGCAAACGCGATCTTGACAAAATCGCGCGCCGCACCGTCCACCGTCATGCGCTCCATGCCGATGAACCGGCCGATGCCGTGGTGCTCATGCACAACGAGGTCGCCCGGGGTCAAATCGGTGTAGGACTTGACGCGATCGCGGCTCGAACGCTTGACCTGCGTTTTTCTGCGCCGCGCGAGTACCTGCCCCTCGGTCATCACGACCAAGCCGAGGTCGGGATACTCAAAGCCTGCCGAGAGCATACCCTCCAGCACCGTCACACAGCCGCCCTTGGGCAGCCGGTCGCCGATCGTGGCCTTCAGTCCAGCGTCGGTCAGCGCGTCGAGCATATTCCGGCAGCGCAGCTCGCTTCCGCACACGACGGCCACCGCGCGCCCCTGCTGGGTATAGGCGCGGATATCGGCGGCAGCCATATCTAAGTTGCCGCCGTAGGCGTTCATCTGGTTAGCGACGAAATTTTCCAGATGCGCGGGCGCAAGCTCGGGTATCTGGTTCAAAAAGCTGTCCAGCCGCACGATTGGCCGCCCGCATGCGCACAGGCCGGCAAAATCCAGTGCGTACTCATCCAGTCCGGGCGGCAGCTCACCCCGCTCGAGCAGCGCGGTCACGTCGTCCGCAATGCGGGCGGCAAAATCGCGCGCCGCGTCACGCAGGCGCGGTGTATCCTCGATCAGCAGCAGCGCGTTTTCGGGCAGATAATCCAGCGCGGTGGTCAGCGCGGGATAGATGAGCGGCAGGTATTTATCCGCTGCGGGCAGGCCGCCAGTCTCGCGCAGACGTTCGGCATCCCGTGCGATATTGGCCGCAAGATCGGCGTGCTTTTTGCGGCGGGTCTGAAGCGTTGCCTCGACCGCCGCGGCCAACCCCTCCGCGCCCTGCGCAGCCAGATGAGGCAGAGCCTCCATACAGGGCAGGCAGCGCAGCGTCTGCACGGACTCCAGCCGCCGCTGGCTGCCCACGTCAAAGGTCGAGAGTGAATCGATCTCATCGTCCCAAAACTCCACGCGGTACGGATGCGCGGCCTGGGGCGGGTATACGTCCAGAATACCGCCGCGCACAGAAAACTGTCCCGCGCCCTCGACCTGCGCGCACCGCTCATAGCCCGCGCACAGCAGCTTTTGCGTCAATTCATCCAGCGGCGCGGACTCACCCACCGCCAGCGTCACGGCCGCGCGCCGCAGCGCGTCGGGCGGCAGAGTGCGCTGCAGCGCCGCCTGCACCGAAGCCACGACGAACGGCGCCTTTGCCAGCTCATCCAGCACGGCAAGGCGCTTTTGCTCGTAACCACGCGACACGCCCACCACATCGGCCATGACCAGCTCGCGGGCGGGCAGCTGCAGCACCGGCTTTTCGGAAAAGCCGTGCAGATCGGCCGCAAAGCGGACAGCCGCCGCGTCGTCGTCGGTCAGCACGCAGACCGTGCGCCCCAGCTCCATGCCGAGCGCGGCGGCCAGATGCGCCTTGTGAATAGCCGACAGGCCGACCCCCAGCACGGGCGTTTTACCAGCGAGCAGTGCAGCCTTTAACTCTTTGTATTCTTTTAGGTATGTTATACTTTTCGTTATCTCAGTCATCCCTGTGCTCCGTTCCGTGTGGAAAACGCTGATAAGGGCAGATTTTGCAATCTGCCCACGAGTGTTCGCGCCCGCGGGCACACCCCGTCGCGGCCGGGGTGACGCTGCGGCAGGTATTGCAGCCCCGAGGCAGGGGTTCGTCGCTCTTCCAGACCATCCCCCACGCGCTGCGCCCCCCTCCCTTGCACCAACCCGCCCAAACGCACCAATAAGGGCAGATTTTGCAATCTGCCCTTATTCTATGCGTAAAGGTGTTAGCTGATGCTGTGCTTAAAATTCGTCATGGACATGGTCATGATCGTGGTGGCACGCTGCGCAATCCATATCGCAGCCGAGGATCTCGGTGGGATCCTTGCCCATGCGCTTGTAATAATCCGCGATGGCGCTGCGTAGCGCCTCCTCGGCCAGCACCGAACAGTGCATCTTGACCGGCGGCAGGCCGTCCAGCGCCTCGGCCACGGCCTTGTTGGTCAGCTTGAGCGCCTCCTCCAGCGTCTTGCCCTTGACCATCTCGGTCGCCATCGAGCTGGTGGCGATCGCCGCGCCGCAGCCAAAGGTCTTGAACTTAACGTCCTCGATCACGCCGTCGTCCGACACCTTGAGGTAAATTTTCATGATGTCGCCGCACTTGGCGTTGCCCACCTCACCGACGCCGTTTGCATCCTCGATCTCACCCACGTTGCGCGGATTGCTGAAGTGGTCGAACACTTTATCTGTGTATTGCATAGAAATAAGCTCCTTTTATCATTCAATCAGTTGTATCCTAACACGAGCCGCCCGCGTCTTAGTGCGCGTGCAGGTTGCTCGCCGCCGTCAGGTTGGGCTTGCCGTTCTCCCATACCGGGCTGAGCGCGCGCAGGCCGGCTACGACCTTAGTGACCGCTTCGATGATATAATCGACATCCTCCTCGGTGTTCTGCTCGCCCAGCGTCAGGCGGAGCGAGCCGTGCGCGATCTCATGCGGCAGGCCGATCGCCATCAGTACATGGCTGGGGTCAAGCGAGCCGGTCGAGCAGGCCGAGCCGGTCGAGCCGCAGACGCCCTCGCTGTCCAGCCGGAGGAGCAGACCCTCGCCCTCGATCGCCTCGAACACGAACGAGGCCGTGCCGGGCAGGCGGTTTACCGGGTCGCCGGTATAGTGTGTGTACGGGATCTTCATGATGCCCTCGACCAGACGGTCGTTGAGCTTTTTAACATAGGCCATCTTCTCATCCAGCCCCTCGACGGCTTCCTTGAGCGCCGCTGCAAGGCCGATGCACCCGGCGGTGTTCTCCGTGCCCGAAATCAGGCCGCGCTCCTGTCCGCCGCCGTAAATCAGCGGCGCGAGTGCAACGCCCTTTTTGACATACAGCACACCCACGCCGCGCGGGCCGCGGAACTTGTGCGCGGAGAGCGAGAGCATGTCGATCCCCATAGCCTGCACGTCGATGTGCATATGGCCGACCGCCTGCACCGCGTCGGTGTGGAACACCGCGCCGGCCGCGTGCGCGAGCGCCGCGATCTCCGCGATCGGCTGGATGGTGCCGATTTCATTGTTCGCCGCCATGATGGTGACGAGCGCGGTGTCCTCGCTCAGCTCGTTTTTCAGCTGCTCCAGATCGACATGGCCTTGCTTGTCCACATCGAGATAGGTAACGCGAAAGCCCTCCTTTTCCAGCGCTTCGCAGGTGTACAGCACGGCGTGGTGCTCGATTTTAGAGGTGATGATGTGCTTGCGGCCCTTTGCGCCCGGGCCGTGCATAAAGCCGCGGATGGCCAGATTGTCTGCCTGCGAGCCGCCGCCGGTGAACACGATCTCGCCCGGCTTATAGTCGTTTGCAACGTTGACCGGCTCGGCTGCGTTCAGGCATTTGCCAACGGTCTCGCGCGCCTCGTTGAGCGCCTCCTTGGCCTGCCGGCCGATGCGGTAAAGCGAGGACGGATTGCCGTAAAACTCGGTCAGCCACGGCTTCATGGCTTCAAAAGCGGTGTCGGACAGCGGCGTGGTCGCCGCGTTGTCCGCATAAACAAATCGTTTCATTTTATATCTGCCTTTCTTGCCAAAAGGATTCCCTATTTTTTACCCGCCGATACCCTGTAAACCAGTAGGTTCAACGGTACTATTAATATACACCCGCAGCGCGCAGTTTAGCAAGCGAAATACGCACCAAAAGCGCGGGCGCGCAATGGGTGCATTTGCATCATTTTGTGAATTTTGCGCAGTTTCACCCCTTGTTATGCGGATCGACCCGTTTTTTCAGCCGCTGAAGCACATCGTCATACCGGGCGGAATGCGCCGTCGGGTTGCCGCGCAGCATACTTTTGCGCGTGCGCTTGAGGGCGGCGACCTGCTCGTCGAAGCGGCGCTGCACCTCGTCTATGCACGCCAATATCTGCTCCTTGGCCCCGGCCAGCTGCTCACGGGTATCGTCCACACGCTCTGTCCACTCGCCGCGCGCCTCGTCCACACGGTAGGACAGACGGGTCAGCTTGACCAGCGCGGTCTCAGACAACTGCCTGCGCAGCACCACGCCCTGCTCGCGCAGCCTGTCCAGCTCCTCGAGCAGCTTTGCCAGATCGAGCGCGGCACGCACGGATACGACCACATCCGACACGAACGCCGCCGAGAGCAGCACATCCAGCACGAGCAGCAGCACAAACGGCAGGCCGACGACCAGCGCCTCCACCGGCGGATGGATGACCCACGTCAGCAGCAGACCCATTACGCCCCAGCAAACCGACGATTGCAGGCAGATATAGCCGCGAAACTGAAAGCGGTGCTCAGAATAATCCCAATATTTTATCTTGAACAGTCGCTCCATCACCACGCCGACGATGTATTCAAACACGGTTGCAGCCACCATGCTGGCAAAAAACAGCCAGACCGGGTGCGCGTGCAGCGGCAGCGCGATATGCAGCAGCAAAGTCGCGCCAAAGCCGTAGATCGGCAGCATCGGCCCACGCAGAAAACCCCGGTTGACAAACCGGCGCTGCTGCACCGACACGACGGCCGATTCAAAGCACCAGCCCAAAAAGCAATACAGATAAAACACCAGCAGCCACTCGGCCGCGGAATAGGAGTACAATGCGCCCCTCTCCTTTCTGTCTCTGTCCGGCAATGCTATGCCTCATTTATATTAGCGAATTTTTTGACTTTTGGCAAGGGTGTGGCTATAATATAGCTATCCCATTTCTATGAATCAAACAGGAGGCTGGTTACATATGCTGAACTTTACACTCCACACGACGACCGAGGTCGTCTTTGGCCGGGATATCGAAAAGGATATCGGCCCCAAGCTGCGCGCACTCGGCGCGTCCCGGGTGCTCGTGCACTTTGGTGGCGGCAGCGTCCGGCGCAGCGGCCTGCTGGACAAGGTCGAGCAGAGCCTGACCGGCGCAGGACTGACCTATGTCGAGCTGGGCGGCGTGTCGCCCAATCCCAAGCTGTCGCTCGTGCGCGAGGGCATTGCGCTTGCAAAGCGCGAAAATGTGGACTTCATCCTTGCCGTCGGCGGCGGCTCGGTGCTGGACTCGGCCAAGGGCATCGGCATGGGGCTTGGCACCGGCCGCGACCCGTGGGAATTCGCCGCAACGGGCACCGCGCCCGAGGCCACGATGCCCGTCGGCACGGTGCTGACGCTGTCGGCCTCGGGCTCAGAGACCAGCAACTCCTGCGTGCTGACCAACGAAGAGACTCACCAGAAGTGCGGCATTACCAGCCAGACCAACCGCCCGCGTATCAGCTTTCTCAACCCGGAGAACACCTTTTCCGTTTCGCCTTTCCAGACCGGCTGCGGCATTGTGGATATCATGATGCACACGCTTGAGCGCTACCTGACCGACGGCGGCGAGAGCGACATCACCGACCGCATCGCTGAGGGCGTGCTGATCGCCACGCGCGACGCGGGACGCCGTGCCCTTGCCGACCCGTGCGACTACGAGGCGCGTGCCACGCTGATGTGGGCGGGCAGCATATCGCATAACGATTACACCGGCGCGGGACGCCTGCGCCTTTTCCCTGTGCATAAGCTCGAGCATGAGCTTTCGGCCTTCCGGGACGAGATCGCCCACGGCGCGGGGCTGTCCGTACTGTTCCCGGCATGGGCGCAGTATGTGATGGAGCACGATATCCCGCGCTTTGCCCAGCTTGCCCACCGCGTTTTCGGCGTGGAGATGGACTTTGCAAACCCCGCGCGCACCGCGCACGAGGGCATACTGACCATGAAGCGCTTTTTCGCGGAGATCGGTATGCCTGTACACATGGCCGAGCTTGGCATCTGCCCAGCGGATTACGACACGCTGGCGGCGAACACCGTGCGCACGGTCGGCGGCCCGGTAAAGAGCTATATGCCGCTCGACGAGACGGCCATCAAGGCCATCTACCGGCTGGCGGAGTAACATGCAGAAGCGGGCGCGCGGGGGTGCTCACCGTCCCCACGCGCCTGTGTGCTGTCTTGCCATAGCGCCCGGCAAGCGCATCGGCGATTTCTTATTTTTATATTATTCCCCTCTTGACAAAGCGGGGCGCGCGCGCTATACTATATAAGCTATCCATATTCCTCAATAGCTCAGTCGGTAGAGCATGCGGCTGTTAACCGCAGGGTCGTTGGTTCGAGTCCAACTTGAGGAGCCACACAGGGGTATAGCTCAGCTGGTAGAGCAGCGGTCTCCAAAACCGCGTGCCG
>NZ_JALFLA010000031.1 GCF_022775115.1 Agathobaculum sp.
ATCTCTTCCCGTGATGCATCACGGTAAGCATCATCTGCAATATGTACTGTCGCATGACCAAAATGATATGTTTTTACAATCGCCATCTGCGCCACCTCCTATGCGATCCTATGCGCTTACAGGCTTGTTTCTTGCCTGTCCACCTTTTAGTTTGTTGGATAAGTCCATACTCGGCATGGTAAGCGTAATCTACTCTCCCAACCTCGCCTTCCACTCCTCAACAAAATCCCAAGCCATCTCAGAAATCAAAGAATTAACACTCAACCCGCGCTCTTTTGCTATGGCTTTGAGTTCTTCAGACAGTGAATGCACAAGCCTTATAGAAATTCGTTTATACACCTTTCATCGCCTTCTTTTATGACATAAATTTTATGTCTATATAATAACATGACATATTTTTTATGTCAATTGATTTTCTCCAATTTTTATGGTATAAATTTTATGTCATTAAAGGAGGATAATTTTATGGCAAATGATATCTCTTTGACTATCCGGCTTCCTCATGAACTTAACACTCAGCTTCAAACTGTTGCAAAAGAACTCGGCATGACAAAAACAAATCTTCTGCGCTCTGCCATACACGATCTCCTAACCACAGATGATATTACTCTCGATTTTTCATCAACGCCCGGAATAAAAGACAGGTTTGTGCTGAATGTCAATCAGATAACTCATGATATCCTTGAATCTGCTTGCGAGAAGTATTCACAATCCATGAATGCGGTTGTTACTGCGGTAGGTGTTTTAGCTTTAGAACGCTCATCCAAATGGCTGCAATCAGCAAAGCCGTAACCGTTAATCCAGTTTGTTTTGATATTGCAACTAATGCTTCATGCAATTCAGCAGACAGGCGGACTGTTGTTTGCTCACCATCTCCCACGTTCCATTCACCTCCCACGAAACCGTCCTGTGCTTACAGGCTTGTTTCTTGCCTGTCCGCTATGCGCCTGCCCGCATATGATGGCACTCCTCATCGCTCATCAGAGCGACGCCTTGCATCATGTAGTAAAAGCGCTCTTTTTCCTTGTCAGGCAGCTTACGCGCCATCTGCGCAATCTCTGCCACATCGATTTTTTCTTCCCGGCTGATCTGCCGCACATCGCTTCTCAGCATTGCTATCACCTCACTGTTTCCTTATGCAAATTTCATAATTGATTTTTCATAATCACATATTATCAAATATGAAATATCATGTCAAGTTCTTTTTTGATTCTCTCTTGACTTTTTATTTCATTTTTGATAATCTGAAGCAAAGAAGTGGAGGTGTATACTTTGCAAGAACGTTTGAAAAGAATAAGAGAACATTTCGGAATGACACAATCCGAATTTGCAAAGAAACTCGGTATAGGGCAATCAACACTTGCCATGATGGAAGTGAGTAAGCGTGATATTTCGGATAGACATATTAAGACCATTTGTGCCATTTTTTCTGTGAATGAAGAATGGTTGCGGAGTGGCGAGGGCGAAATGTTCATTGCAACGGACAAAAGCATCCTCTCTAACCTTGCATCTGAATATGACCTTGATACGCTTGACCAGAAAATTGTCGAGTGCTATTTGAACCTTAGCACGCTCCAAAGAAAGGTCATAAAGGACTATTTGCGCGACCTTGTTGACGCGGTGCTTTCCGACGAAAACTACGAAGCATATCGGGCGGACTATATCAAAGAAAATGCCAGTATGACAGCTGCGCGCAGCGGCCATGCCGGCAATTTGGACGAACTGAGAGAACTGTACGACAGCGCCAATCAGGACGATAAATAAAGTGCACAGATTTTTGCAGACTACTGCATGGAGCTTTTTGCTCGATCAAAAGATTGCATCTCTACCGGTTGACCCATTCCGCATCGCGACGCAAAATGGCTGGAAAATATACACCTATGAAGCATTTGCAGCCGTTGTGGGCAAATCTGTGGCAGAATTGATTGCGCGGTACGAAAAGGACGGATTTGCGTTTTGTGCAAAGGGCGATGATACGTTTGTTATCTGCTATAATTCTGCCCTGCCGTTTTCCACTTGCCGCTGGACGCTGCTGCATGAAATAGCGCATATCCATCTGGGGCATATCAATCCACAAACTCCCATTATTTCTCGCGTTCGAACAGAATATCGGTCTCTACTTGAACAGGAAGCGCAAGGATTTGCGCGCCGTGTACTCTGCCCATCCATTGTGCTGCATCACTGCAAAGCGCATGAGCCTGACCAAATCATGCGCTTATGCGGTGTAAGCCGCGATGCGGCCAATTATCGGAGCAAATACCTTAAAAAACTCGAAACGCGAGGAATGTTTGGCGTCCATCCGCTTGAAAGAAAGGTTGAAGCGCAATTTGCGCCTTTTGTTCGCCGCTACCTATTGCGAGAAGCCAAAATACGCTCCTGTAACTTTTGGCGGAGATCCATCGCATAGCTAAAATAAACTGCGCAGCTAAAATAAAAAAAAACGGTCACCACGAGGGTAACCGGGTTTGACAAATCAATATAGGGCGGTTATAATTAGAAACAGAAAAGGGGCGCAGCCGGTTGACGGTTACTCCCTCAGACTATTGGTAAATGACCGCTAGTTTTGCGAGGACTGGGCGGTCATTTTCTTTTGCTTATCTGAAGAATCAGACCGGCAAAGGCTATGAGCATAATCGCAAACTGAATCAGCTCCGAATATGTAACCATAGCACCACCTCCCCTCCAAGGGAATGGTGGGAATAACCGCCAACCGCTGGCACGGCTGTGCCCATTGACAGGATAGCACACCATTCGGAAAATTACAAAGAAATCCCACACCAATGTTGGTATATCGGCGCGGAAAACTTGACAAATCAATATAGCGCGGTTATAATTAGAAACAGAAAAGGGGCGCAGCCGGTTGACGGTTATTCCCTTAGATAATTGTCAAGAAAATGACCGCTATCATGTAGGAGTGAGGGCGGTCATTTTCTTTTGCTTATCTGAAAAATCAGACCAGCAAAGGCTATGAGCATAATCGCAAACTGAATCAGCTCCGAATATGTAACCATAGCACCACCTCCCCTCTAAGGGAATGGTGGGAATAACCGCCAACCGCTGGCACGGCTGCGCCTGTTGACAGGATAGCACATCATTCGGAAAAATACAAGAGAATCCCCATCATCCGGGGATGCACTAAAATATAAGTATAGGGGGATGGTCTTAATGGCCGATAAATACTGCATTTACCTGCGCAAATCCCGCGCTGATCTTGAGGCCGAAGCACGCGGAGAAGCGGATGTTCTCGTCACACACCGTAAGAATTTGCTGGAATTAGCTGAATCACGTGGCTACACAATCGGAAAAATTTATGAGGAAATTGTTTCTGGAGATACAATTGCAGCGCGGCCAGAAATGCAAAAATTACTGCGTGAGGTAGAATCCAGAAACTGGTGTGGTGTGCTTGTGCACGATATTGAGCGCCTGGCGCGCGGAGACAGTATCGACCAAGGCATTGTCACACGAGCCTTTAAGTTTAGCAGCACCTATATCATTACGCCCGGAAAGGTGTTTGACCCTAATAATTATTATGATGAGGAGCATCTCGAGTTTGATCTTTTCATGTCGCGGCGGGAATACAAAATGATTAACCGCCGCCTACAGGCAGGACGTCAGGCCGGCGCGCGTGATGGCCGATGGTTGGGTGGCCCTCCGCCATACGGCTATGACAGTCAACGCCTGCACCGGGAAAAGGGCTACACTCTCGTACCCAATCAAGACGCGGATACGATACGTGCCATTTTCCAACTATATGTTGATGACCCTAAACTGGGTACTGTCCGTCTTTGCAATAAATTGAATGATCTGGGATACCGCTCGCCAACAGGAAAACTATTCAACGTCGGCATTATCAAGGATATCTTGAGAAATCCCATCTACGCAGGGTATGTTACATGGGGGCGGCGTGGATATGTTAAAACAGTCAAAGATGGAGAAATCATCTATAACTATCCCCGTCACAAAGAATACCCGATATATCGCGGGCGGCACGAACCGCTCATCACGGAAGAAGTCTGGAACGCAGCCCAAGAAAAGCTGAAAAAGCGCTCGTTTCCTGTTCCCCGCAGCAAAACATTGCAGAACCCATTCGCCGGCCTGTTGATCTGCGGTAAATGCGGACACAAAATGCAAGCCAGACCGCAAAGTGGAGGACAGTATATTTATTGCCATCATTACTGTGGTATGGTGTCTGCGCGCATAGATGAGGTCGAGAGCTCATTGATCTCCGCGCTAAGAAAATGGCTTGCAGACTATCAGGCTGCAAGCAAGTTACCAGTTCAATCTGAGCGAGAAATTGACGCGCTGGAAGCGGCATTGACGCGGCTCAATAACGATATCGCCGCAATAGACGAACAGCGCGCCCGCGCATTCGAACTGGTTGAAACGGGTGTCTATACCCCGGAACTGTTCAAAGAGCGCCAATCGCTGTTAACGGCTCGGCGTGACCGCATCGCGGACGCTGCCGCCCATACCAGAGAGGAGATTGATCGGCTGCATCGTGCCGAGCAAACGAAGCAAACACTTATCCCTCGTGTTGCATCGGTAATCAACACCTACGAAACAACCGAAAGCGCGCAGGAAAAAAATAGTATGCTCCGATCGATCCTCTCACGAATCGTTTACAGTAAAACGACCACTACAATGAGCGAAACAGGCAGCGATCTGACCCTAACGCTATATCCTGTAATTCCTGCTACGGATCACTAACAACTACGAGGTTATGACTGGATCTTGCCGTATATTGAAGGGCGCTCACGCGCACGCAGTCTGGGCAATGTGCAGGCAGTCGAACAGGCCATACAGGTGGGTGCGCCCATCCAGTATGACGAGACGGCACAGTCGCCGCATTACAACTACTGGCGTGAGCGCGCCGAGCACGAGGTCTGGTTCGAGGACGCGCGCAGCATCCGCGTCAAGTTGGCGCTCGCGGGCGAATATCAGCTGCGCGGTGTGAGCATCTGGAACATTATGCGCTACTTTCCGCAGCTTTGGCTGGTGCTGAACAACCTGTATCAGATTGAAAAGCTGCCTTAAAAATCGGGAAAATCGGCCGGGATATTCCAATTCCGTCCGATTTTTTACGGGTATTTACTGATTTTTCGAATATTTCCATTGCAAAACGGTTACAAAACGCACTATACTTTGGCTAACGGAGCAAAGCCGACCAGTTCTGCTCCGCAAACATTCCAAGGAGGCAAAACCCATGAAACTGAAAAAGCTCGCGCCGATCGCGCTGGCACTGACCGTCGCCACATCCACCGCCGCAGGCGCGGCAAACGTGCAGACGATCGTCAAATACTACGCTTCGTGCTCGATCCCCTCGCAGGCGCAGCAGCAGATCATCCAAAAGCTGTGTGAAAAGTTTGACTTCTCCTTCTGCGGCCAGCAGAACAACTGCCCGAGCGTAAAGCCGGATGAGACCCCGGATACCACACCGGACGAAACCCCCGACACCGCCCCGGATGAGACCCCGGACACCACACCGGATGAGATCCCCGACACCGCTCCCGACGAAACCCCGGACATCCCTCCGGTGACCGATTCGGAGCAGACACCGGACAGCAAACCCGAGCAGACACCCGACAACGACACCACGCAGGGCAACTTTGCCGCACAGGTAGCGGTACTGGTCAATCAGGAGCGCGCAAAGGCCGGTCTGTCTCCCCTGAAGGTGGACGCCAAGGTGCAGCAAGCTGCGCAGGTGCGCGCAAAGGAGACCGTGCAGTCCTTCTCCCACACCCGTCCGAACGGCACCTCCTGCTTTACTGCGCTGACCGAGGCGGGCGTGCAGTACCGCGGCGCGGGCGAGAATATCGCATACGGACAGACCTCACCCGAAGCGGTCATGCGGGCTTGGATGAACTCCGAAGGCCACCGCAAAAACATCCTGAACCCCAGCTTCACGACGATCGGCGTTGGCTACACCGTCGTAGGCGGCACGCCGTATTGGACGCAGCTTTTCACCTATTAAGCAGCCCTTACATTACACCAGCGTGAAAAACCGCCCCTCGCCTGCAGCCGTTTGGCTGCCGCGAGGGGCGGCTCGTTATTCTGAATGCTTATGGTCACAGTGGCAGGTGCAGCCCGCACAGCCACCCGGGCATTCTCCGTTTTTCACCTGACGGCATACCGTGCGCACCGCGAAAAACACTGCGGCGGCCAGCAGCAGGCAAATAATGATTGTTGCCAACACGAGCGTCAGCTCCTTTCTGTCATATCAACCGGCCTGCACGCTCATTCCGCGCAGACCCTCCGTTTTCGCCTCAGCAGGCTTACGGAACAGCAAATAAATATAGACCGCCAGAATGAGTATCGCCGCGACCGTGCCCGCGCCGAAGGCAAGCTCACCTGTCGCCAACCCCGCAAACTGGTAGATCATCAGCGACACGGTGTAGGCAAACACCGTCATATAGCCGATGGCAAACCAAGTCCATTTGGCGTTGTTCATCTCGCGCTTGATCGCGCCGATGGCGGCAAAGCAGGGCGCGCACAGCAGGTTGAACACCATGTAGGCATACGCTGCCACTGCCGTGTAATGCCCGGCAAGCTCACCCCAGATCTCGTCGCCCGCCTCGCTCAGCTCGCCTGTGAAGTGGAACAGCTGGCCGAAGGTCGCAACGACGTTCTCCTTGGCGACCAAGCCCGAAATGGCCGACACCGCGCCGCGCCAGTCGCCAAAGCCCAGCGGGGTAAACAGCGGTGCGATCGCATTGCCAAGGGCAGCAAGCAGGCAGTTCTCGATCTCCTCGACCGCGCCGAACGAGCCGTTTTCAAAGCCGTAGGTCTGCAAGAACCAAACAACGATCGTCGACAGCAGAATAATCGTGCCGGCCTTTTTGATGAACGACCAACCGCGCTCCCACATCGAGCGGAGCACGTTGCCGGCCGCCGGCACATGATAGGCGGGCAGCTCCATCACGAACGGCGCCGGGTCACCTGCAAACGCCTTGAATTTTTTCAGGATGATGCCCGACAGCACGATGGCCAAAATGCCGACCAGATAGGCCGAGAAGGCCACCCAGCCCGCGTTGCCGAAAAACGCACCCGCAATCAAGGCGATGATCGGCAGCTTGGCGCCGCAGGGGATAAAGCAGGTGGTCATGATGGTCATGCGCCGGTCGCGCGTCTGCTCAATCGTGCGGGAGGCCATAACACCCGGCACACCACAGCCCGAGCCGATCAGCATCGGGATAAAGGACTTGCCGGACAGGCCGAATTTGCGGAAGATGCGGTCCATGATGAACGCGACACGCGCCATATAGCCGCAGTCCTCCAGCACGGCCAGAAAGAAGAACAGCACCAGCATCTGCGGCACAAAGCCGAGCACCGCGCCCACACCCGCGACAATACCGTCAAGAATCAGGCTCATCAGCCAGTCCGCGCAGCCGACCGCTGTCAAAAATCCCTCGACCGCGGGCGGCACGATCTCACCGAACAGCACATCGTTGGTCCAGTCGGTCACAAGCGTGCCGACCGTGCTGACCGACACATAGTACACGATAAACATGACCAGCGCAAAGATCGGCAGCGCCAAAATGCGGTTGGTCACCACATGGTCGATTTTATCCGAGGTCGAAGCGCCCTTTCTTTTCTTCTTGACACAAGCGCCCACGATTTCCGCGATGTAGCGATAACGCGCGTCGGTGATGATGGACTCGGCATCATCGTCCAGCTCATCCTCGACCGCCGCGATGACTGCTTCCAGCTTATCGCGCGTATCCTGCCCAAAATGAAAGCGGGCAAGCACCTTTTCATCGCGCTCGAACAGCTTGATGGCAAACCAGCGGCGCTGCGCCGCCTCGGTCACATCGGCGATCATCGTTTCGATCGACGAAAGTGCGTTCTCGATCTCGTCCGAAAACCGGTGCAGCGGCGGCTGCGCCGCGCCGACCGCCGCCTGCTTGGCCGCGGCGATCAGCCCGCCTATGCCCTTGCCCTTGATGGCGGCGGTCTCGACCACCGGCACACCCAGCGCCTTGGACAGTCCCGCCGTGTCGATCACATCACCGCGTCCCTCGACAATATCCATCATATTGAGCGCCACCACCACCGGCATCCCCATTTCCAACAGCTGCGTGGTCAGGTACAGGTTGCGCTCGATATTGGATGCGTCGACCAGATCCATGATGCAGTCCGGCCGCTCACCCACCAGATAGTCGCGCGTGACGACCTCCTCCAGCGTATACGGTGAGAGTGAGTAAATACCCGGCAGGTCGGTGATGCGGACATCCTTATCCTCCTTCCAGCGGCCCTCCTTTTTCTCCACAGTCACGCCCGGCCAGTTGCCGACATATTGCGTCGCACCGGTCAGCGCATTGAACATCGTCGTCTTGCCGCAGTTGGGATTGCCGGCAAGCGCCAAACGAATCGACATATTATTTCCCCTCTCTTTGAATTAGCATGCGCTAACCCCTATGTAAATTTTTTCTTCCGGAACTGCTTACGCTTCGACGAGCACCATCTCCGCGTCGGCCTTGCGCAGGCTCAGCTCATAGCCGCGAACAGTCACTTCGATTGGGTCGCCTAGCGGCGCCACCTTGCGTACAAAAATCTCCGCCCCCCGGGTGATGCCCATATCCATGATGCGGCGGCGCACCGCGCCCTCGCCCTCGATCTTGCGGACGGTGACGGTCGCGCCCATGGGCGTATTTCTCAGGTTGTTCATGCTGCTCCTCCTTATACCATGATGCGGGACGCCATCGACTGCGACAGCGCAACGCGCGCATCGAGCACCTGCACGATCAGGTTGCCCGACAGCGAGGAGACGACCGAAACGCGCGCCCCTTCCACAAAGCCTAGGTTTTGCAGGAATTTTTTGGTCTGATCCTTTCCGCGAATCGTCTTGACCGTGGTCTCGATTCCGGCATCCATCATCGTCAGCGGCATAATAGCGCTCCTCTCCTTCTCCATTCAGTCCAACCGCCCCACGACGGGGTTAGGTCATTCTAACTGTGATAACGCTTGTAGTTTACTGCTGCTAACCTGCTTTGTCAAGCGCCCTGTAAAAGTTTTGTCGGATTGCCCAATCGCCGCACAGTTAGTTGTAGCTAATTTGACAAATGCCCCAGCAAGGAGGAAGCCCGCAGCCGTGTTCCGTCGGCTGCGGGCTCATGTTGAGGTTTGGGGTTTGCACCCCGGACAAGAAAGGATACTTTGTATCATAACTGCGGCTTATCACCGCAGATACGACCGATAATAGGTTGATTTGGGCAGCCCTATGCAACAGCGAACACCTCAAGCAGCGTTTCACCCTGCTCGATGCGCTTTGTCACCGCGCGGCATACCCGCTCCAAGCGGTCAAACAGCGCGGCAGCGGCTTCGGCATCGCCGTACACCTTCCAGTAGCCGCACAGCTTGCAGCCGCGCCCGGCATTGCGGATAAAGCCCACCACGTCCTCAATCGGGTAGCCGAGAAACAGCCCAATCTCATGCGGAAAGCTGCCTCCCTGCGCCATACGTCGCTTAAGCTGCCACAGCAGCGCCTCCAGCGGCTGCCCGGGCGCATAACCGAATGAGCGCAGCATACACCGCACATCCGCTTCACCCAACCGGCGCGCCAGCCGTGCGCGGTGATAGACAAGCAGCAGATACCGTTCCCGGCAGGCGCAGACGATCTCGAAGCGCACACCGCGCGGCGCAAACGCCGTGCGGTAATCGCGCAGCCGCCGCGGCAGGTCGGGATAGAGCGTGCGGTCGCACGAAACAAGGCTTGCGGGCTTGAGCCCCGCCAGCGTCGGCGAGCAATAGGCGGCGAGCAGCCGATCCAATTGATTTCTCACGGTCTCAATGCACCTCCTGCCCTGTATTCTTTGCAATGCGACAATCTTTATCCGCTCACCGGACGGCGCGGCCGCGGTTAGCCATACGGCCGCGCCGATGAGCGGAGCTTCAGCCCTCACGATGCGCAAAATAACAAGGAGTCATGTTTTTGCCGCGCTGCCCACCCGCGTGTGGGCGAACGAGCCGCCCGGCTGGTTGGTATTTGGTAAGCATCGGCTAACCTATGTATAGGTTAGCACAGACTAACCATCTTGTCAACCCTTTTTCAAAAAATTATGTCATGGCTGCGCGCTGCAAAAAGGCCGGGCACTCGCCCGGCCTTTTTGCCTGTGTTTTACCGGAAGGATACCAAATCGTCCACGCTTTTACGCTTGGGGCACATCGGCTCCTCGGCGGGGTGGCCGATCGCCAGCACTGCCGCGACCTCCTGCCCTTCCGGGATGTCCAGCAGCGCGGCGGTCTTGTGGTCATCAAAGATGCCCATCACGACCGTGCCGAGTCCGAGCGCGTGGGCGGCAAGGCAGAAGGTCTGCACAGCGATGCCCGCGTCGAACGACTGCCAGTGCGTGCCCTTTTCGGTCGAAAAGCTGCCGTCACGCTCAAAGCCGGAACGGCCGGTCAGCATCGTGACAACGATGAGCATCGGCGCGCTGCGCGCCGACTTCTGGTTGAACGCGAAGTCCATCATGCACTCGTCAGTCAGATGTGCCTTCTGCTCGTCATTGAGCACGATATAGCGCGCGATCTGGGTGTTCTTCCAGCGCGGCGCATAGGCTGCGGCGGCAACGATCTGCTCGATCTCCTCCCTCGTGACCGGCTGCTCGGTAAAACGCCGCACGCTGCGGCGCGTTTTGATACATTCCAATGCTTCCATCGTTAGAATCCTCCCTTAACATTTTTGTCTTTTTATTGCGGCCGCCGCGCTGCGTCAGCACGGCGAAGGCGCTCTTTCATTCGCTGCGGCTCTCGTGTAAGTAGGTCGCTTCGAGGTCGGACAGGTGCAGCTTGACCGCGAGCGGATACTTCTCATAAGCGTGCGCGATGGCAAACGAGCCGGCACGCGCAGCATCGTCAAAGCCGCCCATGTGCCAGCGGATGGCGACAGCCTCCTCCGTGCGCAGCCGCATGAAGCGCTCGATGAGGAATACCGATTTTTCACCATGGCCATAGGGAAACTGATCGTCCACCGTGTATACCGGCACGCGCTCCCATTCGCCATGCTCATTTTTGCGGTTGCGCAGCTCGGTCTTGTAGAAGCCTGCCTTGCACACATCGTGCAGGATGGCTGCGATCGTGCAGCTTTCGAGATCATCTGTCTCGGGGTCATAATGCTTGGCGCGCAGCACATGGTATACGTTGAGCGAATGGTCAAGCAAACCGCCCGCATAGGCCGCATGAAAGCGGGTGGACGCGGGGGCAGTGAAAAAATCGGTCGATTCCAGCCACGCGAGCAGCTTATCCGCGCCCGCGCGGTGGATATTGCTGTTGAATATGTCGATAAATTGCTCCTTTGGGGTCATTTTCTCTCCTCCATTCGGGCGCGGGCGAGGGCAAGCAGTGCCCCGGCCGTGTTTTCCGTCGTTTGGTCAACCACCGCGTCGAGCAGCGCACGCAGCATCTCGCCCACCGCGGGGCCGCGCAGGCCGAGTGCCAGCATATCTCTGCCGTCCACGGCCAGCTGCCGCAGCGATAAGCAGGCATCCGCCGCGAGGGTTTGGTTCAGCAGCGCCTCGGTCTCCCACAGCGCGCCGACGTTGTCCGGGTGCGTACCCTGCCCGACCGCGTCTCCCTTTTTGATTGCCAGCAAACGCCGGAAGTTCGTCTCACCAAGCTGGGTCAGCCGGCGGCGCACCAGCTTGGCGCTGTCGCCTAACGGGCGGTCGTGCTGCTCAACCAGCAGGCCGATCTCGTCCTGCTCCTGCCCCGAAAAGCGCAGGCGGCGCAGTAGCCCCGCGGCGATCGCCCGACTGACGTCGGGGTGTCCGTAAAAATGGCCGATTCCGCTTTCGTCTACCGTCTTGCAAGCCGGTTTGCCGCAGTCATGCAGCAGCATCGCCCAGCGCAGCACAGGCTCGGCCGCCACCTGCCCGACTGCGCGGACGCTGTGCTCCCACACGTCGTACAGGTGGTGCGGGTTCTGCTGGGCGCAGGCATACATGGGGCGCAGCTCGGGCAACACCGTAAACAGCACATCGGCATACTGCATGAGCGCGCGGCAGGCAAAGCGGCCGCACAGCGTTCCGGTCAGCTCGGTGCGCACCCGCTCGGGCGCGATGCACGCCAGCCGCCCCTGCTGCCGCCGCATAGCCGCGGCGGTTTGTCCCTCGACCGCAAAGCCAAGCTGCGATACAAACCGCACCGCGCGCAGAATGCGCAGCGCATCCTCGGCAAACCGTGCGTCCGGGTCACCCACCGCGCGCAGCACGCCGCGCCGCAGATCGTCCCGCCCGCCAAAGGGGTCACACAGGCCGCGCTGTGGATGCCACGCCATCGCGCCGGCTGTAAAGTCTCGCCGGGCAAGGTCGTCCTCCACACAGCGCACAAAGCGCACGCTGTTCGGATGCCGTCCGTCGGCATAATCGCCGTCCGCACGGAAGGTCGTGATCTCGACCGGGCCGTCCGCAGTCAGCAGCGTCAGCGTGCCGTGCCGCAGGCCGGTCTCCAGCAGCCGCGCGCCCGCAAAAACGGCCTGCATCTCCTCCGGACGCGCGGCGGTGCACAGGTCGAAATCGTGCGGCGTGCGCCCCATCAGGCTATCCCGCACGCAGCCGCCAACCGCCCACGTCTCATACCCGGCGCACTCGAGCGTATCCACTGCACGCGCCACATACGCGGGCAGGCGCATCAATGCCCGCCCTTCTTCTGCTTGAGCCTGTATGAAGTGCCGTCCGGGTTGAGCACGACCGTATTGTCCAGCTGCGCCTTCAGGCTTGCGCGAAAGCCCGCGATATACGCGGCGCGCAGCGCTTGCTGCTCGGCCTGTTCGTCGGCAGTCAGGCCTTCGGCCTTGGCCTTTTTCGCCAGCGCGTTGATGCGCGCGATCTTTTCCTCGGTCATAGACGCTTTCCCTCCGTATTTTTCAAGCTGCCCCTATTATAGCAGATTGCCGGGGCAAAGTCTACCGAAATCGGAGACACCTGCGGCGCGTGTGTGTTTCCCGCCTTGACCCACCCTTTTTCGCGTGATAGAATGTCAGTATCACTCATCCAAAAGGAGCCTATATCATGAAGATCGAGACGCAATGCCTCCACGCGGGCTATACGCCCGAAAACGGCGGCCCGGGCGTAATGCCCATCGTGCAGTCGACCACCTACCGCTTCGATTCGACCGCCAAGATCGCCGCGCTGTTCGATATGCCGACCGAGTTCATGTACTCGCGCTTTGCCAACCCGACCTGCGACGCGGTGGAAAAGAAGATCGCGGCGCTGGAGGGCGGCGCGGCGGCCATGCTGACCTCGTCCGGTCAGGCGGCCAATCTGCTGGCCATCCTCAACCTGTGTGCGGCGGGCGACAGCTTCATCGCCGTCTCCACCATCTACGGCGGCACGATCAACCTGTTCGGCGTGACGCTCCGGCGGCTTGGCATCGAGTGCATCTGGGCAGATGCCGAGGCCGACGAGGCTGAGATCCAAAAGCTGTTCCGCCCAAACACCAAGGCTGTGTTCGGTGAAACGCTCGCCAATCCCGCGATGTCGGTATTCGATATCGAAAAATGGGCGAACATCGCGCACAAAAACGGCGTGCCGCTGCTGATTGACAACACCTTTGCCACGCCCGTGCTGTGCCGCCCGCTCGAGTGGGGCGCGGATATCGTCATCCACTCGACAAGCAAATACATGGACGGCCACGCCGTGCAGTGCGGCGGCGTCATCGTCGACGGCGGCAAATTCGACTGGGCGGCTTCGGGCCGGTTCGCAGACTTTACCGAGCCGGACGAAAGCTACCACGGCGTGGTCTATACCCGCGAGTTTGGCCCGCTGGCCTACATTATCAAGGCGCGCATGCAGCTGATGCGTGATTTCGGCTGCTATCCGGCCGCGCATTCGGCCTTTCTGCTCAACCTCGGGCTGGAGACGCTGCCCGTGCGCATGAAGCAGTATTGCGCAAACGCCCTTGCCGTGGCCGAGCACCTGCAAGCGTCGGACAAGATCGCCGCGGTGCGCTATCCCGCCCTGCCGGACGACCCCTATCACGCGCGCGCGCAAAAATACCTGCCGCTCGGCGCTTCTGGCGTGCTGTCGATCGACATTAAGGGCGGCCGCGCACCTGCCATGCAGTTTATGGACAGCCTGAAGCTGGCCTGCAACGAGGTGCACGTCGCTGATATCCGCACCTGCGTGCTGCACCCGGCCTCCGAGACCCACCGCCAGCTGACCGATGCGCAGCTGGCCGCCGCCGGCATCGAGCCGGGGCTGGTTCGTATATCGGTCGGCCTTGAAAACGTCGAGGACATTCTCGCTGACCTCGATCAAGCGCTTGCGCAGCTCTGATCCCGCCGCATAAAACCACCACAGAAAGGGACGGCAGCCATATGCCGTCCCTGTTTTACCAAAGGAGAACTTCGTTATGCTGATTCGCCAGATCCAACCGTCCGACCGCGACTATTTCCTCCAAAGCGTGCACGCCTTTTATCATTCCCCCGCCGTCGACCATGAGATTCCCGCACAGAACGCCGCGCGCACCTTTGAGCTGCTCATGCACGGCACGCCCTATGCGGACTGCCTGATCGCCGAGGATGAGACCGGCGCGCCCCGCGCCTATTGCTTGCTGGCGCTGACATGGTCGAACGAGGCGGGCGGCCTGTGCGTCTGGCTGGACGAGCTGATGGTGGACGACGCGCTGCGCGGCCAAGGCATCGGCAAGAAGCTGATCGCCGCCGTGCACGAAAAATACAACACCGCCGCGCGCTACCGCCTTGAAGTAACCGCGGCCAACCCGCGCGCCGCCGCGCTTTACCATCTGCTCGGCTTTGAAGCACTGCCCTACGAGCAAATGGTGCTCGATACGCCGGTCACCCTGTGATACGCGAAACGGCGCGTCCCCCAGAATCAGAAAAGCGAGGTGCGCTCATGGCTTCGGAAAACAAAATGGGCACCATGCCCGAAGGCAAGCTGATCGTCACGATGTCCTTTCCGATCATGCTGTCCATGCTGGTGCAGGCGCTCTATAACATCATCGACAGCGCCTTTGTCGCACGCATCAGCGAGGACGCGCTGACCGCAGTCTCACTCGCCTTCCCGGTGCAGCTGCTGATGATCGCCTGCGCGACCGGCCTTGGCGTCGGCATGAACGCGTTGCTCTCCCGCCGTCTCGGCCAGCACAAGCAGGCTGCGGCCGACGCGGCCGCGATGAACGGCATATTCCTGTCGGTCTGCTTCTGGCTGCTGTTCGCAGTGCTCGGGCTGCTGCTCGGGCGGCGCTTTATCGCGGCCTTTACCGATGTGCCCGCCGTGGCCGAGATGGGTGCGCAGTATGTCACCATCGTCACAGCCGCCTCGTGCGGGGTGTTCCTGCTCTTCGCCGCCGAGCGGCTGATGCAGGCGACCGGCAACACGGTTCACCATATGGTCACGCAGCTCATCGGCGTGGCGCTCAACTGTATCTTTGACCCGTTGCTGATTTTCGGCCTTGGCCCCTTTCCCGCCCTCGGCACGGCGGGTGCAGCGCTCGCTACCGTATCCGCGCAGATCATTGCCATGCTGATCGGCTTTTCCATCAACATCCGCTTCAACCGGGATATCCACCTGCGCCTGCGCGGCTTCCGCCCGGACAAGACCATTCTGTGCGAGATCATCCGCATCGGCCTGCCGGCCGCCTTTCAGCAATCGCTGCTCAGTCTGCTCACCATATGCATCAACCGTATCCTGATGTCGTTTTCGCAGACCGCCGTCAACCTGTATGGGGTATATTACAAGCTGCAAAACTTCCTTTATATGCCGGTTTACGGCCTGAACAACGCGCTTATCCCAATCGTTGGCTACAATTTCGGCGCGGGGCGGCATGACCGCATCCACCGCGTCACACGCCTTGCGCTGCTGCTCGCGCTCGGCATCATGGCGGCGGGCACGCTGCTGTTTGAGGCGCTGCCCGTGCCGCTGCTGCGGCTGTTTGACGCATCGGACACCATGCTCGCCATCGGTGTGCCCGCCATTCGCCTGATCGCGCTGTCGTTCTGCCTTGCGGGCGCGTCAGTCATCCTGTGCGGCTGTATGCAGGGGCTTGGCAAAAGCGGCGCATCGCTGGCCGTCGCGCTGCTGCGGCAGCTCATCGTCGTTGTGCCGGCCGCGCTGCTGCTCGCACGCATCAGCCTGCGGGCGCTGTGGCTGGCCTTTCCGCTGGCCGAGGCCGTCGGCCTTGCCGCCGCGCTGGTGCTGTACCGGCGGGTGACAAAACGCCTGTCCCCCTGAAGCCGTTATTAAAAATGTTACAATTTACCCCTTGTTTTTCGCCGCGCCGGGGCATACAATGAAAGCAGCTTCAAGGAAAGGGATGATACCAATGGGCAGCGAATTCGAACAGCTTGCGGGGGATATCCTGTCCCACCCGAAATTTCAGCAGCTGCGCGGTTTTGTCCACCACGGGGCGGAAAATTCGGTGTACGACCATTCGGTCTCCGTGGCAGAGGCGGCTTATAGCATCGCCCGGCGGATGCGTCTGTCCGCGGACGAGACCGCCTCGGTCGTGCGCGCGGCGCTGCTGCACGATTTCTTCGGATACGATTGGCACGGCGACCGCTTTCGCCGGTATTTGCAGCATTTTTCCGGCCTGCGCCGCTTAGCGCGGATGCACGCCTTTGTGCACGGCCATATCGCAGCGGATCGCGCCCGCGTCTGCTTCGGCCTGACCGAGCGCGAGTGCGAAGCCATCGCGCGCCACATGTTTCCGCTCAGCGCCATGCCGCGCACCCGCATCGCATGGATCATCACGCTGGCCGACAAGCTGGTTGCCTCGCGCGAGATGCTGGCCGCCGTCGGCGGCTATATGTCCCGCGCCTACCGCAAGGTCTTTGCCTGAAACCAACAATGCCGCCGTCCGGATGCGTCTGTCCGGGCGGCGGCGCGCTGTTTGCAGCATCCGCCTTGCGCCCCATTCATCAGAATAAAAAAGTGGGGCATCCTACCCTTGGCAGGACGCCCCGCTGATCCATTACATTGTGGAGCGGATATCAACAAAACAGGAGGTCATAAATATGACGACCGAACAACTGCTGCGGGAGGCCGAGACGCTCGGCAGCAGCATCGTACAGCAGCGGCGCACGCTGCACCAAAACGCGGAGACAGGCTTTGACCTGCATGACACGCTGGCCTTTGTCAAGGCCGCACTACAAGAGAGCGGTCTTGCGCCGGTCGACTGCGGCCGGGCAGGCTGCACCGCACTCGTGGGCGGCAAAAAGCCGGGCAAGGTGTTCCTGCTGCGCGCGGATATGGATGCCCTGCCCATCCGGGAACAGGCCGAGGTGGAGTTCGCCTCGCAAAACGGCCGGATGCACGCCTGTGGCCACGATATGCACACCGCCATGCTGCTGGGCGCGGCCAAGCTGCTCAAGGCGCACGAGGACGAGATCGAGGGCACAGTCAAGCTGATGTTCCAGCCCGCTGAGGAGATCTTCGAAGGCTCGCACGACATGATACAAGCGGGTCTGCTGGAAAATCCCAAGGTGGACGCGGCTCTGATGATCCATGTGATGGCGGGTATGCCCTTTCCGGCGGGCACGGTCATCGTGTCCGCACCCGGTGTCAGCGCGCCTGCGGCCGACTATTTTACCATCACGGTGCAGGGCAAGGGCTGCCACGGTTCGATGCCCAACACCGGCGTCGACCCGCTGACCGCTGCAGCGCACATCCTCATCGCCTTGCAGGAGATCAGCGCGCGCGAGCTGGCTATGGGTGAGCGCGCCGTGCTGACGATTGGCACGATGAGCGCCGGCAGCGCCGCAAATGTCATCCCGGACAGCGTGACCATGGGCGGGACACTGCGCACCTTTGACGAGGACGCCCGCGCCTTCATCAAACAGCGGATGAGCGAGATCGCCGCCGGCGTCGCCGCGAGCTTCCGCGCCGAGGCCACTGTCTCCTTTGGCAGCGGCTGCCCTACACTGGTAAACGACGAGGCGTTGTCTGCCTGCTGCGAGACCTATGTGAAAGAGCTGCTCGGCGCGGACAAGGCGCTGTCCGCCGCCGAGCTCAGCAAAATGGGCGGGGATGGCAAGACCGCCAAGCCCGCAGGCTCAGAGGATTTCGCCTATGTCAGCCACGCCGTTCCCTCGATCATGCTGGCGCTGGCCAGCGGACAGCCCGAAAAGGGCTACCGCTATCCGCAGCACCATCCGATGGTCACGTTCGACGAAAGCGTGCTGCCCAGCGGCAGCGCGGTGTACGCCTATACGGCACTGCGCTGGCTGGCCGACCACAAGGCGTAGCCGCGCACGATCAGCGCTGGATGCGGCCCGAGCCGTCGCCCGCGGCCAGCTTTTCGACCTCGTCCACAGTGACCATGTTGTAGTCGCCCTCGATGGAGTGCTTGAGCGCGGAGGCCGCGACCGCGAACTCGATTGCCTGCTGCGTGCTCTTGCCGGTCAGCAGTGCGTAGATCAGGCCGCCGCCGAACGAATCGCCGCCGCCAACGCGGTCAACGATGTGCAGCGCGTATTGCTTGGAAAAGCAGTATTCACCGGACGCGGCATCGTACAGCATGGCGCTCCAGCCATTGTCAGATGCGGAGCGGGACTCGCGCAGGGTGATGGCAACCTTTTCAAAGCCAAACTGATCTGCCAGCTGTTTGGCAACCGATTTGTAGCCCTCGCGGTTCAGCTCACCGGCGTAGATATCGGTCGCTTCGGCCTCGATGCCGAACACGTCCTTGGCATCCTCCTCGTTGGAAATGCACACATCGACATATCGGCACAGGTCGCTCATCGCGGCGCGCGCCTGCTCGCGTGTCCACAGCTTACTGCGGTAGTTCAAATCGCAGGATATTTTGACCCCGTGTGCCTTGGCGGCTATGCAGGCCGCGCGGCAGATATCAACGAGCTGACCACCCAACGCGGGCGTGATGCCAGTAAAGTGGAACCAATCGACACCCGCGAAAATGGCATCCCAATCGAAGTCGGCGGGCGCCGCCTGCTGGATAGCGGAATGGGCGCGGTCGTAAATGCAGACCGAGCCGCGCTGGGACGCGCCCTTCTCGTTGAAGTAAATGCCGACGCGCTCCCCGCCGCGCACGATCTTGCTGGTATCCACGCCATAGCGGCGCAGCGAGTTGACGGCAGCCTGACCGATCGCGTGCGCCG
This sequence comes from Agathobaculum sp., assembly GCF_022775115.1. Classification (GTDB taxonomy): domain Bacteria; phylum Bacillota; class Clostridia; order Oscillospirales; family Butyricicoccaceae; genus Agathobaculum. The sequence goes on from NZ_JALFLA010000031.1 coordinate 19,070, forward strand.
GCAGCTTGGTGACGAACGCAGCATCCATGCCGTAGTTGGCAAGCGAAACGGCCACATTGGCCTCGCCCCCGCCAAACGAGAACGCAAGGCGGTCGGCCTGCACAAAGCGCTCATAGTTGTACGGCTGGAGACGAAGCATCAGTTCGCCAAAGGTTACGATTTTCATAGGAATAGCTCCTCCATTGCGTAGTTTATGGTCATTTTTCGCCCGCCTGCCGCGGACGGACGGTGCGCTCAGCGTCCCCGTGCCTCCTTGACGGTCTCGACTGACCGGATGCACAGCGCGGTGATCTCGTCCCACCTGCCGTTTTCAATCAGCTCGGCGGTGACCATATACGAGCCGCCGCAGGCCACGATCATCGGCTGCGCCGCATAATCGGCCAGATTGTGCAGGCCGATGCCGCCGGTGGGCATGATTTTGAACATGGGAAACGGCGCGGCCATGGCCTTGAGCTTGGCGATGCCGCCGGACTGCTCGGCCGGGAAGAATTTGAGCACCTCAAGGCCCAGCTTGTAGGCGGCGTGGTAGTCGGTCGGTGTGGTGCAGCCGGGAAAAACTGCCACGCCGCGCGCACGGCAGTGGTCGACCAGCGCGGCATCCATACCGGGTGTGACGATGAACTGCGCGCCGGCGGCTACGGCCTCGTCGATCTGCTCGGTGGTCAGCACCGTACCCGCGCCGACGAGCATCTCCGGGCAGTTATCCCGCATCAGCTCGATGGCCTTGGCTGCGCCCGCTGCGCGGAAGGTCACCTCGGCCACCGGAACGCCGCCCGCGATCAACGCCTTGGCAAGCGGAATCGCGTCGCGCGTCGGCTCGCTGAGCTTGATGACCGGCACGATGCCGATCGACTGTATTCTTCTCTCAATTTCATTCATGGCGGACTTCCTCCGTGTTTGGTATTGCGTATGATGAAATATCGTTCTGTCAGATCCATTGCTGCTCTTAATTATAAGGGTTTGCCGTCAGATTGCAAGGGATTTTCTTGAACATTTTGTGCATATTACACATTGTTTTCTGGATAAAATCCCATAAATATGAAACAAAGTGGCATTATATAAAAACATGCTGTTCATGGCAGGCGGACGGGTGCGTCCGCCGCGCGGAAAGGAGCACCTCCATGCCGGTATCCTGCCCCATCGGACTGCCGCACGGCAGGCTGACATACTTCCCCGCCGCTGCACCGGCAGGGCGACCTGCGCTTATCCTCTGTCCCGGCGGCGGCTATGCGTTTTGCTCTATTCGGGAGGGCGCGCCCGTGGCGCGCGCGTTCAGCCGCGCAGGCATTGATGCCTTTGTACTCACCTATGACTGCGCGCCCACGCCCCTTGGCCGCACACCGCTGCACACCCTGTCCGCCTGCGTGGCATGGGTGCGCGGGCAGGCCGCGCGGCTGGGCATCGCGGCCGACCGCATCGCCGTGGGCGGATTTTCGGCGGGCGCACACCTGGCGGGTACGCTAGGCACGGTCTGGAACCGCCCGGCGTGGTTTCCGCCCGACACCGACCTTGCCGCGCACCGGCCGAACGCGCTGGTGCTGTGCTACCCGGTTGTCTCGGCGGGCGCATATGCACACCGCGACAGCTTTGTACGGCTGGCAGGCAGCGACCGCGCCGCACAGCAGGCGTTTTCGCTTGAAGCCTTGGTGGACGCGGATACGCCGCGTACTTTTCTATGGCATACGCTGGACGATGCGACTGTGCCGGTCGAAAACACGCTGCTGCTCGAAGCTGCGCTGCGCCGCGCGAGCGTGCCGCATGAGTTGCATTTGTTCCCGCACGGCGTACACGGGCTTGCGCTGGCCGATTTTGAGACCTATGACCCTGCCCGCGGCCGCCTGCCCGACCGGCATGTCGCCCGGTGGCAGCAGCTGTGCGCCGAATGGCTGAAGGAATAAGGCCGCTTGTCCTGCACACGGTATTTTCCCTCCTCTGCAAAAAAGACCTGCAGGACAGCTATCTAGTCGTAAGACAGTACCTATTTTTGTGATATGCTTTATTCAGAGAAAGAGCGATATAAATTTGAATTTGATAAAGGGGTGTGTGTAATGGCTAATAAAACATCAAACAAACGAAAATGGACAGCAGAAGAAGTCCAACAATGGTATCGTGATACGGGCACCTTTACATACGCAAACCCCGATGATTTAAATGTTGTTGTAAAGAAGCCAAGACGCGAGGGACTTACTGTGAATTGGGCGAACCCGAAAGCATATCTGCTACAAGGAGCAATTCTTGCCGTTGTATTTGCTCAAATAAGTTGGAAAATTCCAATTTGTCGGGCTGTTACCCCTTTAGGAACGTTCCCTACGCTTCTGTCAGGTGTATCGTGTGTCCCGGGTTGCGCCATATTACCTCATCCAAAGAAAACTGACAGACCTCAAATATCCAGTTGATTTATTCTGTCAGGACAGCTGCGGCACATTTGCAAAAAACAATCCTCCGTATGTTCTCGAACATACGGAGGATTCACTGTTTTATGGGCGCAGCCCGACAAGCCTGTGGGGCGTTCTCTATGCTCTGACGTAATAAATAGCCGTTACCTCGCCGTTGACGATCGAGGGATAGCAGTACCGATAGGTGCTGCCCGTGCTCACCAGCGTGCGCAGCTGGTGGTAAGGCTTGACATCAATGGCCACGCAGCCAGCTGCGATCGGATAGCTCTGCTGCTCCCCGGACAGGGTAAGCTGCCCGGCGGAATAGACGCCCTCGCGGTTGATCGGCTGGTTTTCCTCCAGCGTGATATAGGTCTCTCCATTCTGCTGCCACAGCCTCGAGTACCGCATCAGCTCGCTATAACGCACCGCCGGGTCATAGTTTGCGATGATGACATCGCAATAGCTCTGCGCGCCGACGCAGATATTGACCATATCGCTGCGCTTTTGGTAAGAAGCGCTGCCATTTTGCTCGGTCATATGGGTCGCGCGGTACAGCATGACCGCCATTTCCGCGCGCGTGACCTGCGCAGTGGGGTTGAGACGGCCGTTACTGCCGCCGATGACCTGCGCGGTGACCAAGGCGCCGACCGCCTCGCGGGCATAGCTTGCCACCTGCGCGATATCGCCAAAGCCGCTCAACTGGCCGGCTGCGAGACGGAGCGGCGTGCAGTCAATCGTTCGCTTGAGAAAGACCATCGCGTCCTGCCGTGTCATTTTCTGCTGCGGCAGAAAGCGCCCGTCGCTCGTGCCGCCGGCCACGCCAAAGGCCCTGGCCGCATTGACCGCCTTGGCATAATACGCACCGGCCGGCACATCACTGAAGGTGCCCTTGGAGGCCACCAAACCGCTTTGCAGCGCGTCGCTCATGCCATAGGCGCGGTCGAGCATCACGATAAAGTCCGCCCGTGTGATCGGATTGCCGGGGTAGAACAGGTGGTCGCCGCCGCCCTGCACAATGCCGTTGAGCGCGAGCGCGTCCACTTCCTTATACGCCCATGCGTACTCTTGCGCAACATCGTAAAAATAAACAGAGCGATCGGGCAGATACGCATAGGTGGCCGTGTTATCCGCCGCCAGCGCGGCCGTGAGGATGCCCCCTGAAACAACAGCGACCAGCAGCAGCATCGCCACCAGCTTGCGCGTTCTTGTCATAATCTTCTCCTTGTAGTAGGCTTAAAACACGGCGGCGCATGGCCATCCATGTAAACTGACTGCAAAATTATAACACATCCATTTTGATTTGACAAGTTAAAAGTTGACTAAAAATGTCGTATGAATCCCAATATGAGAACTTTTATCACCGTTTATGCGCCTTTTCTCCTGCACTTCCGTCCGCTCTCCCCACCTTTCGACCGGCGCGCCGCCGAGAGCCGCACAGCGCATGGCAAAGCAAAACCGCCCAAGGATATCCCCGGACGGTTTGTTTCCATATGAAAATCTTAGGCCATGCCGTTGAGCTTGATAGTCATCTTGCTCTTCTTGTTGGCCGCGTTGTTCTTGTGCAGGAGGTGCTTGGCAGCCGCCTGATCGACAGCCTTGACCGCAGTCGCATAGGCCTGCGCAGCCTGCGCCTTATCGCCGCCGGCAACAGCAGCGTCAAACTTCTTCAGGGTGGTCTTGAGAGCGCTCTTGGCCATCTGATTGTTCATCGCCTTGGTCGCATTGACCAGCACACGCTTCTTTGCAGATTTGATGTTGGGCATTCCGGAAACACCTCCTTTGTTCTCTATTCGTCAGTAGTTTCATTCTACCATCAGTTTTTTCAAATTGCAAGTGTTTTTTCGATGAAACAGAATAAAAATTCCCGCCTGCTGCAAAATAACGACAAAGCCGCCTTTCGCGGCACGATACCGCGCAAAAGGAGTGCATCTTTATGGCCTTCCGCACCGACCTTGCGGTCGAAGCGATCGAAAATATGGAACAGGCGGCCGCGCTGCCCCACGTCCGGCAGGATGACCGCACTGTCGAGGGCTTTGCCGTGCACGAGGTCGAGATCCGCAGCGAGCGCGCCGCGCGGGAGATCGGCAAGCCGTGCGGCCGCTACCTGACCTTTGAGCTGGACGCGCTGCTCCGGCGCGAGGAGGATGCCTTTCCCCGCGCATGCCGCGCGCTGAGCGGCCTGCTGCGCGGGCTGCTGCCCGCGCGCGCGCAGGACGGCCCCGTGCTGGTGACCGGCCTGGGCAACCGCATGATCACGCCCGACGCGATCGGCCCGCAGGCGGTCGACCATGTGATCGCAACGCGACATCTGATCGAGCAGGTGCCCGATGTGTTCGCCAACTGGCGGCCGGTCTCCGCGCTCGCGCCCGGTGTGTTGGGGCAGACCGGCGTGGAGACCGGCGAGGTCGTCTGTGGCGTGCTCGACCGCGTGCGCCCGGCGGCCGTGCTCGCGGTGGACGCGCTGGCAGCGGGGCGGCTCTCCCGCCTGCTGCGCACCGTGCAGCTTGCGGATACCGGCATCACACCGGGCGCGGGCGTGGGCAATGCGCGCGCGGCGCTGGACGAGCGGACGCTGGGCGTGCCCGTCATCGCCATCGGCGTGCCGACTGTGGTGGACGGCGCGACCCTCGCCCACGAGATTGCTGCCCAGCTGGGCGGGCCGTCCTGCGAGGCGCTCGATGACCTCTGCCAACCCGTTATGGTCACCACCCGCAGCATCGACCGCGAGGTTGCCGATGTCGCCCGCCTGATCGGCTATGCAATCAACATGGCGCTGCACCCCTCGCTCTCGGTCGAGGATATCGACCTGTATCTGTCCTGACCCATCGTCAGAATTCTGGTCTACTCGCGCGCGGACGGGCGTATGATAATAGCAAAACCATTCCGGGAGGCGGCGCCATGAAACGATACCGAAAAAGACGCCGGCGGCAAGGCGGCATCGGCCTGTCCGCCGCCGCTGCGCTGTGCCTTGCAGTCTCCCTGCTGCTGTTCGCGCGTGCGGGCGGCGAAGTCGCCGTGCAGGAGCTGCTGGACGATCTTGCGCGCAGCAGCGGCTTTGTCACGCGCGCGGTCGCGCTCGAGCTGGGTCTTTCGGCCGATGCGGACACCGCCGTCTTCGCACCGCGCACCGCGGCCGCCGCCCGCAGCGAGGACGCTGCCGACCCGGTCTCCGAAAGCACCTACATCCCGCTCGAAAGCGAAAATGACGCGCCCGTCCTGTCCGCCGCCGATAAGGCCGCGACCGTGACCGTCAACAACGAGACCTCGTACCCCGTCGATGTGGCCGCCTGCCTGTCCGCGAAAACCGCTATCCGCGCCGGAGACGACGGCCCGCAGGTGCTGATCGTACATACACACGGCAGCGAAAGCTATACGCCCGACGCGGCCTTTCCCTACACGCCGACCGAAACCGAACGCACAACCGATACGCGCTACAACGTCGTGCGCGTGGGCGATGAGTTGAAAAGCGTGCTTGAGCAAAACGGCATCGCAGTCATCCATGTGCGGGATATCTTCGACTCCCCCACCTATTCCGGCTCGTACGACCGCTCGCTGGCTGCCATTGAGCAGGCGCTGGCCACCTACCCATCCATTCGGGTAGTGATCGACGTGCACCGCGATTCCATCCTGACCGATGACGGCCGCGCCTATAAGACCCTGTGCACGGTAGACGGGACGGACACGGCGCAGCTGATGTTCGTCGTCGGCACGGATGACGGCGGGCTGCACCACCCCGACTGGCAGCAAAACCTCAACTATGTGACCGGGCTGCAATACCGGCTCAACCGCAGTTATCCCGGCCTGATGCGGCCTGTCAACCTGCGCACACAGCGCTTCAACCAACACGCAAGCCCTGGCTCGATGCTGCTCGAGGTCGGCTCCTCCGGCAACACGATGACCGAGGCGCGGGCCGCCGTGCGGCTGTTCGGGCAGACGCTGGCAGACGATTTAAACGGCGCATAATATCGCTGCTATTGTGCAAAATATCCTTATTATTGCAAGCAAAACAGAAATAGTGACCATTCGGTCATTAAAGAGGTGCGCCGATGGATACCATCACGTTTTCGACCGATCTCGAATCCAATATCCGGCTGATGCAGTCGATCTTCAAGGGTGACAACACCTTGGTCGTGCGCCGCGCGCAAAGCCCGCGCGGCCTGCGCTGCGCGGTGTTTTTCTTCGACGGCATGGTAAACGCGCTGGCGATCAACCAGAGCGTCATCCGTCCCATTGTCTGCTCTGACCGCAAGCGTCTGACCGCCGACGAGCTGGCGCAGACGCTCCTGCAAGTCAACGACAGCCGCGTCGAGACCGACGCGGGCAAACTGTTCGCCTCCTTCCTTTACGGCGATACCGTGGTGTTCACCGAGGGCGATGCGCGGCCGGTCGTGGTCAACACCAAGGGCTTTTCCATGCGCTCGACCGCCGAACCGGAAAACGAGCGCGTACTGTCCGGCCCGCGGGAGGGCTTTACCGAGTGCTTCATGCCCAATCTGGCGCTTATCCGGCGGCGGCTGAACGACAAGCGGCTCAAATTTACCTTTCTGCGCATCGGCTCGCGCACCAACACGGTCGTCTGCCTGTGCTATCTGGACGGTGTGTGTGACGCGAGACTGGTCGAGCATCTGCGGGGCAAGCTGGAATCGCTCGGCATAGACAGCGTGCTCGATTCCAACTACCTTGCCGAGCGCATCCGCGACCACCGGCTGTCGCCCTTCCCCACCCTCGGCACGACCGAACGGCCCGACGTAGTCGCCGCGCGGCTGCTTGAGGGGCGCTGCGCGGTCGTGGCGGACGGCAGTCCGGTCGTGCTGACCGCGCCGTTTTTGCTGCAGGAGTGCTTTCAGTCCAACGACGACTACTATATCAGCTTTCTGCACGCCAACCTGACGCGTGCGTTGCGCCTGCTCGGCTTTTTGTGCACGATCACCTTTCCCGCCGTTTACGCGGCGCTCATGCTCTATCACCGCGAGCTGGTGCCCGCCCGGCTGCTGTTTGCCGTATCGGCGGCGCAGCGCGGCGTGCCGCTGCCCATCGGCTGGGAGACCTTGCTGCTGCTGTTCGTGCTCGAAGCGCTCAAGGAGGCGGGCGCGCGCACGCCGGGCGCGGTCGGGCAGACGATGAGCATCGTCGGCGGCCTTGTGCTCGGACAAGCCGCCGTATCGGCGCGCTTTGCCGCCGCGCCGACCGTCATCGTCGTCGCCATTGCGGGCGTTACCGGCCTGATGGCACCCAAGCTGCAAACTGCCTCGCTTTACCTGCGCTTTCTGCTGCTGGCGGCGGGCGCGGCCTATGGGCTGTACGGCGTGGGGCTTGGACTGGCGCTCGTACTCTTTGGGCTGTGCCGGATGCACTCCTGCTCGGTGCCGTATCTGCTCAACCTTGTGCCGCGCATACAGGCCGAGCAGGAGGACGCATGGCTGCGCGCGCCGTGGTTTTTCATGCGCTATGACCGCTTTCCCGTCAAGCGAGATCGACAAAAAGGGGGCTAACCATTGAGACGTTTGCTTATTCCGCTGCTGCTGGCGCTGCTCTGCGGCTGCGCGCGCGAGGTGTCGCCCGTCTCCGCGCTCGCGCTCGACCGAACGGAGAGCGGCTACCGCATGACCGCCGAGGTCGTCCGGCAGGACAGTATGGATGACCCGGCCGCGCCCGCCTATCTGTCGGCCACCGGGCGTGACCTGCCCGAGCTGATACGGGGCATCGAAAACCTGCTGCCCGGCGAGCTGTATTTGAGCCATGCGCAGGTGCTGCTCATCTCTGAGGAAGTCGCGCAGGACAGCATCCTCGCCCTTGCCGACTACCTGTGCCGCGACCCGGACGTGCGGCTTTCGCTGCGCGTGGCGGTCGTACGGGACGGCGCGGCTGACGCGCTGATGCGGGCGGACGACGAGGTGTTCGCCCTGTCCGAAATGCTTGACCGCGCGGCCGACGCGGGCACGCTGCCCGATATGCCGCTTTACCGCGCCGCCGAGGTGCTGCACGCGGACGGCACGGCCATTCTGCCCGCGCTGCGCTTGGACGAGTTCGGCCAGACCGCACCCGCCGGCACGGCGGTGTTTGCAAACGCGCGCCTATCCTGCTTTTTGGACGGCGGCGAGATCGGAGGACGTGCGTATGCATGAACGCCTGTTTCCCCGCTGGGGCGCAGCGCTGTTCGCGCTGCTGCCGCTGAGCGAGATCCTCTATCTGCCGGTGGATGGGCAGACGATGTATGCCGCCGCGCTTGCCGGCTTGCTCTGCGCGCTGCTTTGCGCGGCGGGTGCGCGCATCGCGCCCACGCTCCGCGGGTACCGCGTGCCCGGCTGGATACTCGCGCTGTTCACCCTGTGGCCTCTGACCCGCTCGCTTGCGCGCATGGCGCTTTTTTTGCAGCGCACGGCCTTTCCGTCGCGGCCACTGTGGGGGCTTGTGCTGCTGCTGACGGTCTGTAGCCTGCTTGCTGCCTCCTCCGGTCTCAACCGCTGCGCAATGTGGGCGCTGCCGGTCGCGTGGGTGGCGGGCGGTATCCTGCTGCTGTCCGGCATACTGACCCTGCGCGACCTCCAGCCGACACACTGGCAGCCGCCGGGCGGCACACTGGCCGCGCAGACGCGCGATATTCTCAGCACGCTGCTGCCCGCGGCGCTCACACTGTCTCTTGCGCTGCCCGCGCGGCTTTCCGGCGCGGCCGCGCGCGGACTTGCAGCAGGCAGCGCCCTGTTGGCGCTGATCTCGCTGCGCGCCGTGCTGCTGCTCGGCCCGCACACGGCGGCGCTGCTGCCCTATCCGAACTTTTCCGCCGCCGGATTGGCCGCCATCGGGGACTTCGCACGGCACGGCGAGGTATTCTTCGCTGTACCCCTGCTGCTGTGCGAGCTGGGGCGCACCGCGGCGCTTTGCTGTGTGCTGCTGCTGCCCATGACGAGCAGCTACGGCGTGTTCCACCTGTGGAAAAAGGACGCATAGACTTGCCGACATGCATCGCCTTTGCTATAATAGGAGCAAAAGGAGACAAGCTGTGATGAATATACAGATTTTCGGCAAAAGCAAATGCTTTGACACCAAAAAGGCTCAGCGCTGGTTTAAGGAGCGCGGCATCCGCTTTCAAATGATCGACCTTGCGCAAAAGGGCATATCCAAGGGGGAGCTGGACAGCGTGCTGCAAGCCGTCGGCGGGCTGGACGCACTGCTTGATACGGCCTCCAAGGGCTACGCTTCGCTCGCCTATCTGGCCTACGACGCAGACAAAAAGGAAAAGCTGCTCGAGGACGGCACGCTGCTGAAAACGCCTATCGTGCGCAACGGGCGGCAGGCGACGGTCGGCTACCGCCCCGAGATCTGGGCGGCATGGGAGTAAGCGCAGTACAACGAAAAAGCCGGCGGCTATTGCAACGCAATGGCCGTCGGCTTTGCTTATTGCTTTGGAAACATGACTGTAATACAGGTCCCTTTGCCGGGCACGCTGTCGAGCGTCAGCTTGGCATGGTGGTACTGCGCGGCGTGCTTGACGATGGACAATCCCAGCCCCGTTCCGCCGGACTGCTTGGAGTGGCTTTTATCCACCCGGTAGAAGCGCTCGAACACCTTGGCCTGATGGGCGGGCGGGATGCCGATGCCGGTATCCTGCACGGTCAGCCGCGTCCCATCGGCCGCGTCGCGGATATCGACGGCCACCGTTCCGCCGCGCACATTGTATTTGATCGCGTTGTCGCACAGGTTATACAGAAGCTCAAACAGCAGCCTGCGCACGCCGTTTACCATGCCCGCGTCTCCGGATACGGTCAGCGACACGTCCTGCGCGCCCGCCGCGTCCGCCAGCGTCTCGCTGACCTCCTCCGCGAGCGCGCGGAGCGAAAGCTCCTCGCGCGGCAGCTCGCCCCCCTCGTCCAGCTGAGACAGACGAATGATATCGTCGATCAGCGCGACCAGCCGGGCGGCTTCTTTGTGGATATGCCCGATGAAACGCGGCATATCCTGCGGCTTGACCAGACCGCTTTCAATCAGCTCGGCCGAGCCGATGATGGATTGCAGCGGCGTTTTCAGCTCATGGGACACATTGGCGGTAAACTCCCGCCGGTTGCGCTCGGCGCTCACCTGCTCGGTCACATCAAAGATCAGGATGACCAGTCCACGCACGCTGCCGCCCGACTCGATGCGGCTCAGGTCAAACTGGTATTCCCTGCCATCCTGCTGCGCGCGAAACGCATCGTACCCGTCCTCCATCGCCCTGCCGGTCGCAAGACGGATATCCTGCCTGCGGTCAAGCGTCAGAAAATCCTTGCCCACGCAGCCGCCGTCCGCGTGGAACAGCGCCCGCGCCGCCGGATTGATGCTGACGATCCTGCCCTTACCGTCCAGCAGCACCAGACCCTCGCGCATATTGCCCGCGATCTGGTCAAACTCCTCCTGCTTTTGCCGCAGGCTTTTCATTTGCAGCCGCAGCTCCTTCTGCTGGGCATCCATGCGGCGCAGCAGGGGAGAAAGCTCCTCATACACATCGTTTTCCATCGGCTGCTCGAGGTTCAGCGTATTCAGCGGCTCGACCACCCGCCCTGCCATGCGGCGGGCAAGCCACACCGAAAGGGCGACGGCCAGCAGCACAATCACCACAACAGAGCGAAGCATACCCGCGACCAGCACGGCCGCCGTGGCGCGGCTGCGCGAGATGCGGAGCACGCTGCCGTCGGCCAGCCTGACCGCCTCATACAGCGTTTTTTCGGTCAGCGTGGCCGAATAGCGGATACTCCTGCCCGCACCCTCCGCCAAGGCCTGCTGTACCTCTTCCCGCCCGGCGTGGTTTTCCAGCTCGGCGGCCTCCACCTTTGTATCATACAACACCACGCCGTCCGCGCCGATCCACGTCAGGCGGTAGCGGCCGGTGTGCAGCTGCTGTAAGTAGTCCTTGCCCAGCGCCTGTGTCCCGGCTGCGGCCAGCGCCAACTCATCGCGCAGCTCGCTCTCCTGCACATCGCCAAAATAGTCATACAGCACGCCGGTGATGAGCAGCAGGCAGGCCAGCAACACCGCAATGGACGCGGATAGGATGGAACGGAAAATCTTATTGGTCACAGCCTGCCTCCAGCCGGTAGCCCACATTGCGGACGGTCTCGATCAGCTTGCCGTAGCCGCCGAGCTTTTGGCGCAGTGTACGGATGTGCATATCGAGTGTTCTGCTGTCGCCCATGTGCTCCATGTTCCATACCTGCGTAAACAGCTGCTCTCTGGTATATGCCATGCCGGGATGGGCAAGGAACATCCGCAGCAGCTCAAACTCCTTATAGGTCAGCATGACTCGTTTGCCGTCGGCGGTAACGGTGCGCTCGTCCAGATTGACCGCAAGCCCGCCGATGCGCAGCGATCCCGCAGCCTGCTTGGGCTGGCAGCGGCGCAGCACGGCCTTGATGCGGGAGACCATCTCCATCATGCCGAAGGGCTTGACCAGATAATCGTCTGCACCAAGGTCAAGGCTTTGTATCTTATCATACTCCGCGCCCCTTGCCGTGGCCATGATGACCGGGATATCGCACAAGCCGGGCGCCTGCTTCATTTTCCGCAGCAGCGCAACGCCGTCCATGCCGGGCAGCATCACATCCAGCAGCACCAGCTCCGGCCTGTCTGTTTGCAGCGCCTGCCAGCAGGACGTTCCATCGGCAAAGCCTCTGGCTTCAAAGCCGGTGGACGTGAGCGCGTACAGCTCAATATCCCGTATGCTTGCGTCATCCTCCACGCACCAAATCATGCTTATGCCCCCTTGTGCACCCCGGTCACAGAATAGATCACCCACTCGGCAATGTTGGTGGCGTGATCGCCGATGCGCTCAAAATACTTGGCGATCATCAGCAGGTCGAGCGCAAACGCGCCATCATCCGGCTCTGCCGCGATCAATTTGATTATAGCACATTTTGTCCGATTAAAATAGTCGTCTACGATATCATCATGGGCGATCACAGCCTCGGCCAGTGCAACATCCTTTTTCACATAGGCGTCGATGCTGTCTGTGACCATCTTGATCGTGGCCTTGGCCATTTCCTCAATCAATTTGCACTCGTCCATGCTGTGTCCGCCCAGATAGAGGATGATCTCGGCGATGTCCTCGGCCTGATCGCCGATGCGCTCCATATCGGTTATCATTTTGAGCGCCGCGCTGATCTGGCGCAGGTCGCGCGCCACCGGCTGCTGGTGCAGCAGCAGCTTCAAACAGCGGCCCTCGATCTCGCGCTCCATCTGGTCGATGCCGATGCCCTCTGACCGCACCTTGCGCGCCAGCGCCATATCGCCGCCCAGCAGCGCCTTGGCCGCCATAGCGATCATTTCCTCACACATCGCGCCCATTTCGATCATCTCTTTGTTGAGCTGAGACAGCTGTTCATCAAATCTGTTTCGCATTTGCCCCTCCTTATCCAAACCGGCCGGTGATGTAGTCTTCTGTGCGCTTATCCCGCGGCTGGGAGAAGATATCGTCGGTCTGTCCGCATTCGACCAGCTCGCCCAGCAGGAAAAACGCAGTATAGTCGGACACTCTGACCGCCTGCTGCATATTGTGCGTGACCATGACGATGGTGTATTTTTCCTTCAGCTCCATGGCCAGCTCCTCGATGCGCGAGGTCGAGATCGGATCGAGCGCCGAGGTCGGCTCGTCCATCAGCAGCACCCGCGGCTCGACCGCGAGCGCCCGGGCGATGCACAGCCGCTGCTGCTGTCCGCCGGACAGGCCGAGCGCGTTCTTCCGCAGCCTGTCCTTGACCTCATCCCAAATGGCGGCACCGCGCAGCGCACGCTCAACGATTTCGTCCAGCCGCGCCCTGCCGGTAACGCCGTGTACCCGCGGGCCGTAGGCCACGTTGTCATAGATGCTCATCGGGAAGGGATTGGGCTTTTGGAAGACCATGCCCACCTCCTTGCGCAGTTGGTTGACATCCACCTCGCGGGAGAAGATATCCGTTCCGTCGTAGCGGATATCGCCGGTGATCTTAACGTCGGGAATCAGGTCGTTCATGCGGTTGAGCGTTTTCAGCAGGGTCGACTTGCCGCAGCCGGACGGGCCGATCAGCGCGGTGATGCTTTTTTCGGGTATCTCGATGCCGATATGGTGCAGCGCTTGATGCGCGCCATACCACAGGCACATATCCTTTACGGTGATGATGCTCGTCATGCGCTCCTCCTTTTCGTGAAATACTTTTGTACCAGCGCGGCCGCAAAATTGACCAATACGGTCAGCACCATCAAAATAGCGGCGATGGCAAAGGCCACGTTGAACTCCCCCTGCTCCTTGGCGTATACATACAGGGCGACGGTCAGCGTTGCGCCGGGGGCCGCAAGACCGTCAAGCATGCCGTACAGCGCGTGGGCAAAGCCCGCCGTGTACAGCAGCGCGGCCGATTCGCCCAGAATACGGCCGACCGACAGGATGCAGCCGGTGACGATGCCATCCACGCAGCCCGGCAGCACCACTGTGCGCACGACCCGCCACTTGCCTGCGCCCAGACTGAAAGCCCCCTCCCGGTAGGACTGCGGCACGGTTTTCAGACTCTCCTGTGTGGCGCGCATGATGGTCGGCAGGTTCATGATGACCAAGGTCAACGCGCCCGCCAGCAGGCAGGTACCCATGTTGTTGGAAAACAGCAGCATACCCACCAGACCGTAGATGATGGAAGGAATGCCGGACAAGGTTTCCGCAGCGTATTCGATGACGCTCACCACCCTTTTGCTCGCGGCGTACTCGGTCAGGTAAATCGCCGCGCCCACGCCAAGGGGCAGCACGAGCAGCAGCGTGGCGATGATGATGTACAGTGTGTTTAGGATATCCGGCAGGATGCCGATTTTCCCCGTCAGGTAGCTGGGCCTGGTGGACAGCAGCCCCCATGTGATATGGGGCGCGCCCTTTGCCAGCACATAGGCAAGCAAAAGCAGCACCAGCGCGGCGGTCAGCCCGACCGACAGGCGCATCACGGCCTTCCACAGCCTTTCATAGTGCTTTCGCTTAGCAGATAACGGTTGACGCAGCATAGGCTACTCCTTTTCTCTTTTGAGGAAGAAATTGAGCGCGGCATTGATGAGCATGATGAACAAAAACAGCACCAATGCAATGGAAAACAGCGCCTGCCGCTGCAATCCACCGGCATAGGCCAGCTCGCTGGACACAGCGGTGGTCAGAAAGCGGACGCTTTGGAACAGCGAGTCCGGCATATTGGGCACGTTGCCCGCCACCATCATAACGGCCATGGCCTCACCGATGGCGCGGCCAACGCCCAGCACCACGGCGGCCGCAATGCCGCTTTTGGCCGCTGGCACGGAAACCTTGCAGTAGGTCTCGACCGGCGTCGCGCCCAGTGCAAGGGATGCGTCCTCATATTCCTTGGGCACGGCGTCCAGCGCCGTGATGGACAGCTTGATGGTCGAGGGCAGAATCATGACCGCCAGCACGAGGATAGCGGCGAGCAGGCTCGCGCCATCAGGCACACCGAACAGCGTGCGGATGCCGGGCACGAGCACCAGCATACCGACCAGACCGTACACCACCGAGGGGATACCGGCCAGCAGGCTGACAGCCGACTGCATCACCGCCTTCACTCCGGGCGAGGCCAGCTTGGACAGGTAGACCGCCGCCAGCAGGCCGATGGGCACGCCAATGAGGATCGCGCCCGCCGCGCCGTAGACGCTGGTCAGGATAAACGGCAGGATGCCGTATTTCGGCTCTGCTGCGGTCGAAACCCATTCTGTGCCAAACAGAAACGCCGTAAGGCCGATCTCTCGTATGGCCGGGATGCCGGAAACCACCAGATACACCGTGATGAGCAGCACACAGCCCACCGTGATAAGCCCCAGCAACAGAAACACCAAATGGACGGCTTGTTCAACGATTTGACTCTTTTTCATAAAGCGCTCCCTCCGAGCCGATGGGTGCAGCCTCAGTTGGCAGGAACCACACCGGCGGCTGAGATGATTTCGTTTGCTGCGGCAGAGGTGATGTAGTCAAAGAACTGCTGGGCGGCAGCGGAAAGCGCGACGTCGCTCCTTGTCACCAGCACGAGCGGGCGCTGCACGGCATAGCTGCCATCCTTGATGGCCGCTTCGGTTGGCGCTGTACCGTCAACGGTCAATGCCTTGACTGTATCCTTGACCGATGCGACCGAGGCGTAGCCGATCGCCGCCGGGTTGCTCGCCACTGTGGTGATCACGTCGCCGGTCGAGGTCAGCTCCTGCCGGTATTGGCATTGCTCCTCTGTACCGGTAATGGACTCAAAGCCGTCCCGCGTGCCCGACCCTGCCTCGCGGCCGATCAGCACGATTTCGGCATCCTCCCCACCGACCGCCGACCAGTTGGTGATCTGTCCGGTGTAGATGTTGGCGATGTCTTCCAGCGTCAGGTCGGAAACCGGGTTTTCGGGGTTTACGATCACGGCAATGCCGTCATAGGCCAGCACCGTACCGGTCAGACCGGCCGCGCTCTCCTCATCCTTCAGCGCGCGGGAAGACAGGCCGATATCACACCGCCCCTCCTGCACGGCCTTGATGCCCGCGCCGGAGCCGGTGGGATTATAGGTAAAGCTGATGCCTGTATCCGTCTGAAACGCCTCGCCCAGCGCGCCGATCACCTTCTCCATCGAAGTAGAGCCATCGGTTGTGACTGTTTCGGCAGCTTTGCCGCCGCAGCCCACCAGCATGGTAAGCGCCAAGGCGGCGGATATTATCGCAGCGATCCTCTTTTTCATTTTGTTATCTCCTTGTATTATAGAGTAGTAGTTATTAGAGCCCCTCTCCAAGGGCTGTGCTACACTGTAAGGGATGCTGTGGATTGGTGTTGTTCTCCTACCACAAGATGGTTCTCGAAAGGTTCCAACCACAGCCCCTTACAATTTTGTTGATCAGTTAAATACCGCCAGACGGTTTATGTGGAACAAGG
>NZ_JALFLA010000037.1 GCF_022775115.1 Agathobaculum sp.
ACGGTTCACTTCTTGAATCAGGTGGACGAAGCCGACCTTCTGATGCTGATGAGCGAGGAAGAAGCTGCCAAGTACACCGAGCCTGTGGTTGAGACCACTCCAGAACCGACCGAGACGGAACCGGAGCCTGAGGTCACAGAGACTGCGCCTGAGGAGAAGCCTAAGACCAATATGATTCCTGTGGTTCTGCTTGTTGTGGCTCTGATCGGCGGCGGTGGTTTCTTCGTCTTTAAGAAGATGCAGGGCAAGAAAAAGGAAAAAGAAGCTGCGAAGCCTGACCCTGATGCGGACTATGTAGACGATGATGAGGACTACGGCTACAGCGAGGAATACGAGGACGATGATGTGGACTTCATTGCTGACGATGAGGACAACGAACCCGTATAACCAAGAACAGGCATGATGCCTGGGGCGACCTTCGGGTTGCCTTTACATATCAGGTTTATTTCTTGTTAAAAGCATGATAGAATAAACACAATATCATTTGATGAAGGAGGAAAATAAAATGCCGACAGCTCCGCTTATGCAACTGCCTAAAAGCCGTTCCGCAGAAGAATTTGAGAATATGTGTGCCGATGTATTGGCTATAATATATAACAGTTCTTTTGGAAGATATGGCAGGCAAGGACAAAAGCAAAATGGAATTGATTTAGTTGATTCGTCTGCACAACCATCTCATATCGTAGCACAATGCAAGAATTATTATGCGTGTTCGTATGAAAAATTAAAAGGACAGTTAAAGAAGGACATTGCATCAGCCGGGAATTTACCATTTCCTATTCAGACATTCGTTGCGATGACATCATTGGATCGAGATGTTGAAACACAAAATTATATTATAAATATAGATGCAGATTTTGAAGTTATTATATTTTTTTGGGATGATATACAGACCGAAATATGTCGCAAAACTGAACTTTTGAAAAAGTATTATCCTCATTTTGGGGTTGATTTTAGAGTTCCGCTTGAATGCAAAAATGAATTAATTTCAAATGCGAACACATTAAAACAACAAGCGGAAATTCTAAGTTGCAATTACTCAAATTATAAGATTGCATACCAATATAATAGCGATGTTGCAGTATATAATCAATGTGTTTGTATATTCAATGCAGCATTAAGATTAAATCAATTGCATGATCAATGGTATTTCCAGTTAAAGGAAGAGAGGATTACTACACCTATTGAGAATCTCATAAAAAATATGCCGAGTTTCCACGATGAAAATGCAGATGGA
Source organism: Agathobaculum sp. (assembly GCF_022775115.1). Classification (GTDB taxonomy): domain Bacteria; phylum Bacillota; class Clostridia; order Oscillospirales; family Butyricicoccaceae; genus Agathobaculum. The sequence goes on from NZ_JALFLA010000037.1 coordinate 1,238, forward strand.
ACAGGTGGCGCAATGGTTTGTACCATAATGGATTTTCTTTCTTATTTTTCCGATGTAGATAAGAAAGAAAAATTTATAAGTCGCTGTAACAAAATTATAAAGCGAACGGAAAAATTATAGAATACTTACATAGCAGTCATGCACTTTTGGTGTGTGGCTGCTTATTTTTTTGGAAAGGAGCAGATGCGAATGAAATTAGTATTGGCTGAGAAACCCTCAGTCGCACAGAGCATTGCCAAGGTGCTGGGTGCAAACAAGCGTGAAGATGGCTACCTTGAAGGAAACGGCTATGTTGTCAGCTGGTGTGTCGGTCATCTGGTGGAGCTGGCACAGCCCGAAGCCTACGATGCAAAATACAGCAAATGGGCATAAGTGCAGCTACTTGAATAGCCAGCAGGGGTCCGACAAGACCTCAGCTTTGCTATACCTTTTGGGGCCATCTTTTTTCACCACCACCATTCATTTTTGGGGTTGACTTCTAATAGTGAATCTTTCTCCTTACACATATTTCGCGGCCAGCGTGAGAATTTCCTCTTGGCTGGTGTTTTTGGCGTCCACCTCGCCGGCCAAACGGCCGCCGGACATGACCAGAATACGGTCGCACACGCCCAGCAGCTCGGGCATCTCGGAGGACACCATGATGACGCCCTTGCCTGCCTTGGCAAGATCGATGATGAGCTGATAGATCTCATACTTTGCGCCTACGTCGATGCCGCGGGTCGGCTCGTCGAGCAGCAGCACCTCGGGCTTGGTCAGCAGCCAGCGGCCGATGATGACCTTCTGCTGATTGCCGCCCGAAAGGGTGCGTATCTGGGTGCTCTGGGTGGGCGTTTTGATATGCATGGCCTGGATCGCCCATGCGGTATCCTCTTTCATCTTTTTATCGCTCAGGCAGATGCCGCCCAGCAGATAGCTTTTGAGGTTGGAGATGACCGTATTGTCCCGGATATCCCGTATGCCGAAGATGCCGGTGGCGCGGCGCTCCTCGGTCAGCAGGGCAAAGCCGTTTTTGATGGCCTCCCGGGGGTTTTTGTTTTTGATCTCCTTGCCGTGCAGGCGGATGGTGCCGGTATCCTTGGTCATCACGCCAAAGAGGTTTTCCAGTACCTCGGTACGGCCCGAGCCGTCCAGTCCGGCGATGCCCAGTATCTCGCCCTGCCGCAGCTGGAAGCTGGCTTCCTTCAGACGGGTGTACTTGCCGGAGAGGTGCTCGACCTCAAGGATCACATCAGCCGGAACGTTTTCCTTGGGCGGGAAGCGGTTGGTAAGCTCGCGGCCGACCATCAGGCGGATGATCTCGTCCATGGTCAGCTCCTTGGCCGGGCGGGTGGCCACCCAAGTGCCGTCGCGCATGATGGTGACGTCGTCGCTGATGCGCAGGATCTCATCCATCTTATGGCTGATGTAAATGATGCCGCAGCCGCGAGATTTGAGCATGTCGATGATGCGGAACAGATGCTCTACCTCGGCCTCGGTCAGCGAGGAGGTCGGCTCGTCAAACACGATAATTTTTGCGTTGTAGCTGACGGCCTTGGCGATCTCGACCATCTGCCGCTGGGAAACGGGCAGGGTGGACATGACGGCCTTGGGATCGACATGCACGTTCAGCTCGTCAAATATTTCCCGGGTGCGCTTGCGCATGATACTTTCGCTGACCATGATACCGCCCACCTTGGGATAGCGGCCGAGCCACAGGTTATCGGTGACAGTGCGGGTCAGGGCTTGGTTCAGCTCCTGATGCACCATGGCCACGCCGTTTTCCAGCGCGTCCTTCGAGCTTTTGAAGTTGATTTCCTTTCCGTCCATCGTAATCGAGCCGCTGTCTCGGTTATAGATGCCGAAAAGGCACTTCATCAGCGTGGATTTGCCCGCGCCGTTCTCGCCCATCAGGGCGTGGACCGTGCCGGAACGGACTGTGAGGGATACCCCGTCCAGCGCCTTGACACCGGGGAATTCCTTTGTGATATTTCGCATTTCCAACAATGCCGGCTGCGCCATATTCACGTTTCCTCCTTCGTTTTCGTATGGTTTGCGTAAGCGCCCGCCTCAAACGAGCCTTGGGGCGCGTCTCAGGCAGAGGCTCCGCCGCGTAACAGCAAGCGACCCCGGTTGCTGGCCGCTTGCTTTGAAAGAAAGCGGGGCTGTCACAACTGACAGCCCCGCTCATCGGTTGGTTATCCGGCTGGGGCCAAAGCCTTCCGGGTTTGCTTATTGGCCGGTATAGGTGCCGTAGGGAACGCGGATCTTGGCAACGCCTTCGTCAACGTTGAAGTCAGCGGTGTTGTCCATCAGCGCACCGCCGGCGTTGACGCTGCTCACCAGATTCATGATGGTGGAGGCCATACCCTCAGCGTCCTGCTTGATGGTACCGGTCATCTTGCCCTCGTCGATCAGCTGCTTGGCGGAGTCGGTTGCGTCCACGCCGAAGACAGGGATGGTCTTGCTCGCGCCGTCGCCGAGGTTATAGCCAGCGCCCTGCAGCGCGGAGATCGCGCCCTCAGCCATGCCGTCGTTGTTGCAGATGATAAGCTCTACCATGTTGCCGTTGGCCTCGGAGTACTCGGGCAGGATGGTGGCCATGTAGTCGTTGGCGGCCTGTGCCGACCAGTTACCGGTCTGGTCAACCAGATACTTGTCGGCAGCGGCGGCGTTGTAGTACATCAGCTCAGGCTTGCCGGCTGCGGTCAGAACGGCGTTGGCATCCGCTACACCGTACTGGGTGCGCGCCTCAGCCTCGGCGTTGCCTTCCTGACCCTTGAACATAACATAGGAGATGTTGCCGTCGCCGTTGAGGTCGACCGCGTCATAGTTGGCAAGCAGATACTCGCCGATCAGCTGGCCCTGCATGTGGCCGGCCTCGGGAGCATCGGTGCCGACGAAAGCGCACTTGTCATAGCTGTTGACCACATCGGTCGAAACCTCGCGGTTGAAGAAGATGATCGGGATGCCGGCGGTCTTGGCAGCCTCGACAGCGTTCTGGGCAGCGTCGGGAGACGAGGTCTCAACGATGTTCACGACCAGCAGGTTAGCGCCGTTGGAGATGGCGGTGTTGATCTGGTCGGTCTGCTGCGCCTGATTGCCGGCGCCGTCATAGTTGGTGTAGGTGATGCCGGCATCCGCCCACAGAGCGTCCATCGCGTTGCGCACGCTGGAGATGTACACATCGGAATAGTTGTAATAGAACACAGCCACATCAAGCGCGCCGGCAGCGGCTGTATCACCGCCGTTGGCCGGGGGCGTGGTGGTCTGCTGGTTGCCGCCGCAGCCGGCAAACAAGCCCAGCATCATGACGGCGGCCAGAATCAGTGCAATTTTCTTCTTCATCATAGTTCCTCCTTCAAATTCATTAGGGTTATGGGCGTCTTTGGCAACGCCGCTTGGATTGCCTCTATTGTAACGGCTTGACTGGAAAATAACGATAGAAAATTCTTCGCTCTTGTAGGAAAAAACTTTTCTCGGTGCAGGCGGACTGTCGAAAAAATTGCTTTGCCGCGGCGCGTCGCCTTCCGATGACAGCCGTGGGCAGGGATTTTCACGGCCGCCGATTTCCGCGCTGTTGACAAACAAAAGGGGATACCTTATCGTGTTTTTAGCCGCGCTGTCTTTTGATGCAGTGCGCAGCAGTGGGGGACAGCGCGATGCGCGCGCTTGGTCAGATAGACCGGGCTGCACAAAGTACGGTTTATGGGACAAAGCAGCTGGTAAAATGATTGCTACAAGGTACCCCCATAATCACATGAGTGGAGGAGATGCACAATGGAGAACAAGCCATATCTGGCGCATATTGCCGCCGACGGACGGGAGCAGACGGTTTTGGCGCATCTGACTGCAACAGCCGCACGGGCGCGGCGCTTCGCGCAGCCGTTTGGAGGGGGAGAGCAGGCCGCGCTCGCCGGTCTTGCGCACGACATCGGTAAATATTCCGAAGCGTTTCAAAAACGGCTGAGGGGAGGGCCGAAGGTCGATCATGCGACAGCCGGTGCGGCCGAATGCCTGAAAGCCGGTCAGGTAAGCGCTGCATTTGCCGTCGCAGGGCACCATGGCGGGCTGCCCGATGGCGGCGCGCGGACTGACCCGCCGGGGAGCGCGACCTTTCTCGGACGCATAAACAAGGCAGAGCAGGGCAAGCTCGAGTGCGCTGATGCTTGGCGGGACGAGGTATCGCTGCCCGCACCGGCGCGGCTGCCTTGCGAAAACGATGCTGCGGAGGCAATGTTCTTTATTCGGATGCTGTACTCCTGTCTGGTGGACGCCGACTATCTGGACACCGAAGCGTTCATGACCGGCGAGGAGAGAGCGCAGGGCGGCGCGACGATTGCGCAGTTGTGGGATAGGCTGCAAGCGCATATCGCCAAATGGAGTGCGCCCCAGAGGGCGCTGGATCGGCAGCGCAATGCCATCTTGCAGCAGTGCATCCGGCAGGGGGAGCAGCGCGACAGAGGCCTTTTCACCCTGACTGTGCCCACTGGGGGCGGCAAGACGGTGTCCTCGCTGGCTTTTGCGCTGGCGCACGCCCGTGCGCGCGGCCTGCGGCGTATCATCTATGTCATCCCCTATACCTCGATCATCGAGCAGACAGCTGAGGTTTTTCGGGGTATCTTAGGCGAAGAAAACGTGCTCGAGCACCATTCCAATATGCTGTATGACATACAGGAAGAGGCCGACCCCCGGACGGTGCGCCTGTCGCAGGCAACGGAAAATTGGGATATGCCGATTATCGTGACGACGGCGGTGCAGTTTTTTGAGTCGCTTTACGCTTGCCGCCCGTCCCAGTGCCGCAAGCTGCACAGCATTGCCGACAGTGTGGTCATCTTCGATGAGGCGCAGATGCTGCCGCTGTCGTATTTGCGTCCGTGTGTATTTGCCATTTGCCAGCTTCTCAAGTATTACGGCGTTTCGGCTGTGCTGTGCACGGCCACCCAGCCCGCCCTTGCGCCGATTTTTGAGGACTTTCTGCCCGGGCATACGGCGGTCGAACTCTGCCCGCCCGCCGTGTGCGACTGGGAACTGTTCCGGCGCACGACCATCCGTCACGTCGGGCGGTTCAGCCCGGAGGAGCTGGCCGCGCAGCTGAACCGGCAAGAGCAGGTGCTGTGCATCGTCAACACCCGGAAAAGCGCGCAGGAGGTTTTCGCACGGCTGACGGGTGAGGGATGCTTCCATCTGTCCACGCTGATGTACCCCGCGCACCGCCGCGCCCAGTTGGAGGAGGTGCGCCGCCGGCTGCGGGCGGGACTGACCTGCCGCGTGGTGGCCACTTCGCTGATCGAAGCCGGGGTGGATGTGGATTTTCCCGCGGTGTACCGTGAGCAGGCCGGACTGGACTCCATTCTGCAAGCCGCCGGACGGTGCAACCGAGAGGGCGGCGCGTCGGCGGAGGAGAGCATCGTTACAGTTTTTGAAAGCGAAACACAGGTGCCGCCGCTGTTCGCCACAGCCGTCGGCGTGGGGCGGCAGGTGATGGCAAAGCACAGTGACGTCGCTTCCCGGGAGGCGATCCGGGATTATTTTAGCCAGCTGCTTGACCTAAAGGGCGAGCAGGCGCAGGATGTGCAGCACATTTTACATACCATGCGTGACAAGAGCAGGCTGCTCCCTTTCCGCACGGTGGCCGCGCGCGTTCGGCTCATCGACAGCCCCACGCAGACCGTATATGTGCCGCTGGGCGAGGGTGAGGCGCTCGCGGCACGCCTGCGTGCGGGGGAGCGCAGCCGCAGTCTGTTCCGCCGCTTGGGGCAGTACGGTGTGTCCGTTTACGCGCAGCACTTTGCCGCGCTGGAGCGTGCGGGCGATTTGGAGGTGCTGGAGGACGGCTCGGCCATTTTGCTGAACACCGCGCTGTATCGGGAGCAGACCGGCCTGCCGCTTGAGGCTGATAACGGAAAAGCACTGTTTGTATGAGTCCACAATAGCATGGAAACGGCTGGTGCGGAGGTATATAGTAATACCTCCGCACCCCAAAGCCGGTATGAAATTATACATATTTCAACTCACAGGCACTGGCCTGACAAATTTATCATAGTACAATGCAACCATTTCTGTCAAGATATTTCTATTAAATTTTACATGAAAAATTTGTTGATTTTTAAGAATTGGTAATGTATTATGTAAATACATCCAAATTTAACCAAAGACAAACGAAAGGAGTAAATGCCCATGTCAATCTGTCTGGAGGTCTGGGGGAACTATGCCCTCTACTCGCATCCAGAGCTCAAAACGGAACGGGTCAGCTACGATGTGATGACGCCCTCGGCGGCACGGGGGTTAATCGAATCTATCTACCTGCACCCCGGATTGCAGTGGGTGATCGACCGAATCCATGTGTGCGCCCCTATCCGGTTTACCAACCTGCGCCGCAACGAGGTCAAAAGCGCCATCTCCGCGCGCACTGCCCGCACGGTGATGGAGCGTGGACAGGGCACGCTGTATCTGAGCACTTCCGGAGATATCCAGCAGCGTGCCGCCCTGCTGCTGCGGGATGTGCGCTATGTCATCGAGGCACATTTCGACATGACAAACAAGGCCGCGCCGGGCGATAATCCAGGCAAATTTCAGGATATCGTCAAGCGCCGCATCAAAAAAGGCCAGTGTTACAGCCAGCCCTACTTTGGCTGCCGGGAGATGCCCGCCCATTTTCGGTGGTGCGAGCAGATCCCACCCTGCCCGGACGAGCTGTTGGGCGAAAAGGACTTGGGCTGGATGCTGTATGACATGGATTACACCGACCTGCAAGACATTCGCCCGCTGTTCTTTCGAGCAAGATTGGAAAACGGCGTGCTGACCGTACCGGCACGGGACAGCGGGGAGGTGCGGGGATGATCTTACAAGCGCTGACTGACTATTATCAAGCGCTGGCCGCGCACGGTGAGATCGCGCCCTACGGTTGGGGACAGGTCGGCGTCTCCTTCGCGCTGTGTATTGACGAGAGCGGCGCGCTGGAGCAAGTGCTTCTGGTCAAGACTGAGCAGGCAAGGGGTAAAAAGACCGTGCTGGCGCCGCAGTCCATGCTGCTGCCCGCGCCAGTCAAGAGGGCCAGCAACATAGAGGCCAACTTCCTTTGCGATAATGCTGGGTATGTCCTTGGTATGGATAACAAGGGCAAGCCGGAGCAGACGCAGAAGCGTTTTGCCGCCTGCAAGGCGCTGCACGAAAAGCTGCTGGACGGGGTGGATGCGCCGGCAGCCCGCGCGCTGTTGGCCTTTTTCCGCACATGGCAGCCCGCGCAGGCGCGGGAACATCCGGCGCTGCAGGAGCATCTGGAAGAGATATTGTCGGGTGCAAATCTGGTATTTCGCTGTCAGGGCACGTTTGTCCACCGCGACGCGGCGGTACGGCAGGCGTGGGATGCGTATTATCAGGCAGCGGGCGAGGGGCCGGAGATGGTCTGTTTGGTCACCGGAGAAACCTGCCCGGCGGAGAGCGTGCATCCCTCCATCAAAAATGTTGCGGGCGCACAGCCGAGCGGCGCCGCGCTGGTGTCCTTCAACGGGACAGCATTTTGCTCCTACGGAAAGGAACAGAGCCTGAACGCCCCCACCGGTAAATTTGCCGCCTTTGCCTATACCACCGCGCTCAACCATCTGCTGGCCGACCGCGACCGCGTCTATCGGGTGGGCGACGCTACCGTGGTCTGCTGGGCGCAGAGCGGCGAGACGGCGTACCAATCTCTTCTGGTCGCGTTCGCGGCTTCGTACAGCGAAAACGATCTGCGGGGCATGGTAGAAAAGCTGTGCGCGGGTCAAGCGGTCTGCTATGAGGACGAAAGGCTCGACCCCAATATGGACTTTTACATTCTCGGCCTGTCGCCCAACGCGGCACGGCTGTCGGTACGGTTTTTCCTGCGCAATACGTTTGGCGGCTTTTTAAAAAACGTGCAGGCGCATTACGCGCGGTTGGAAATCGTGCGCCCCGCATTTGACAAGGCCGAAACACTGTCGATCAACAGCTTGCTCGCCGAGACGGTCAACCAACATGCGCAGGACAAAAAGCCTGCGCCCAATATGGCCGGCGAGGTGCTGCGCGCAGTGCTGACCGATACCCCTTATCCTGCTACGCTGCGGGTGGGCGTCGCCCTGCGCATCCGCGCAGAGCAAAAAGTCACCCGCGGGCGCGCGGCCATTTTGAAGGCGTATTATCTGAAACACCCCAATGCTGATGTACCAAAGGAGGTTTTAACCGTGTCTCTCAACCCTGAAAGCACCAATATCCCTTACAATCTCGGGCGGCTGTTCTCCATGCTGGAGGCCATCCAATCGGCTGCGAACCCCGGCATAAACACGACCATTACGGACAAGTATTTCAGTTCTGCCTGCGCTACCCCGTCCTACACATTTCCAACGCTCATTAAGCTGGCGCAGGCGCATCTGAAAAAAATGGACAACGGTCTGCGTGTCTACTATGCCAAGCAGCTGACCGCGTTGATGGACAGGCTGGACGAGGATTTTCCCGACTGCCTGAACCTGAAGCAGCAGGGCGCGTTCCAGATCGGTTATTACCAGCAGACACAGGCTCGTTATGAGAAAAAGGAGGAGAAATCATATGTCTGAACCCATCAAAAACCGCTATGAATTCGTTATTCTGTTTGATGTGGAAAACGGCAATCCAAACGGCGACCCAGACGCGGGCAATATGCCCCGTGTCGACGCGGAGACCGGCCTTGGCCTTGTCACCGACGTGTGCCTGAAGCGCAAGATCCGCAACTATGTTGAAATGGTCAAGGAGGATGCCGCAGGCTATCGCATCTACATTAAGGATGGCGTACCGCTCAACCGCAGCGACGCCGAAGCCTATGTCCAGCTGGATGTGAATGAAAAGACGGTAAAGGAAAAGAAAAAGAACGATCCCGAACTAGATCGCAAGATACGCGACTGGATGTGCGCTAACTTTTATGACATCCGCACCTTTGGCGCGGTCATGACCACCTTTGTAAAGGGCGCGCTCAACTGCGGGCAGGTGCGCGGCCCGGTACAGCTGGGCTTTGCGCGCAGCATCGAGCCGGTGATGCCGCAGGAGGTCACCATCACCCGCGTGGCCATCACTACCGAGGCCGACGCAGAGAGAAAGGGCACGGAGATGGGGCGCAAGGACATCATCCCCTATGGACTGTACCGCTGTGAGGGCTATATCTCGGCGAACCTTGCTCGCAAGACCACCGGCTTTTCGGAGGATGATCTGCAGTTGCTGTGGGAGGCCATCCTCAATATGTTCGAGCACGACCGATCGGCCGCACGCGGCAAGATGGCGGTGCGCGAGCTGATTGTTTTCAAGCATGATTGCGAGCTGGGCTGCGCCCCGGCTTGGAAGCTGTTTGACACCGTGCAGATAACCAGAAGGAACGCCGCCGACCCGCTGCCTGCGCGCAGCTATCAGGACTATGTGGTCACGGTGGATGAAGCTGCCCTGCCGGCGGGCGTTACCTGCCAGCGCATGGGATGAGCTGCCGCGAGGAGGAGTGGCTTGCGCTTTCCGGCTTGCAGCATTTCGCCTTTTGCCGCCGGCAATGGGCGCTGATTCATATTGAAAGCCAGTGGCAGGACAATCTGCGCACGGTAGAGGGTGGGCTGTTCCACGCTCGCGCGCATGACGAAAGCCAGCGCGAGCGCAGGGGGGACACACTGATCCTGCGGGGATTGCCGGTGTTTTCCGCGCGTCTGGGTGTGACGGGGAAATGCGACGTGGTGGAATGCCATGCCAGCCCACAGGGCGTGCCGCTGCACGGTGAAGGCGGACTTTGGCAGCCCTACCCTGTTGAGTATAAACGGGGCGCACCCAAGGTGCATAATGCCGACGCATTGCAGCTTTGCGCGCAGGCGATGTGCCTCGAGGAGATGCTTTGCTGCACGATACCGGAGGGAGCGCTGTTCTATGGTGAGACCCGGCGGCGCACGGTGCTTCCCTTAACCGAAGCGCTGCGCGGGCAGGTGCGCGATATGCTGGAGGAGATGCACCAGCTTTACCACCGCGGGCATACGCCTAAGGTAAGGCCGAGCAAAGCCTGTAACGCCTGCTCACTGCGGGAGCTGTGCCTATCCGTCCTGCTGCGGCGCGGGCAGGCCGGTGTATATCTGCGGCAGGCGATGGAGGAGGCATGATGAGACAGCTGCTCAATACCCTGTTTGTCACTTCAGAGGATGTTTATTTATCGCTGGATGGGGAGAATGTGGTCGCCAGCCGGGATAAGGCGGTTGTGGCCAGATATCCGCTGCACACACTGTCGGGTATTCTCTCCTTTGGTTACCCGGGCGCATCGCCGGCGCTGATGGGCGCTTGCGCCCGGCGGGGTATTGCGCTGGCGTTCTGTACCCCGCAGGGTAAATTTCTCGCGCGGGTGTGCGGCGAGGCGAACGGCAATGTGCTGCTCCGCCGCACGCAGTACCGCATGGCGGACGACCCAGCACAAAGCTGCCGCATTGCCCGCTCGATGGTGTTCGGCAAGATTTATAATGCCCGCCGGAGTATCGAGCGCACCCGCCGGGATCATGCGCTGCGTGTGGACGGACAGCGGCTGGCGGTGGTTTCCGATCAGCTCAAGGCGCTGCTGCCGCAGATCGCATCGGAGACCGCGCTGGACAGCTTGCGAGGTAAGGAGGGGGCGGGGGCGGCCGCATACTTTGGTGTATTGGACCAACTAATTTTGGGCGACCGGTCGGTTTTTTCATTCCAGACCCGCAGCCGCCGTCCGCCGCTCGACCCGGTCAACGCGCTGCTCTCCTTCGCGTACAGCCTGCTGTCCCACGATTGTGCTGCGGCGCTCGAGAGCGTGGGGCTGGATAGCTATGTGGGTTTCCTGCACCGGGACCGCCCCGGCCGCAGCTCGCTTGCCTTGGATTTGATGGAAGAATTGCGCCCCTGCATCGCCGAGCGGTTTGTATTAACCACGATTAATAACCGTATATTCAAGGAAAAGGATTTTACATACCGAGAGGGCGGCGGGGTATGGTTGACCGGCGATGCCCGGCGCACCTTCCTACAGCGCTGGCAGGAGCGCAAGCGAGAGACTTTGACGCATCCGTTTGTGGGCGAAAAGCTCCCTTGGGGACTGGTTCCGTATTTGCAAGCGTTGCTTTTGGCGCGTTGCCTCCGCGGCGATCTGGATGAATATCCGCCCTTTTTGTGGAAGTGAGGAGACGATGCTGGTATTGATCACCTATGATGTGAATACGGAGGATGCGGCCGGCAGAAAACGCTTGCGGCAGATCGCAAAGCAGTGCGTCAACTATGGTCAACGGGTGCAGTGCTCGGTGTTTGAATGTCTGCTCGAGCCGGCACAGTGCAAGCTGCTGCAAGCAAAACTGCTGTCTATCATGGATGCCGAAAAGGACAGTCTGCGGTTTTATTATTTGGGTAAACGGTACGAAAGCAAGATCGAGCATTTCGGCTGCAAGGTATCCTATCTCCCGGAAGGGACACTGCTGATTTGAGCGCGCGAAGGGTAAGCATGCGCGGTTTTCCTGGCAGGTTCGCACCGGGGATTCTGCACTTTTCCTGCCTTTGGAGGGTAGTGCGCGCAATGCGTGGGCGGTTTGCCGGTAAATTAGAGGCGCAAGTGGTGCAGTATCAATAAATCTGAGGATATAAGTTTGTGTATATTTGCTGTCGCTCCCCGCACGGGGAGCGTGGATTGAAATCGGTTGCACGTCGTGCTCCGCGTAGCTGCCATGCGTCGCTCCCCGCACGGGGAGCGTGGATTGAAATCTGTGAGGTAGTGGATGAGGTAGGCCGATAAGGGCAGTCGCTCCCCGCACGGGGAGCGTGGATTGAAATTGCAGTACTGTCTGGCGTAATACTTACGGACGCGTCGCTCCCCGCACGGGGAGCGTGGATTGAAATTCCGTAGTGGGACTGAGCACATCGGTCTCGGTGTGTCGCTCCCCGCACGGGGAGCGTGGATTGAAATAAAATGACAACAGGAGGAAAACCAATATGAGCAACGTCGCTCCCCGCACGGGGAGCGTGGATTGAAATGTCGAGGCGCAGCCGCTCTAGCTCCGCTGCATCCAGTCGCTCCCCGCACGGGGAGCGTGGATTGAAATCTTTTTAAGCTCAAAGAGTCGCTGAACATCTTTTGTCGCTCCCCGCACGGGGAGCGTGGATTGAAATACACAGGAGCAGGCCGAATACGGCGCGAGCAAAGGTCGCTCCCCGCACGGGGAGCGTGGATTGAAATCGTTATGGGTTCGCTGATTGCCGCCGCGTCAAAATGTCGCTCCCCGCACGGGGAGCGTGGATTGAAATCTACTTCCAGCAGCAGGGACTCAGCGAGGAGCAGTCGCTCCCCGCACGGGGAGCGACGCATATCTTCATAGCCGGTGAAAAACAACGCACGCTAGCAGCTGCTCGACCGCATCGTGCGTCGCGGGCTGTGAGCCGCTGCACATCACATTGGCCGCGCTCGCGGCGACGGCCAAGCGGATGGTATCGGTTTCGTCCATGCCCTGCTCGGCCGCGTAAGCCAGCGCGGCAACCATGCTGTCGCCCGCACCGACCGTGCTGCCGACCGGTACGCGCAGTCCCTCGGCGCGGTAAGCGCCTGCCCGGCTGACGAACAGCGCGCCCGCCTCGCCCATCGAGACGACCACGCGCTCCACACCGTCCGAAATGAGGCTGCGCGCGGCGGTAAGCAGATCGTCGGCTGTGGTCAGTGCGCGGCCGGTCAGCCGGGACAGCTCGTGCTCGTTCGGCTTGACCAGATACGGCATGGCCTTTAGACCATGCGCTAGGGGCGCGCCGTCTGCGTCCAGAAAGACATGCGCGCCGCGCGCGCGGCACACCGTGCCCCACCGGCTATAGGTGTCCGGCGGTGCGCCCGGCGGCAGGCTGCCGGACAGCACGATGATATCGCCGGGGCGCAGGCTTTCGGCCAGCGAGGCCAGCATGTCATCCAGCACCGCGGGGCGGACGGTCAAACCCGGCTCGTTCAGCTCGGTATTCGTATGCTTTACAGGGTCGACCACCTTGAGATTTGTGCGGGTCTCTCCCTCGATAAAGGTGAACCGGCAAAGCACGCCGGGTATATGCATCGCGTCTGCGATGCAGCGGCCGGTCGCGCCGCCCAGCAGGCCGATGGCGGTGCTCGTGCCGCCTAGTGCGGCAACGACCTTGGAGACATTCAGCCCCTTGCCGCCAGGGTCGGTGCGCATGGCCGTGACACGGTTGACCGTGCCCGGTGAAAACCCCGGTATCCGGGCGGTTTTATCCAGTGCGGGATTGAGCGTTACGGTGTGGATCATTGCACTACCTCCTGCCGGGGCGGCGCGCACCGCCCGGATGTAAAACGGGTATCCTATCCTTATATTAACAACAACAGTGCACGATTGCAAGGCGCGGATATGAGTCCTGCGTGCGCGGCCTTGGATGAAACGGAGAGAAAAGCATACAATAAAAGCGTTCCCGCGCGCGTTATGATGCATGGAGGAGGGGGATGGGCTTGAAGGCAGCAACCGCCAAAGAGCTGGCGCTTGATTTGGCTTATGACATCATCGGTTCGATTTTTTATGCAATGGGTGTGTATACCTTTGCCAAAATGGGCAATTTTGCGCCGGGCGGACTGACCGGCCTTGCCCTTATCGCCAATCATCTGTGGGCGCTGCCCATTGGCCTGACCACGCTGCTGCTCAATATACCGCTGATGCTATTGAGCTTTCGGATACTGGGCAGACGCTTTGAGCTGAAAAGCATCAAGACCATGTGCGTGTGCACCGTGTTTCTGGATATCGTTTTTCCGCGTTTGCCGGCCTACACCGGCGTGCAGTTCATGGCGGCGCTCTACTCCGGCATTTTTCTGGGCATCGGCTCGGCGCTTTTTTATATGCGCGGCTCGTCCTCGGGCGGGGCGGATTTTCTGACCATGTCGGTCAAAGCGCTGCGCCCGCATCTGTCCATCGGCATGGTGACAATGGCCATTGATCTGGTGGTCATCCTGCTGGGCTGGCCGGTGTTCGGCAACGCGGATGCCGTGCTCTACGGCTTGACCGCCATGCTGCTGACCTCGGTCGTGATTGATAAGATCATGTACGGCATCGGTGCGGGCGCGCTGCTCATCATCATCACCGGCCGGGGAGAGGAGATCGCGCGGCATATCAATGAGCTGATCGGCCGGGGCGCGACCGAGCTACGGGCGCGGGGCAGCTACACGGGGGAAACGCGGGACGTTTTGCTCTGCGCCTGCTCTAAATCGCAGGCTTATCTGGTGCGCCGTGCGGCGCAGGAACTGGACGAGGCCGCGTTTGTCATGGTGACCGAGACGAGCGAGGTGTTCGGAGAGGGCTTTTCCGAGCGGCCGCCCGCGCAGCCCGTCAAACCGGCGCGCGTGGACAAAGAAGCGCGCCGGTGATAGGCCGCCGCCTTTCTTGGCAGACAGCAAAAGGCGCGGCGCGGAAGTCTTTTCCGTGCCGCGCTTTGCTATGCTCAGGCTTCGAGATTGCTGCCCGATTCCCGGTCGAACAGGTGAACCAGATTGCCGCTGAAGGTGAACGCGATTGCGTGGCCGATGGTGTTTACCGTTTTGTGCCCATTCGCGTCCAACTCGGTGGTCGGCACGATGATGATCGCGTCCCGGCCAAGCACATTGACGTGCAGGTGGATGGCGCTGCCCATCATTTCGCTGACATCGACCGTGCCGCGCAGCATACGCGTGCTGTCTCCCGTCAGCGAAATGTGCTCGGGGCGGATGCCCAGCGTGACCGGCTGCGCCTTGATACCGTTTTGCCGCAGTCTGGCCTGCTTTTCCGCCGAGATCGGTATCGCAACGCCGCCCAGCGCGACCGCATATCCGTCCTCCGAAAGCTGCAGCTCGGCCTCGAAGAAATTCATCTGCGGCATTCCGATGAAGCCCGCGACAAAGAGGTTGGCCGGGTGGTCGAATACCTCCTGCGGTGTGCCGACCTGCTGGATGACGCCGTCCTTCATGATGACGATACGGTCGCCCAGCGTCATGGCCTCGGTTTGGTCGTGGGTGACGTAAATGAACGTCGTATCAATGCGCTGGCGCAGCTTGAGGATCTCGGCGCGCATCTGGTTGCGCAGCTTGGCATCCAGATTGGAGAGCGGCTCGTCCATCAGAAAGACCTTGGGGTTGCGCACGATCGCGCGGCCGATGGCTACGCGCTGCCGCTGGCCGCCGGAGAGCGCCTTGGGCTTGCGGTCCAGATACTGCGTGATGTCGAGTATCTCGGCCGCCTCGCGCACCTTCTGCTCGATGATATCCTTGCTGACCTTTTTTAGCTTGAGCGAAAATGCCATGTTCTCAAAAACAGTCATGTGCGGATACAGCGCGTAGTTCTGGAAGACCATTGCGATATCCCGGTCCTTGGGGTCGACGTCGTTCATGCGCTTGCCGTCGATGTACAGATCACCGCCGCTGATCTCCTCCAGCCCGGCGACCATGCGCAGCGTGGTCGATTTGCCGCAGCCGGACGGGCCGACCAGCACGATGAACTCCTTGTCCGCGATCTCAAGGTTGAACTCCTGCACAGCCAGCACGCCCTCGTCGGTCACTTGCAGGTTGGTCTTTTTCTCCGCCTCCTTTTTCTTGCGCTTTTTGGCGGCGTTCGGATAGATTTTCTTGATTTTGTTCAATACGACAGTTGCCATGGCGGTATCACTTTGGCCGCCCCGCTTGTGCGGTGGGCGGCCTTGCGGCCGGGCTTGCCCGCGCCGCGTTACGGCAGGTCTCCACACTGCCGCACCGCAAGTGAAGCGGCGTTTTCCTCCTTTTTGTCTGTCCGCAGCGCCATTGCGGTGGAGTGGCCGCTGCGGACTTGGTTTTTCATCGTTGCCGGGGTATCAGGACAGTCTTTCCAGCACGACCGGGAAGCCGTTTGCCCGCGCGGCCGCAGCGGCAATGCCCTGCTCGGTCGCGCGCAGGCGCACGCCCGCTGTCTCGTCCAGCGCACGGTATGCGCCCCGCAGGCCGGGGATAAGCCGCTCCTGCTCGTCCAGCCCCTCGACGATGGCAAAATGCCGCGCGCCGCTGCGGGTGAAGTGGACGAGCAGCCCGTCTGCCGCAAGCGACGCCTGCTCGTCCGGGCGGGTGGCATAGATGGCCTGCCCATTTGTGCGCAGCCAATCTCCCATGCCGCGCAGGCTCTGCTCCTGCAAGGCCGGGATGGTGCCGTCGGCCATTGGGCCGACATTGATGAGCAGATTGCCGTTGTTGCCCACCGTGCTCGACAGCAGGCCGGTCAGCTGCTGGGGGGAGAGAATGTGCTCGAGGCCTTCCTCAGCGTTGTAGCCAAAGCTCAGGCCGAGGCCGCGCGTCATCTCCCATTTCTCCTCGCGGTTCACCGCCCCCTGCTGGTATTCCTTGCACCAGAAATCATGCCACAGGTCGTTGAAGCGGTCGTTTACCACGCCGTCCGGGCAGGTGTTGTAATAATGCGCGAGCAGATGCGGCAGCTGGCGCTCCCCGGCATACGGCCAGCCGATGTCGTTCCACAGAATGTCCGGCCGGTAGGTGTCGATCAGCTCGAGCCACTGCTTGAAGGCATAGTCTGCGTATTCATAGGTTGGGCAGTTGAGGTTGCGGCAGTCCCAATCGGTGTAGATCGGCTCGTGCATAAAGCGCCAGTCGATGATGCCCGAGTAATAGCAGCCAAACCGCAGGCCGCGCCTGCGCACCGCCGCGGCCAGCTCGCCCACGATATCGCGCCGGGGACCGCGGTTTAGCGCGTGATAGGAGGTATACCGGCTGGGATACAGGCAGAAGCCGTCGTGGTGCTTGGTGACCAGCACGACATATTTCGCGCCCGCCGCTTCAAAGAGCGCGGCCCAAGCGTCCGGATCCCAGTTTTCCGCCTTCCACATGTCAGCGAACTGCTCATAGGCGAAATCCTTACCATAAGTCTTCAAATGGTGCTGATAGGTCGGCCCCTCGCCGACATTGACCGAGTTGTAATACCATTCCGCATATGGGTTACAGATAAACCACTCGGTATCGGGTATCGCGCCCAGCTCGCCCACAGGCGGGGCGAATGCGGGCACGGAATACAGTCCCCAGTGAATGAAGATGCCGAGCTTTGCCTCGTCATACCACGGCGGCATTTTGCGCCCGTGCAGCGAGTTCCAAGTCGGTTGAAATCGGTTCATCAAAACGCCCTCCATTTTATCACATCTTGACCGCGCCGGCCGTCATGCCGGAGATGACATATTTCTGCGCGAACGCATACAGCAGGATGACCGGCAGCGAGACCACGATCACATCCGCGCAAACCAGATTCCAGCTGGTGCTGAACGCGCCATAGAAGCTGTAAACCGACATCGGCAGCGTATACTGCGCCGACGATTTGAGCAGGTACATCGGGATCTGCAGCTCGTTCCAGCTCCACATGAAAACCAGTATCATAACAGTCGCCGCGATCGGCTTGAGCAGCGGCACGATGATCCGCACGAACAGCCCCATGCCGGTCGCGCCGTCTATCACGGCGGCCTCGTCCAGATCCTTGGGCAGTCCCTTGATGTAGCTGGTGATCATCATAGCGGAAAACGGCAGATACAGCGCCGAATACACAAAGATCATGCCCCACAGGCTGCCGTAAATGCCCATCAGCTGCAACAGCTGCATGGTGGGCATGGCCGCGAAGGGCGCGATGATGCCGAAGGTCAGCAGCTTGTCGATCAGGCGGCAGACCGGCGTGTCGCGCCGGACGATCGCGTAGCTGAGCAGCGACGCGGTGGCGATGACGATGATGACCGTGATAACCGATACGAAAACGCTGTTGAACAGGCAGCGCAGGATGTCGCCGCGCTCGAAGACCTCAAGGTAGTTCTCCCACAGCCACGCGCGCGGCAGGGTAATATTCAGGCTGCCGGCCTCGCGCTTTTCCTTAAAAGAGGCCAGGATGACCATGAGCAGCGGGTAGATGATGATAAGGCTCAGTATCCAGAGCAGCGCGCCGAACAGCGCGTTCTTTTTCTTTTCCGCATGGTTCATACGGCGCGCTCCCACCTTTCGCTGAATTTTTTATACAGCACTGCAACGATGACCAGTATGACCGTGAAGATCAGGTTGACCGCGACCGAGGCCGCATACCGTCCCGCGCCCATTTCGTTGAGCATCAGCGTGCCAAAGCTCTCCGTGCTGCCGCCCGGTCCTCCGGCGGTCATCACATAGATCAGGTCGAACATCTTCAGGCCGTAGATCAGGCTGAACAGGATGTTGACGTTGACGGTCGGCATGATGAGCGGCAGGGTCACATGCACATAGGTCTGCCATTCGTTCGCGCCGTCGATATGCGCCGCCTCGATGTAATCCGAGGAGATCGACTGCATACCAGCCAGACTGATGACCATTGCGTAGCCGACGTTGCGCCAGACCTCGGCAAAGCTGATGGCGAACACGCCCGTCCACCGCGCGCCCAGCCATTGCACCGGCTCCATGCCGAGCAGGGTCAGGATCGCGTTGGCCGTGCCGCCCCGGTTTTGGAAGACCGCGCTGAAAATCAGGCCGACGACCAGCGGAGAGAGTACTGCTGGCAGAAAATACAGCGTACGCAGCGCGTTGCGGGAGCGGATCTTCCGGTTTAAGATATAGGCAAGGAACAGGCCCAGCACGGTCACGACCACGGTTTTGACGATCGCGTAGATGAACGTGTTGACCAGCGCGACCGGCACCTTGCGGTTGGTGATCATGCCAATGAGATTGCTCCAGCCGACAAAGGAGATGTCGCCAAACTTGCTTCTGGTCGCGCTCCAATCGGTAAAGGCGTATAAATAGCCGACGGTCGATGGGATGACAAAGAAGATGACAAACAAGATCAGCGGCAGAAAGACCATGTATTTCGGATAAACCTTGTCCTTGTTCACAAATATCCTCCTCTCTTTTTATACGGCCTCCGGCGCACCGCCGGAGGCCGCTGGGTGCTGCCGTAGCTGAGTGACGGGAGGGGGATTAGAAGCCGGGCGTGCCGAGCGCCTTGGCCGAGGTCATGCGGTACTGGTCCATCAGCTCAATGCAGCCGGCAACGTCCACGCTGCCCATGAACAGCTCTTGGAAGGCCGAGCCGGTCTCGTTCTGGGTGTAGCCGATGACCTTGGGCTCGGCAGTCGAGGTGCGCTGGTGCTGGTTGATGGAATCCATCGCAGCGGTGACCATTTCGGACTGGATGTTGGTCGTCTGTCCTTTGAAGCAGCTGACGGTGGACACACCCTCAAAAGCCATGTTGTAGTTTTCCGGGGTTGCGCAGAAGGCGATGAACGACAGCGCGGCGTCGAGGTTGCCGCCGTTCTTATTGGCCATCATCATGTTCAGGTTGCCGCCCTCGTAGGTGCCCTCATTGGTGGTGTTCATGAACACCGGCATGAGCGCGAAGTCGTCCTTGGTGTAGTCGTAACCCTCGTCAAAATCGGTGTAGAACCAAGTGTCCCAGATGAAGACCATCGCGGCCTCACCGGTGCCAAGGATCGGGCTGATATCCGACCAGCCGTCGGTCAGGTAGGACGCACCGAACCAACCCTTGTCCGCCGCGCTCTTGGTCCACTGCACCATGTCGGCAACGGCCGGGATATCGGCGTAGCGGATCTCGTTCTTGTTGATCTTTTCAAGCAGGGCAGAGTCGTCGGCAAAGATGGGGTCAAGGCCAAACTGGTACATCCAGTTGCAGCCGTTGGCCGGCCAGCAGATCGCGGTCTTGCCTGCGTCGGTCAGCGCTTGGCAGAGCTGGTCGAACTCGGCCTGCGTGGTCGCAGGCTTGAGTCCCAGCTCGTCGAACAGGGTCTTGTTGTAGTAGCAGCCCGAGACCGAGCTTTCCCAGAACGGCAGACCGAGGACGTTGCCCTGCGCGTCCAGAACGTAGCTGTGCGCGCCGTCGGTCAGGTCGCTGACCCAAGCCTCGTCGTTCATATAATAGAAGTTGTTTGCGACATCGTAGTTGCTGAGCGAGGAGTTGTTGAAATGCACGAATACATCCGGGATGTCACCGGTGGCAAACTTGCTGGTCGCAACGGTGTCAAAGGTCGAGGCCTCGATGGACACGATATCGAGCTTGTTGCCTGTTTTCTGCTCATAGAGGTCGAACATCTTGGTCATGTAGGGCTTGGCCAGGTCGTTGGCGTTGCCCATGATGCTCAGCGTAACGCCGCCCTGCGCACCGCCCGCATTGGCGTCCGCGCCGCCGCCGCCGTTTGCCGTGCCGCCGCAGGCCGCCAGAGAGAGACACATCGTACCGATGAGTGCCGCTGCAATTATCTTTTTCATTTCCATTCTCCTTTGCATCACTTTTTTTACCGCCCTATGACGCTCGCGCGCCATAGGGGCTTGATTGACTTCCTTCCGTTTCCCTGCTATGATATATCCAAAATTCGCAGCACAACGCAGGAGGTTGTTGTCATGGGCTTGTTTCGGCCTTCCTTTACCGCGGAAAATAAGCGGGGATACACCGCTGGGGAGCGGCCGCAGAACCGGCGCGAGCTGGTCAGGCTGATCCTTGCCGACCATTTTACCGATCTTATCCCGTGCAATCTGGTGTTGCTGGCCGTTTTTCTTCCCTTTCTGTTCTGGGTGTTTACCGGGCTGTTTTACATCGCCGGCGCAATGGGCGGGGACGGCTCCTTTGCCGACCTGCTCTCGCTCTCGCGCACTTGGGTGCTGGGCATGATCCCGTGCCTGCTGTTTACAGGCCCGTTCTGCACAGGCAGCGCGCTATTGCTGCGCAATCTGGCAAGGGATGACTGCCGCTTCGCCCGGCAGTATTTTCTCTCCGGCCTGCGCAGCGCGCCGGGTGCTGCGCTTGCGGTTTCAGCCGCGGCCTCGACCATGCCGCTGCTCCTTTGGGCGGCGCTTGCCTATTACGGCACGCAGCTTGCCGGGGGTGCGCGGCTGGTGCTCATCCCGCTGCTGCTCACGGCTGTGCTGTGCGCGATCTGGCGTATGACGCTGCCCACGCTGTACATGATGCTGGCGACCTACCGCCTGCCGCTGGGCGAGCAGGTCAAAAATGCGTTCGCGCTCACGCTCAGCCGCCTGCCGCTGGTCGCGGGGGTGCATCTGCTCGCGCTGCTGCCCGCTTTACTGGGCGTGGCGGCCTTTGCGGTCGGCGGCAAGGTGTTCATCGCCGCGCTGTTTGTCCTGTGTGTGTACTATCTGTTCTTCGGCTTTGCCTTTTCGCGGCTGCTATACGCCTTTGTGGCAAACAAGCTGTGCGAGGAAACCCTCAACGCGCAAATTGGTGCGGACACACACATCGGTATGCGCTGAAGCGGCGCGCCCTTTATTGATACAGCGGGCCGTAGGCGGCGCACGCGCGGTAATCGGCCGCCTCGGCATCTTCGGTGCCAAATGCGGCCCATGCGTGCTGCCGCCAGACCTGCTCCTGCGGCACGTTGTGCATGGCGACCGGGATGCGCAGCATCGAGGCCAGCGTGATCAGGTCGGCGCCGACGTGGCCGTACACGGTAACGCCGTGATTGGCGCCCCAGTTTGCCATCACGCTGTAAACATCGGTGAACGCGCCGTGTCCGGTCAACCGGGGCACGAACCATGTGGTCGGCCACGTCCGGTCGGTGCGCACATCGATGGGCTGGTGGATGGCATCGGCCAGATCGGCCGTGTGGCCCTCGGCAATCTGCAGCACCGGCCCAATGCCGTCGATGATGTTCAGGCGAAGCAGCGTGACCGGCATCTCCGCCCGGCAGCGGAAGTGGCTGGAAAAGCCGCCGCCGCGGAAATACTCGTAATTTGCCCGGCACCAATCGGTCGCTTCGAGGCAGGCGGCTACATCGGCGCCGGTCATCTCCCAGAAGGGCTTCATGCAGTGCTTGCCGTCCGCGCCGCGCGCCGCACCCGAGCCGTCCAGCGCGGTAGCGCCCGAATTGATGAGGTGGATAAAGCCGTTCGCGGCCACGCCCTCCGGCTTGTTGCCGGTCACACGCGCGCAGGCTTCGGGGCTCCAATAGGTGCGCACATCGTGGAAGCAGGGCGCGCAGCCGGTCACCAGCGTGCCCAGCAGCATGGCAATGCCGTTGCAGGTGTCGTTCTCGGTAGCAAAGGCGGTCGGACACTTGGTACCGTTCCAGTCGAAGGTGGATGCCATGATGGCCTCGGTAAAGTCCGCGTTGGGCAGCCAGTCCGTCCACTGGCGCTGACCTTGGAAGCCGCCCGCGACTGCGTTGCGGCCGAGTGCCTCCTCGTGCCAGCCCATCTCGGCGAGGGCGGGATTGCCGTACAGGATGTCGCGCATGATCATGGTCATTTTGGTGACGAACTCCCAATCCTGCTCGGCGGGCACTACCTTGGAGTCGGTGATGATGCGCGGCAGCGCCTTGCCCGCGTTGCAGTCAACGCCCTCGCGGCAGTTCGCCTTGACCCAAGCGAGCGCCTTGTCATACTCCTTGTGGTCGTAGATCTGCAACGTGATGCGGCGCACGATCTCGGTCATATCGACCCATTCGGCGCGGATGCCGAAATACTTCTGCATGGTCGCCGCGTCGCAGTAGCTGCCCGCGATGCCCATGGACACGCCGCCGATATTGACATAGGCCTTGCGGTTCATCCAGCCTACCGCGACCGCGCAGCGGGCAAAGCGCAGGAGCTTTTCGGCCACATCATCAGGCACGCTGGTGTCGGTCATGTCCTGCACATCGTGGCCGTAGATCGAGAAGGCGGGCAGTCCGCGCTGCGCGTGCGCGGCCATGACGGCGGCGAGATAGACTGCGCCCGGGCGCTCGGTGCCGTTAAAGCCCCAGACGGCCTTGATGGTCTTGGGATCGATGTCGAAGGTTTCCGTGCCGTAGCACCAGCACGGCGTGACCGACAGGGTGGCCGTCACATTCTCTTTGGAGAACTGCTCGGCGCAGGCAGCGGCCTCAGCGCCGCCGCCGATGGTGCCCTCGGCAATCACGCACTGTACCGGCGTGCCGTCCGGATAGCGCAGGCGGGTGGTGATGAGCTTGGCCGCCGCGCGCGCCATGCCCATTGTCTGGTCTTCCAGACTTTCCCGCACGCCGCCCCAGCGGCCGTCAATGACCGGGCGGATACCAATTTTGGGATATTGCATGTTATCAGCTCCTTTTCTGCAAATGGTGAACAAAGGTTGTATAGGCCTGCTGCCAAGCTGTGGGCTGCTCGGGCTGATAAAGCTGCACCGGCTCGCAGGCCGCGATCAGACCGCGCCCGGCCGCGATATCGGGCAGCGCGCCCAGTGCGACAAACTGCACCAGTAGGTTGCCCAGTGCGGTCGCCTCGACCGGACCGGCGTGCACCGGGATCGCGCAGCTTGATGCGGTCATTCGGCATAAAAGCGCGGCCTGCGCGCCGCCGCCGATGATGTGCAGCGTATCAAACCGTTTGTCGGTGACGGCTTCGAGCTGCCCGAGGGCCAGACGGTACTTGAGCGCCAGGCTTTCGTAGATGCAGCGCACGACCTCGCCGACCGTCTGCGGCACATACTGCCCGGTTTCACGGCAGTAGGCGCGCACGCGCCCGGGCATGTCGCCCGGCGAGGTGAACAGTGCGTCGTCCGGGTCGATGAAGCAGCGGAAGGGCGGGGCGTACGTCGCAAGCTGCTCAAGCGCAGCAAAGGAATAGTCCTTGCCTTCGCGCTGCCACTGTCGTCGGCTCTCTTGCAGCAGCCACAGCCCAACGATGTTCTTTAAGTAGTTGACTTTGCCGTTCGCGCCCAGCTCGTTGGATAGGCCAAGCGCCGCGCTTTCGGCGGTCAGAACAGGCCGGTCAAGCTCGGTGCCGAGCAGGCTCCATGTGCCGCAGGACAGAAAGGCCGCCCGGTCGCTTTGCAGCGGCGCGGCTGCGACCGCCGACTGGGTATCGTGCCCGGCCACCGCTATCACCTTTGCCCCGCCGGGCAGCGTGGCTGTGATGCTGCCGCTGGGGATGACCGGCGGCAGGATGTCCGCCGGGAGCGACAGCTCGTCCAGCAGCGCGTGGCACCAGTCTTTACCGGCCGGGTCGAGCAGCTGGCTGGTCGAGGCGATGCTTTGCTCGCAGACCGCCGCGCCCGAAATCAGGTAGGCCAGCAGGTCGGGCATGAACAGCAGCGTCTTCGCCCGGCGCAGCAGCGCGGGCTGCGCTTGCAGCGCGACAAGCTGGAACAGGGTGTTGATCTCCATGATCTGGTTGCCGGTCAGTTGATACAGCCGATTCGTGCCGACTTTGTCCGTAACACGCGGGATCAGCCCGGCGGTGCGCCGGTCACGGTAGTGCACAGGCGGGGCGAGCAGCCGCCCTTCCGCGTCCAGCAGGCCAAAGTCGACGCCCCATGTGTCAAAGGCGAGGCTGTCAAACGTTTCCGCTCGTGCCATGCCCTCGCGCACGCCTGCAAGCAGTGCGTCAATATCCCAGTACAGCGTACCGTCCAGCTCGACCGGCGTATTGTCAAAGCGGTATACCTCCCGGCGGGTCAGCTTGCCGTCCGCCAGCGTACCGAGCACGGCTCTGCCCGTCGAGGCGCCGAAGTCAAAGGCGAGCGCCTGATAGCTGCCCATCGTCAGTTTCCCTCCCCTCGGACGCAGCGGCTACGCCTGCTCGTATTTGACATAGCCCGGATGCCTGCCGGTGACGCCGTAATATTCGCGCAGGTCGATCAGCTTCTGGATGTTTTCGCGGCTGATGTCCCGGGTGCCGCCGAGGATGATCGCGTTGATCGTGATTTTTGCCCACAGCTCAAGGCTTTCCATGCGGTAATAGGCGGTCAGCAGGTCGCTGCCCACAGTCAATGCGCCGTGGTTCTCCAGCAGCAGCGCGTCATGCCGGTCGAGATACGGCTCGATCGCGTCGGGCACCTCGCTCGTGCTCGGCGTGCCGTAGGGGGTCAGCGGAACGGCGCCCAGCACGGCGACCGTTTCGATCATATTGTACATATCCATCGCGCGGTGCGCCACGGCAAAGCCGGTCGCGCCCGGTGGGTGTGCGTGGATCACGCCGCCCACATCCGGCCGCTTTTCGTAGCAGCGAAGGTGCATTTTGATCTCGCTAGACGGGCGGTAGCCCTCCTGCCCTGCCAGCACCTTGCCCGAGGCGTCGATTTGCAGCAGCTTTTCCGGCGTGATGAAGCTCTTGCTGATGCCGGTCGGCGTGACGAGAAAGGTGCCGTCCGCAAGCCTTGCGGAAACGTTGCCGTCATTTGCGGCCACCCAGCCAAGCTGCCACATTTTGTGACATATGCCACAAATTTCTTGCTTGATAGAATCCAAATTCATTGAATTTTCACCTCCTAACTTCAGTATATCCTTGTAACATCTGCCGTGCTTGTGCTATAATAACAATTACATGGATGATTTTCACTTTTTTCTATGAGGATTGCACAATGGTAAAACATGCGGCGTATGAGGGCAAGCAGCGCGGATCGAACAACTTTCCGCTCGAATATTATTATGTGGATTTTCTCCATCCGCGCTACGATATGCCCTTTCATTGGCATATGGAATGTGAGCTGATCTCGGTTTTGCGGGGCGTTTTCACGCTCAGCATCGACGGAAGCGTGCATGAGCTGAGGCCGGGCAGCTTTGCCTTCGTGCCCGGAGAGACCATCCACGGCGGCGTTCCATGCGGCTTTGACAGTGTTTATGAATGCATCGTGCTCGATTTGGACTATTTTTGTCAGGCGCTTTATATCGAGCAGGGCGTCTTTGCAACCGAGCTCAACCACGGTGCGAACATCGTCCGCCATTTTACGCGCGAGGATGCCGCCGGGCAGCTCATCGAGCAGCTGTTTATGGAAGGCCGCGGCCGGTCGGCCGGGCATGAATTTTTGACCGCCGGACTGATACTGGGCTTTGTCGGCGCGGTCATCCGCGGCGGCTTTTACGGCGTCCCCTCGGAAAAGCAGCACAAGAGCGCCCAGCAGGCCAAGCAGATCAAGCGGGCGCTCACGCGCATCCGCAAGGATTTTCGTCTGCCGCTCACGCTCGACGAGCTGAGCGCTGAGGCGACCATGGCGCCCAACTACTTCTGCCGGGTGTTCCGGGATATCGTCGGCCGCCCGCCGATCGACTACCTGAATTATTACCGCGTCGAGCGCGCCGCCGAGCTGATCTATACGACAAATGATATCCTGACAGACATCGCGCTGCGGTGCGGCTTTAACGATTCGTGTTATTTCAGCCGCAGCTTCCGCAAGTACAAGGGTATGTCGCCGAGCGAATACCGCAAGCAAACGCACGACGCGCTGGGGCGCAAGCACCTCCGCCCCGGCTGAGCGCCGCCCGCCGAAAGGCGGGCGTTTTTTCGACGGCAGATTTCGTTTCGGGAGGAGCAGGCGGTGCTATGACGGCATAAAAAAAGAGCCGGGATGGCAAAAACGAGAAAACAAACCTTGACAGGCGTGCAACAATCTGCTTTTATAGATATATTGCAGGCGCAGGGCGGCATGAGCCTTGCGGCGCTTGCCATGCCTGCTGCGCGATCAAAGGAGTCATCATAAAGGCTATGAGGAAAGACACGGAAAAGAGTATTGCGGCATATACCCCGGCAAGCGAGGCACAGGGCTTTGCAGAAATGTGCGGCGCAAACCGAATAGACCCCTATCATCATTCCGCCCGGCGCAGAGGGACAGCACGCTTTTCAAGGCCTGAACGGATGCGTTCAGGCTTTTGGCATTTCATGTAGAGGGGAAGAAACGGCAATGCCACGAACGCATATTATCCTGCACCAGCAGACACACCGCCCGATGCGCCCGACCTCCGTCATGGCGATCGGCTTTCTGCTCATTATCCTTATTGGCACGGCGCTGCTCATGCTGCCGGTGTCGTCGCGCAGCGGCACGCCCACCATGCCGCTGGACGCGCTGTTCACCGCGACCTCGGCTACCTGCGTGACCGGGCTTATCACGGTCGGCACGGCGACACACTGGTCGAATTTCGGTCAGGCGGTCATTTTGGTGCTCATCCAGATCGGCGGACTGGGCTTTATGACGCTGGCTGCGCTCGGCTCCTTTGTCACGCGCCGGCGTATCACGCTGCGTGAGCGGCTGGTGATGAGCGCCGGACTGAACCTGACCGATACTTCGGGCATTGTCCGGCTGACGCAGCGCATACTGGTGGGCACCTTTACCTGTGAGAGCGTGGGCGCCGCACTGCTGTGCCTGCGGTTTGTGCCACGCTTTGGCCTGCGCCGGGGGCTGAAGATGGGCGTGTTCCATGCGGTCTCCGCGTTCTGCAACGCGGGGTTTGACCTGATGGGCGTGGCGGACGACCCATTTTGCTCACTGGTCGGCTATGTGGACGATCCGCTCGTCAGCCTGACCATCATGACGCTGATCGTGGCCGGCGGCCTCGGCTTTATCGTGTGGAGCGATATCTGGGATAAGCGGTGCTTTCGCCGTCTCCGCCTGCACACCAAGCTGGTGCTGGCGGCGACGGGTGCGCTGCTGGCGCTCGGCTTTGTGATGACGCTGCTGTTTGAATGGAGCAACCCGGCGACGCTCGGCGCGCTGCCTGTGGGCGATAAGCTGCTCGCGGCCGCATTCCAGACGGTGACGCTGCGCACCGCGGGCTTCAACACGGTCGATCAGGCCGCGCTGAGCGGCCCGTCGCAGGCGATCGCCTGTGTGCTGATGCTGATCGGCGGCTCGCCCGGTTCGACTGCGGGCGGCATCAAGACCGTCACCGCTGCCGTGCTGCTGCTGTCGGCCAGCTCGGCGCTGCGCGGACAGGTCGAGGTCGATGCCTTCGGCCGCCGCATCGCGCCGCGCACAGTGATGAACGCGGTCACGATGATAACGGTCGGCGTGGTCATCAGTATGTCCGGCGCGTGCGCGATCGCGTTTTTGGAGGGCGTGTCCTTCCACCAAAGTCTGTTTGAGGCCATTTCGGCCTTTGGCACGGTCGGGTTGACCATGGGGCTGACGCCCTCGCTCGGCGCGGCCTCGCACATCATCTTGATCGTGCTGATGTACCTTGGCCGCGTGGGCGTGCTGACGCTCGGCGTGGCGGTGTTCATGCGGCACCGGGAGCCGCCTAAGATGCAGTATCCCGTGGCCGAGATATTCATTTGAGCCTGATGGCGAGCCGGCAAGGGCGCGGCATAGAAAAGAAGGGAGACGGCTATGAAATCGTTTTTGGTGATCGGTCTGGGGCGCTTCGGCGAGTCGGTCGCGCGGGAGCTTTCCGCACTCGGGCAGGAGGTGCTGGTGCTGGACAAGGCTATCGACCATGTGCAGCAGATGGCCGACGAGGTGACGCAGGCCATTCAGGGCGATGCACAGGACGAGGCCGTGCTGCGCTCGGTCGGCGCGCGCAACTTTGACTGCTGCATCGTGGCCATCGGCGCGGATATCGAGGCCAGCATCCTCGTGACGGTCACGCTCAAGGAGCTGGGCGCAAAGTACATCGTGGCCAAGGCCAAAAGCGCGGTGCATGCGCGCGTGCTCGAGCGCGTCGGCGCCGACCGCGTGGTATCGCCCGAGAGCGACATGGGGCAGCGGCTGGCGCAGCGGCTGGCGCGCACCAACGTGGTCGATTTTATCGGTGTGTCCAACGATTTTTCCATCGTCGAGATCCATCCGCCGCGGGCGTGGCTGGGGCATTCGCTCGGCCAGCTCAACGTGCGCGCCAAGTACCTCATCAACATATTGGCCATTCGCCACGGCGAGGGCGGCACGGTCGATGTTTCGCCCTCGGCCGACCAGTGCATCGAGCAGAACGATATGCTCATCGTCATCGGCACCAATGAGAACATCGGCAAGGTGGTGGAAATGGATTGACGCGGATCGAAAGCCGTCACAACGCCGCGCTGCGGCATCTGGCGCGGCTCGGACGGGAGAAGAAGTACCGCCGCAGCACGGGCGAAATGCTGTGCGAGGGCGAAAAAATGCTGTATGAGGCGCTGTCCTCGGGCGCCCAGGTCAAGCAGGTGCTGGTGCGCGAGGGCAAGCCGGACGACGCCTGCCGCGCGCTGCTGGCGCGGGCCGAGGAGCAGGGCGCGGCACTTTATACCGCGCCGGAGGCGCTTTTTGCGCTGGCAAGCGAGGTCGAGACGCCGCAGCGCGTCATTTTTTCCTGCGCGCAGCCGGTGTGGAAGGCTGTCGCGCTTGACGGACAGCGGCAGGCGCTGCTGCTGGACGGGGTGCAGGATCCGGGCAACCTTGGCACGATTTTACGCACCGCCGAGGCCTTTGCGCTCGGCGCCGTCGTGTTGTGCGAAGGCTGCGCCGATCCGTTTTCACCCAAGGTCGTGCGCGCGACGATGGGCGCGGTGTTCCGCCTGCCGTGCGTGTCCCTACCGCTGGCTGAGGCGGTGGGCAGGCTGCGCGCGCAGGGGCTGGCTGTGTACGCCGCCGCGCTGCACGGCGACAGTGTGCCGCTGGGCAGCGTGCCGCTCGGGCGCGCGGCCGTCATCGTCGGCAGCGAGGGCAGCGGCGTGACGCGGCAGGCGCTCGCGCTGGCCGACAAGCGCGTCATCATCCCGATGGCGGGGCGTGCCGAATCGCTCAACGCAGGTGTGGCGGCTTCGATCATCATTTACGAAATGACTAAGTGAGGGGGCGAGCGCATGTCTGCACAACTGAGCTATGTCTGGCTGTCCCGCCGCCGCGGCATCGGCGCGGGGCTGCTCTGCGAGCTGCTGCGTGTCTTTGGCTCGCCCGACGCAGTCTACGCCGCCGACCGGCGGACGCTGGAGGCGGCCTGTCCGCTGCGCAGGGCGCAGGCGGACAGCCTGTGCGATAAATCGACCGACGAGGCCGAGGAGATCCTACGGCGGTGCGCGGCGGGCGATATCCGCATCCTCACGCTCGGCGACAGTGCCTATCCCGACCGCCTGCGCGCGATCGCTGACCCGCCGGTCGTGCTGTATGTGCGCGGCCGCTGGCCTGATTTTGACGTGACGCCCGCCGTTGCTGTCGTCGGCACGCGGGACGCGACGCAGTATGGCCGAACGACTGCGGAAAAGCTCGGCGCGGCGCTGGCGCGCGCCGGGTTCATCACGGTCAGCGGTATGGCGCGCGGGAATGACGGCGCAGCACACCGCGGCGCGCTGCGCGCAGGCGGGCTGACTGTTGCCGTGCTGGCGGGCGGCGCGGATGTGTGCTATCCGCCCGAGCACCGCAGCTTGATGGGCGATATCCTGCTGTCCGGCGCGGTCGTCAGCGAGTATCCGCCCGGCAGCGAGCCAAGGGGCGCGCACTACCACAATCGAAACCGCATCATCAGCGGCCTGTCCGTGGCGACCGTCATCGTCGAGGCGACCGACTGGCGCTCGGGCGCGCTGATCACCGTGCGCCACGCGCTTGATCAGGGGCGCGATGTGTACGCCGTGCCCGGCACACTGGACGCACCGCGCTCGGCTGCCTGCAATGCGCTGATCGAAAGGGGCGAGGCGGCGCTGCTCAGCAGCCCGGCGGCACTGGTGCGCGCATACAGCGGCCTACTGCGCGGCGCAAACACACAAGTGCGTCCTGCACCGCCTCGACAGGACAGGCACAGGCAGGGAGAGGCGCGCCGCCCCAAGGCAGCGGATACGCCCGTCCTGCGGACGCAGGCTTCCGCTCCGGCCGGAGACGCGCTGCCCCAAAGCCTTGGGGACGACGAGCGCGCGATCGTCGAGCTGGTGCGGCAGGGCGTGTCGGGCGCTGATGAGCTGGTCGCGCGCTGCGGCTTGCCCGCGGCACGTGTGATGAGCCTTGTCACCATGCTCGAGATGGATGGTATCTTGCGCCGGGAAAAGGGCAAGCTGGTTTTGTTCCGCCGGTGAGCGCACCGGTTTTGCCAAGCGATACAAGCGGGACGCGGCATGAGCGGCGGCCCTTTAGAATAGGAGATAATTGTTATATGTCAAAATTAGTCATCGTGGAGTCGCCCGCCAAGGCCAAGACCATCGGCAAATACCTCGGTTCCGGGTATGTGGTCAAGGCCTCGATGGGGCACCTGCGCGATTTGCCAAAAAAGAAGATGAGTGTGGACATCGAGCACGGCTTTAAGCCGGAGTATGTCCCGATCGAGGGCAAGGATAAGATCATTGCCGAGCTGAAAAAAGAGATACGCAAAAGCGATTTCGTCTATCTCGCAACCGACCCCGACCGCGAGGGCGAGGCCATTTCGTGGCATATCAAGGAGCTGTTCGAGCTGAGCGACAGCGACTCCAAGCGCGTCACCTTCAACGAGATCACGCGCCCGGCGGTCAAATACGGCATCGAGCACCCGCGCGATATCGATATCGATCTGGTCAACGCGCAGCAGGCGCGCCGCATCCTTGACCGGGTGGTCGGCTACGAGCTTTCGCCCTTTCTGTGGCGCAAGGTAAAGCGCGGCCTGTCCGCCGGGCGGGTGCAGAGCGTGGCGACCCGGCTGGTTGTCGACCGAGAAAACGAGATACGTGCCTTCGTGCCTGAAGAATACTGGACGATCGAAGCCACCCTGTCCGCGCCGCGTGACGGGGAGCAGACCTTTACCGCCCGCTTCTTCGGGGACGCGGACGGCAAGATTGAGCTGAAAAGCGAGGAGCAGGCGGGCGCAGTCGTCGCGGCGGTGAGCGGCAAGCCGTTCATTGTGGGCGAGATCAAAAAAGGCAAGAAAAAGCGCTCGCCCGCGCCGCCGTTTATCACCTCTACCTTGCAGCAGGAGGCCTCGCGCAAGCTCAACATGACGCCCCGCCGCACGATGAGCGTGGCGCAGGAGCTGTACGAGGGCATTGAGCTGGGCGAGCATGGCCTGACCGGTCTTATCACCTATATGCGTACCGATTCGCTGCGCCTGTCCGACGAGGCCACGCGCGCCGCCGCAGGCTTCATCCGCGGCCGCTATGGGGAGGAATACTATCCCGGCCGTCCGCGTGTATTCAAAACTAAGTCGGGCGCGCAGGACGCGCACGAGGCCATCCGCCCGTCGGATGTTAAACTGATCCCGGAGGAGATACGCCGCTATCTTACGCCCGACCAGTTTAAGCTGTACAGGCTGATTTGGTCGCGCTTTGTCGCCTGCCAGATGGCTGACGCGATCTTCGATACGCTGTCGGTCGATCTGCACGCCGACCGGTATGTGTTCCGCACGAGCGGGCACACGATCGCGTTTCCGGGCTTTCTGACCGTGTATGAGGAGGGGCGCGACGACGACAAGGGCGAGGAGGGCAGCCGCCTGCTGCCGCATTTTGAGCAGGGGGACAGTATGCTCCCGTCTTCGATCGACCCGGCGCAGCACTTCACCCAGCCGCCCGCGCGCTATACCGAGGCTTCGCTCATCCGCGCGATGGAGGAGCGCGGCATCGGCCGCCCGTCCACCTATGCGCCGACCATTTCGACCATCCTCGACCGCGACTATGTGACCAAGGAGAATAAGGCGCTGCGCCCGACGCCACTCGGCGAAGGGGTGACCGGCCTGCTGGTCGATAAATTCAAGTCGGTGGCCGATTATGAGTTCACCGCCAATATGGAGCACGAGCTGGATGAGGTCGAGGCGGGCAAGCTTGATTACGTTCAGCTGCTCGAAAACTTTTATGGCGGCTTTGAGGGTGCGCTCCGGCAGGCCGAGGTTGACCTCGAGGGGCAGCGCGTCAAGATACAGGATGAGGTGACAGACGTCATCTGCGACAAGTGCGGACGCAATATGGTCATCAAATCGGGACGCTTCGGCAAGTTCCTCGCTTGCCCGGGCTTTCCGGAGTGCACCAACACCAAGCCCATCACCGAGGACACCGGCGCGGCCTGTCCGGTGTGCGGGGCCAAGGTGGTCAAAAAGAAATCCGCGCGCGGCTATGTGTACTATTCGTGCGATAAGTTCCCTGCCTGCCAGTTTATGACGTGGGACAGACCGCTCAAGACCAAGTGCCCGACCTGCGATTCCTCGCTGTTCCGCCATACCGACCGCGACTCTAAGGAGGTTACGGACGTCTGCCTGCGCGAGGGCTGCGGCTACCGGGAGATCGTCAAGGAGGGTCTGCCGCCCGAGGAGGCCGAGAAGAACCGCCTGCGCCGGGAAGCGCGTGCGGCCAAGGCGGCTGAGCGCGCCGCCGCAAAAGAAAAGGAAGAGTCCGCCGCGGAGGCCGAAAAGACGAAAAAGAGCACGGCTAAAAAGAGCACGGCCAAAAAGTCCGCCGCGAAAAAGCCGGCGCAGGTGCCGTGGCTGACCAAGACGACAGGGCGCTTCAAAAAGCTCAATGACGAGGCCGTGCAGGCGCTGACCAAGACCCAGCAGACACGGTACGCCAAGGCGCTGGCCAAGCATGAGGCCGAAAAAGCGGCGGAAAAAGCGGCCAAGAAGTCGGCCGCGCGCGGGCGCGGGAAGGAGAACGCCGATGTGTGATACTGTTACCGTCGTCGGCGCGGGGCTTGCCGGGTGCGAGGCCGCGTGGCAACTGGCCGCGCGCGGCATCAAGGTGCGCCTGCATGAGATGCGGCCAGAAAAACGCTCACCCGCCCACCATACGGACGATTTTGCCGAGCTGGTCTGCTCCAACTCGCTGCGCTCGGACGAGCTGACCAACGCTGTCGGCCTGCTCAAGGAGGAGCTGCGGCGGCTGGGCAGTCTGATCCTCGCCTGTGCGGACGCAAACCGGGTCGAGGCGGGCGGCGCGCTCGCGGTCGACCGCGCGGCGTTTGCGCAGGCTGTGACCGAAAGAATCAAGAGCCACCCCGCCATCGAGGTCGTGCACGGTGAGGTGACCGATATCCCGGCCGGCAGGGTGGTCATTGCCTCCGGCCCGCTGACCTCGGACGCGCTGTTCGCGGCCATCCGTCAAAAGGTCGGCGGCGAGCTGCTGCATTTTTACGACGCGGCCGCGCCGATCGTGACCGCGGAGAGCATCGACATGGACGCGGCCTACGCGGCCTCGCGCTATGGCAAGGGCACGGCGGACTATATCAACTGCCCGCTCAGTAAGGAAGAGTACGACACGTTCTGGCACGCGCTGACCACGGCGGAGGAAGCGCCCGTGCATGGCTTTGAGGATACCAAGGTGTTTGAGGGCTGTATGCCGGTCGAGGTCAACGCCCGCCGCGGGTATGACACCCTGCGCTTCGGCATTCTAAAGCCCGTCGGCCTGCCCGACCCCAAGACGGGCAAGGATCCCTACGCGGTTTTGCAGCTGCGCCGCGATAATGCGGCAGGCAGCCTGTACAATCTGGTCGGCTGCCAGACGCACCTGAAATGGGGTGAGCAGAAGCGCGTGTTTTCGCTCATTCCGGCGCTGCGCCGAGCCGAGTTCGTGCGCTACGGCGTGATGCACCGCAACACCTTTCTCGACTCGCCCCGTCTGCTGGACGAGACCTACGCGCTGCAAAGCGACCCGCGCATCCGCTTTGCCGGGCAGATGACCGGCGTGGAGGGCTATGTCGAGTCGGCGGCCTCGGGTTTTGTCGCCGGGGCAGCCACCGCGATGGAGCTTTTAGGCGAGCGGATGCCCGCGCTGGGACGCGACACGGCCATCGGCGCGCTGGCACTGTATATCTCCGACCATACGGTGGTAAAGTTCCAGCCGATGAACATTAATTTCGGCATCCTTGAACCGTTGGGCTATAAGGTCAAGGGCAAACGGGAGAAAAATGCCAAAATCTCCGCGCGTGCGCTCGAAAAGATCGACATTTTGAAGAGGGAGATATGAAATGAAAATCATTGTGGACGCAATGGGCGGCGACAACGCGCCCGCTGCTGCGGTCATCGGCGGCGCGCTGGCTGCGAAGGAATACGGAGAAGAGGTTCTGCTGGTCGGCGATGCCGCGCGCATCGCCGCGATCCTCCGGGAAAAGGGCATGGAGAGCACGCCCGGGCTGACCACCGTCCCGGCTGCCGATATAGTAGATATGCATGATGACCCCGCGACCGTGCTGCGGCAAAAACCGGACTCCTCGATGGCGGTGGCGTTTCGGCTGCTCAAGGCGGGCGAGGGCGACGCGCTCGTCTCCGCGGGCAACACCGGCGCGCTGCTGACCGGCGCGACGCTGTTCGGCGGTCGCATCAAGGGCATCCGGCGCGGTGCGCTCGCGCCCGTCATGCCGTGCGCGGGCGGGCAGGTCATGCTGTGCGACGCGGGTGCGAACACCGAGTGCACGGCAGAAATGCTGCTGCAATTTGCCTTTCTCGGCTCGCTGTACGCCGAGAAGATCGGCGGCGTGCACAAGCCGCGTGTCGGTCTGGTCAACAACGGAACCGAGGATACCAAGGGCGACACGCTGCGCAAGGAAACCTACGCGCTGCTGCAAAAAGCAAGCGAGGAGGGACGGCTGAACTTTGTCGGCAACGTGGAGGGCAGCATGGTGCCGCTCGGCGCGTGCGATATTGCTGTGTGTGACGGTTTTGCGGGCAATGTGATGCTCAAAACCATCGAGGGTGTGGCCAAATTCATGGCGGGCGAGATCAAAAAGGTGTTTACGCGCAACACCGCGACCAAGCTCGGCTATCTGGCCTGCAAGCGCGGCATGGACGAGTTTCGTGGGCTGTTCGATCAGGACCGCATCGGCGGCGCGCCCTTTCTGGGCATCGCAAAGCCGGTCATCAAGGCGCATGGTTCCTCGGGCGAGACGGCGATCAAGAACGCCGTGCGGCAGGCCATCGCCTATACCCGCTCGGGCATGATCGACGCGGTGCGGGAGAATATCCAATATATGACAGTAGAATAACCACATCGGGAGACAGATGTATGCTGAATATTGATTATACGTTCAACGATCCGGCGCTGCTGGAGCTGGCGATGACGCACTCCTCCTTTGCCAATGAGCATCGCGGCGGGCACATGCACTGCAATGAGCGGCTGGAGTTTCTGGGCGACTCGGTGCTTGGTTTTGTCACGGCGGATTTTCTGATGATGCGCTATACCGACCTGCCTGAAGGCGAGCTGACCAAGCTGCGCGCGGCGGTCGTGTGCGAGAGCGCGCTGTGCGAAATTGCAAGGGAGCTGGGCATTCCGGGACAGGTGCGCCTTGGCCATGGAGAGGAGCTTGGCGGCGGGCGTGAGCGTCCGTCGATCTTGGCCGACGCGACCGAGGCGCTGCTCGGCGCGATCTATTTGGACGGTGGGATCGAGCCTGCGCGCGCGTTTGTGCTGCGCTTTATCCCGCAGAGGGTCGAGCTGGTCATCGCGGGTGGCGCGTTTAAGGATTATAAGACCGTATTGCAGGAGATCGTGCAGAAAAACAAGCAGGAGACGCTCGAATACCGTCTGGCCGGCACGTCCGGCCCGGATCACGACAAGCGCTTTACCATGGAGCTGCTGCTCAACTCCAACGTGTTCGCCACGGGCACCGGGCGGAGCAAAAAGGAGGCCGAGCAGTCCGCAGCCAAGCAGGCGCTGCGGCTGATGGGAGAAATATAGGGAAAGCATTGCGGCCGGCATGGCCGTCACCCGGGCAGGGCGGCGGCTACGCCGGTTTTTTCGTTTGCGCGCGGGCTATGGTTTGAATAAGCTGTAAATTCCGCGTTTGTGCATTGAAAAACGGCAGGCGCGGTGGTAGAATAATGTTATGTATATCTTTGAGGTGTGACATGGTTCTAAAAAGCCTGATCCTGCAGGGCTTTAAGTCCTTTCCTGATAAGACTGAGATCCGTTTTCTCGGCGGTTTGACTGCCATCGTCGGGCCGAACGGCTCGGGTAAATCCAATATTTCGGATGCCATCCGCTGGGTACTGGGCGAGCAGTCCTCGCGCTCGCTGCGCGGGGCGAAGATGGAGGATGTCATCTTCGGCGGCACGGCCAAGCGCGGACCGGTCGGTTTTGCCGAGGTGTCCCTGATTCTGGATAACAGTGCGCGGTTGTTCCGCTCGGATTTTACCGAGCTGATGGTCACCCGCCGCTACTATCGTTCGGGCGAGAGCGAGTATTATTTGAATAAGAGCCATTGCCGCCTCAAGGATATCCACGAGCTGTTCATGGACACCGGCCTTGGACGGGACGGCTATTCGAGCATCGGGCAGGGGCGTATCGACGAGATATTGTCGCTCAAGAGCGAGGACCGGCGCGAGATATTTGAAGAAGCCGCTGGTATCACCAAGTTCCGCTACCGCAAGGAGGAAGCCGAGCGCAAGCTGCGCGCGACCGAAGACAACCTGACCCGCATCCATGATTTGTATGACGAGCTGGAGCGGCAGGTGGAGCCGCTGCAAAAGCAGGCCGAAAAGGCGCGGCAGTTTCTGCTGCTGCGCGACGAGCTGCGTGTGCTCGAGGTATCGCTTTGGCTGGTGGCGCTTGGCCGCATCAAGGCGGACGGCGCAAAGCGTGAGGCCGATGCTGCGGCCTGCGCGGCGCAGCTTGATGAGGTAAGGCGCGCGCAGGAGGGGCTGTATACGCGCTGTGAGCAGTTGGGCGCAGATATGCGGGAGGTCGACCGCGAGACCGATCGCCTGCGGCAGACGCTGCGCGAGACCGAGCAGCGCGCGGCCGCGCAGGCCAGCCGTGCCGCTGTGCTGCGGGCGAATATCCAGAACAACCGGGACAACATCGCCCGTGCCGAGCAGGAGAGCGCGGGCCGCGCCGCGCAGGCGCGCGGCCTTGGCGCGCAGATAGACGCGCGCCGCTCGCGTATCGCGCTGCTCGAGCGGCAGCAGGACGAGCTGACCGCGCGCGCGAACCAAATGGAGCGGCAGATAGGCGGGCAGCAGACCCGCCGCACGGAGGCCGAGCGGGCGCTGGCCGCGGCCGAGCAGGCGCGTGAGGATTGCCGGCAGGCGCTGCACACGCTTGCGCTCGACCTGACGGCTGCACAGGCCGGACTGGACGGCATGGACGGACGGCGCGACACCATCGACGCCGATATCGAAATCGCAGCCGCGCGGCTGGCCGCCGAGCAGCAGGCGCAGGATGAGTTGACCGCGCGCCGTGCGGCCTGCCTTGACATGCTTGCGGGCGCGAAAAACAAGGCGCAGGGCGTTGCCCTCAAGGCGGACAGCCGCCGCCAAAAGGTGGAGGGACTGCAAAGCGAGCTCGCACAGACCACGGCTGCGCTGGCGAACGCGCGGGGGCGCGTCAAGATGCTCAGCGATATGCAGCGCGACTATGAGGGTTTTTCGCGCGCGGTCAAGGCGATCATGGGACAGGCCGGTCGGGGCGCGGTGCGCGGCGTACACGGGCCGGTCTCTGCGCTGATTGCGGCGGAGGACAGATTCGTCACCGCGGTCGACACCGCGCTCGGCGCGTCCGCGTCGAGCATCGTGGTGGATACGGCGGCGGACGGCAAGCGCTGCATCGAATACCTCAAGAGGAGCGACGGCGGCCGCGCCACCTTTCTGCCGGTCGATACGATCCGCCCCAGTGTGCTGCGCGAGAGCGGATTGGAAGACCGGGATGGCTGCTTTGGCACAGCTGATCGGCTGGTCACATGCGACAGCCGGTATACCGCCATCGTGCAAAACCTGCTCGGGCGCACGGTCGTTTCGGAGAATATGGACACGGCGCTGGCGCTGGCCAAGGCATACGGCTACCGCTTCCGCATTGTCACGCTCGACGGGCAGATTCTGCAGGCGGGCGGCGCGATGACAGGCGGCTCGGCCGCGCGCGGAACGGGCGCGCTGGCGCGCGCCGCCGGGCTGAAGGCGGCGGAGGAAACCGTGCGGACACTCGCCGCGCGGCAGGGTGAGCAGCAGGCACGCTTGGATGCGGC
The DNA here is from genome assembly GCF_022775115.1 of Agathobaculum sp. GTDB lineage: Bacteria > Bacillota > Clostridia > Oscillospirales > Butyricicoccaceae > Agathobaculum. The sequence continues at coordinate 39,703 of NZ_JALFLA010000037.1, forward strand.
TAAGGAGGAATTGGCCGCGCTCGATTACGACCTCAAGGCGATCGAGGCCGAGCGCCGCCGCGCCGAGCAGGACGAAGCCGGCTTGTGCGCCGCCGTGCAGCAGCATGGCGCGCTGGTGGACAGCCTGCGGCAGCAGCACGAGGCCTTGCTGCTTGAACAGCAAAGCCTGTCCGCCGCAAAGCAGCGCTATGCGGATACCATCGCGGCCTGCGCCGCGCGGCAGAGCGGCGCGCGGCAGGCGTTCGAGCAGGCCGAGGGGCAGGCGGCAGTCTGCCGGGACGCGCTGGATAAGCTGGCCGCGCAGGCCGCTGAGCAGACCGCGCAGAGCGCGGCGCTGCGCACCGAAATCGCACAGAACCGCTCCGAAGCTGCGAGCGAGAGCCGTGCGCTGGCCGATCTGGAACGGCTCAAGACCGAGCTGGACGAGGGCGTGTCAAACACCGGGCAGACCATCGCGGGCTTTGAAGCCGAGATTGCGCGGCTGGAAGCCGAGCTGGCGCACGCTGAGGCCACGCAGGAGGACACCGGCGAGGTGACAGACGCGCTCAACCGGCAACTGGCCGCAGCGGCCGCGCGGCGGGACAAGGTCGAGGGCGAGCGCGTGCGGCTCGATCGTGAGGCCCAGAGCGCAAACGAGGAGATTTTACGCCTTGAGCGCGAGGCCGCGCGGCTGGAAAGCAAGTCTGCGCAGCTCAAAAGCGAGGAGACGCAGATTTTAGACAAAATGTGGGAAAGCTATGAACTGACGCCCACACCCGCCGCCGAGGTCGCGCGGCCGGTAGACGACCTGCCTGCCGCCAGAGAGCGGGCGCACGGCCTGCGCGCCAAAATGAAGGCGCTTGGCAACGTCAATCTGGACGCGGTCGAGGAATACCGCGAGGTGTTGGCGCGCTATACTTTTATGGGGGAGCAAAAGGATGACCTCGAAAAGGCGCGCAGGGAGCTGTACAAGGTCATCGAGCAGCTGACGGTCAGCATGAAGGAGATATTCGCCTCGGAATTTGCCAAGCTCAATGCTTATTTCGGCGAGACCTTCCGTGAGATCTTCGGCGGCGGCTACGCCGAGCTTGCGCTCAGCGATACGTCGGACATCCTCGGCTGCGGCATCGACATTCGCGTTTCGCCGCCGGGCAAGGCGGTCAAGACGCTGACGCTGCTCTCGGGCGGGGAAAAGGCGTTCGTGGCCATCGCGCTGTATTTTGCCATTCTCAAGCTTCGGCCGACCCCGTTCTGCGTGCTGGACGAGATCGAGGCCGCGCTGGACGATGTCAACGTCGCGCGGTTTGCGCAGTACATCCGGCGGCTGACTGACCGGACGCAGTTTATCGTCATCACGCACCGCCGGGGCACGATGGAGCAGGCTGATATGTTGTACGGCGTGACCATGCAGGAGCATGGCGTGTCTAGACTGCTGATGCTCAATCTGGCCGAGGCCGAAAAGCATATCAAAGCCGAACGGATGGGCAAAGGAGTGCCGCAATGAGCGAGGAAGAAGCAAAAAAAGCGATAGAGCCGGCTGTAAGGGCGGTCGTGGACTGCATCGCGCAGAGAAGATACGCCGATATGCCGGCATATGCCGTGTTGGAGCAGTTGTCCGCCGCCGATTTGGAGGAAATGATAGAGGGCTATTTGGCGCTTAACCAGCTGACGCATATTGACGCATACGGCGCCGTGTGCCATTTCAAGCCGCGGTATGAATACCGGCAGATGCGCTGCATCCCGTATAAGGATGGGAGCGGGTTTCATGTGGACTACGATTTGACGACCGACGGAGAGCTCAACGACCTTACACTGCAAATGGAATTTTTATGGAACGAAGCGGGCGCGCTGGAAGCAAGGGTGCTGGACGCGCACGTCATGTAGCAGCGTGCCGTTTGACCAGGGAGGTTTTCCGCAAAAGAAGTAATATAAAAGAGGAGCTGCCATGGGATTATTTGATAAGATAAAAAAGGGTCTGGCAAAGACGAGCGACGCGGTCGGCCGATCGCTCGACGCGGTGTTCGCGGGCTTTGTCAAGATCGACGACGACCTGCTTGAAGAGCTTGAGGAGGCGCTTATCCTGTCCGATGTGGGCGCGGTGAGCGCCGAGCGGATCGTGGCCGAGGTGAAGAAGCGCGCGCAGCGGCAGAATGTGACGAGCGCACTTGAGCTGCGCTATGTGCTCAAGGACACGCTGGCCGAGATGATGTCACAGGGGCAGCCGCTCGACGTTTCGGGCAAGCCGGCGGTCATCCTTGTCATCGGCGTCAACGGCGTCGGCAAGACGACCAGCATCGGCAAGCTGGCCGCCCGCTATGTGGGCGAGGGAAAAAAGGTGCTGCTCTCAGCGGCGGATACGTTCCGCGCGGCGGCGGCTGACCAGCTTGCTATCTGGGCGCGCCGCGCAGGCGCGGATATCGTCCGCCACGGCGAGGGCGCAGACCCTGCGGCGGTCGTGTTCGACTCGATCGCCGCGGCCAAGGCGCGCGGCAGCGATATCATCATCGTCGATACCGCCGGCCGCCTGCACAATAAGGCTAACCTGATGAACGAGCTGGCCAAGATCGACCGCGTCATCACCCGCGAGCTGCCCGATGCTTCGCGCGAAACGCTGCTCGTGCTTGACGCGACGACCGGGCAGAACGCTGTGCATCAGGCCGAGGAATTTAACAAGGCCGCAAAGCTGACCGGCATCGTGCTGACCAAGCTGGACGGCACGGCCAAGGGCGGCATCGTGATCGCTATCTCCGAGGGGCTTGGTGTGCCGGTCAAGCTGGTTGGCGTGGGCGAAGGGATCGACGATCTGGTCGATTTTGACCGCGCGGCCTTTTTGGAGGCCATTCTGCCGCCGCTGGAAGGGGGGCTGTCGTAAATGCAGCGACCTGACGGAAGAACACCGGGCGCGCTGCGTCCGGTCAAGCTCACGCTTGGCTACACGGTACACGCCGAGGGCTCGGTGCTGATCGAAATGGGCGGCACTAAGGTCATCTGCACTGCGTCTGTCGAGGATAGGACGCCGCCCTTTTTGGAGGGCACGGGTCTGGGCTGGGTGACGGCCGAGTATGCCATGCTGCCCCGGGCGACGGCTACACGCAAGCAGCGTGATATCAAGAGCTTGAAGCTTGACGGGCGCTCGGCTGAAATCCAGCGCCTGATCGGCCGCAGCCTGCGCGCGGTGGTTGACCGCGCGGCGCTTGGAGAGCGCCAGATCACGGTCGACTGCGATGTGATCCAGGCAGACGGCGGCACACGCTGCGCGTCGATCACGGGCGGCTTTGTCGCGCTGTGGCTGGCCTGTAAAGGACTGGTGGACAGCGGCGCGATCGCCAAAATGCCGCTGACCGCGCAGGTCGCGGCCGTGTCGGTCGGCATTTACGAGGATGAGGCCATCCTTGACCTCGACTACCGCGAGGACAGCCATGCGATCGCTGACTGCAATGTTGTGATGACCTCCAAGGGGGAGTTTGTCGAGGTGCAGGGCACGGGAGAGGGGCGACCCTTTACCGAGGCCGAGCTGCGCCGCCTGCTCGCGCTGGGCAAAAAGGGCTGCGCGCGGCTGTGCAGGGCGCAGAGCAAGAGCATGGGGGAGGAACTGTGATGCGTTTTGTGCTTGCTTCTCACAATAAAAAGAAAATGACCGAGCTTGCGGCCATTCTGGACGAGCTGGGTATCGAGATCGTTCCGCTGCCTGCGGACGCGCCTGAGCCGGTCGAGGACGGCGCGAGCTTTGAGGAAAACGCGCTCATCAAGGCAAGGGCGGCGGCGAGCCTTACCGGCCTGCCTGCCATCGCGGACGACAGCGGCCTGTGCGTTGACGCGCTGGGCGGTGCGCCGGGCATTTACTCGGCGCGGTACTGCGCGGGAGACGACCACGACCGTAACACCTTCCTGCTGCAAAACATGGCCGGCAGGGATAACCGCAGCTGCCGCTTTGTCTGCGCCATCGCCTGCGTTCTGCCGAATGGCGACACGCTGGCCGTGCGCGGTGAATGCGAGGGCGAGCTGATGTGTGAATGCCACGGCGAGGGCGGCTTTGGCTACGATCCACTGTTCTATGTGCCGGCGTATGGCTGCACCTTCGGCGAGCTTGCGCCCGAGATCAAGAACAGGATTTCGCATCGAACGCGCGCCTTGCAGACCTTTAAGCAGGCGCTTAAGGAGCTGCTCGAACACAACACACAGGAGATGGGATCATGCTGACTGCCAAACAGCGCGCCCAGCTGCGCGCATTAGCCAATACGCTGTCTGATACGCTGATCGTCGGCAAGGAGGGTGTGACCGACGCGGTCGAGCGCCAGCTGGACGAACTGCTGAACGCGCACGAGCTGGTCAAGGGCAGGGTGCTGGAGAGCGCCATGCTCACCCCGCGCACGGTGTCCGCTGCACTCTGTGAGGCGGCCGGCGCCGAGCCGGTGCAGTGCATTGGCTCGAAGTTCGTCCTGTACCGCCCCGCGCGGGACAAGGATAAGCGAAAGATCGTGCTGGTCAAATGAAAACAGGGGTGCTAGGCGGCACGTTCAATCCGCCGCATCTGGGGCATCTGCACGCCGCGCGTCTGGCTAAGGACGCGCTGGGACTGGACAGGGTGCTGTTTATTCCGACCAATATCCCGCCGCACAAAAGCCTGCCTGCGAACACGGCTACGGCGGATGAGCGGTGCGAGATGGTGCGCCGCCTAATTGCGGACGAGGATTGGGCGTTCCTTGACACGCTGGAGCTGGCGCGCGGCGGCGCGAGCTACACGGTCGACACGCTGCGCGCGCTGCGCGCACGGGGCGAGGACGACCTGTACCTGATCGTCGGCACGGATATGCTGCTGTCGTTCGACCGTCTCTGGCGCGCACCGGAGGAGATCGCGCGGCTGGCGACGCTGGCCGTGTGCGCCCGCGCGGCGGACGACTGGGCACAGATCGAGCGCAAGGCCGCCCAGCTGCGCAGCACGCTGCGCGCCCGCATCGCGCTGATTCGCGGCGCGAGCCTGACTGTTTCATCGACCGAGCTGCGGCAGGGCGGCGCGCTGCGCCGCTTTACCCCGCCCGCAGTTGCCGCATATATCGAGCAAAAGCACCTTTACGGGTTTTGACATCTAAAAATGACATAAGACAGAAAGGCGGCCATGTTATGCTGTGCAACGACGAAATGAGAAGGGATATCCTGTCAAGGCTTCACGGATACCGCTATGAACATACGCTCGGCTGCGAGCGCGCGGCCAAAATGCTCGCCGAACGGTTTGGCGGGGAGGTGGACAAAGCGGCCTTCGCCGCGATCCTGCACGACATAACAAAGCATTTTTCAAAAGAAGAACAGTTGAATTTATGTGAGAAATACGGTATAATACCCTGTAACGTTGAAAAAAGCGAACCCAAAATGCTGCATGGCAAAACGGCCGCAGCCATCGCGCGGGCCGAATACGGCGCGCCGGAGGATGTGTGCGCCGCGATCGCCTGCCATACCACAGGTAAACACGGCATGACGCTGCTGGATAAGATACTTTATCTGGCGGACTATATAGAGGATACGCGCGATTTCCACGGCGTGGAAAAGGCGCGCAAGCTGGCGCGGAAGGATATCGACCGCGCGCTGCTCTATTGCTACGACCAGACGCTGTGCGAGCTGATCGGGCGGGGCAAGCTGATCCACAGCGACACCATCGGCGCTTATAACGATTTGGTTGGACATGGTGTGCGCTGGCGTGAGGAACACGACTGAATAATTGGAGGCAAGGATTCATTTTGAAACTCTTTGGAGGAAGCAGCGGCCGAAACGGGCAAAAAAACCGAGTCACCCGCATGGAAGAACGCTACGAGCGGCCGCTGCAGCAGACGGCGCCAAAGACGCGCCCTGCCGCCGCAAAGCCGGGCAGTACGGCGGCGCGTCCCACCGTCTCAAGGCCGGGCAGCACGGCGGCGCGTCCCACAGCCCCAAGGCCGGGCAGCACGGCGGCACGTCCCACCGCCCCGAAGCCGGGCAGTACGGCGGCGCGTCCCACCGCCCCAAGGCCGGGCAGCACGGCGGCGCGTCCCACCGCCCCAAGGCCGGGCAGTACGGCGGCGCGTCCCACCGCCCCGAAGCCGGGCAGTACGGCGGCGCGTCCCACCGCCCCAAGGCCGGGCAGTACGGCGGCAGCACGCGCCGCTGTCGCAGCGCAGGCGCTTGCCGCGCAGAAAAAAAGGCGGAAGCGTGCGGTCATCATCACGGTGTCGGTCGTGCTGACTATGCTGCTGGCCGTGACGGCGGGCGCGGTGTGGATGTTTGTGCGTCCGCCCGAGATCAAGAACGATCCGACCATCATGGATGAGGAAAACGGAGATAAGGTCGACGTGGACAGCCTGCTCAACTCGGGGCAGCGCGTGGACGATTTGTTCACCTTTGTGATCGGTGCGGTGGATGAGGATCAGACCCGCACCGACGCGCTCATGGTCGCAACGATGGATGTCAAGAAAAAGACCATCAGCGTCATGAATATCCCGCGCGATACCATGTGCAACAATGGCTATTCGGGCGCGAGCCGCAAGATAAACGCGGCCTACGGCATGAAAAAGGGCGGCGATATCGAGCGTACCAAAAAAGAGATCGAGCGACTGATGGGCTTTAAGCCGGATAAATACGTCATCGTCAACTTTGACGGCATCGCCGCTATCGTGGACGCGATCGGCGGCATTGATTATGAGGTGCCGTTCCGTATGCAGTATGACGACCCCTCGCAGAACCTGCACATCGACCTGTATGCCGGAATGCAAAAGCTGAACGGCAAGCAAACGGTCGAGTTCTTGCGCTGGCGGCACAACAACGATTATTCAGTGCAGTACCCGAACGGCGACGAGGGGCGTGTGGAGAACCAGCAGAAGTTCCTTAAGGCGCTGGCCGCCGAGGTGTTTCAGCTGAAAAACGTGACCAAGATCAAGGCGCTGGCAAACGCGGTGTTTGAAAACGTCAAGACCGATTTTACCGCGGGGCAAATCCTTTGGATGGGGATGCAGGCCATGCAGATCAAGAACGAGAACATTAGGTTCTTCACTCTGCCCGGCTACGGCCAGATGAGCTATGCCGGCAGCGACCCGTACCGGTATTCGTTTTTCTTCCCGTATTATCAGGAGACGCTCGATCTGGTCAACCGGTATTTCAACCCGTTCTCACTGCCGATCGAGACGCTGGATATCGTCAGCGGCCCTGAGGGCGGCTCGGGCGGCGGTTCGAGCAGCAGCGGTGACGACGACCCGGCGGATAACTACGTTTGGGGCGATACCAATCAGTCCACCGGCGATGATGGCGGCGGCACAGACGATCCCGAACAGAGCAACGGGGACGGGCAGACCACCGACCCCGGTACGGGCGGTACGGGCGAGACCGGTACGACCAATCCCGGTACGGGCGGCACGGGCGAGACCGGCACGACCGATCCCGGCACAGGCGGGACGGGCGGTACAGGTACGGCTGACCCCGGCACGGGCGGTACGGGCGAGACCGGCACGACCGACCCCGGCACGGGCGGCACAGGCGGGACGGGCACGACCGATCCCGGTGCTGCCGGGCCGAGCCCCACGCCCACACCACCAGCGGGCGGCGATACCGCGTCGGTCGACCCGGAGGCCTGAGGGATTTGTGATTTTGATAGAAGGAGTTGGGCAAATTTTGACCGCAAAAGAGACTGTAAAAGCGATCTGTGAGGCGCTGCGCGAAAAGAAGGCGCAGGGGATGCAGGTGCTGCAGGTGGAGCGCCTGACCGAGCTGACCGAATATTTCGTCATCTGCTCGGCGACCTCGACCACGCAGGTCAAGGCGCTGGCCGACAATGTGGAGTGGCGGCTCAAGTACGATCATGAGACGCTCGTCCACCATACCGAAGGCTATGAGTCCGCGCAGTGGATGCTGCTCGATTACGGCAGCGTCGTAGTGCACATCTTCATGCCCGAAGCGCGTAAGTTCTACAATCTGGAAAATCTATGGAAGGACGGCACGCCCATACCGCTGGCCGACCTTGGCATCGAAGAAGAATAGCACGCGCCGCGCTTGAAATGAGACATTCACTTTAGGGGGAAACACCGTTGAAGTACGATCACGAACAAATAGAAAAGAAATGGCAGGACATTTGGGATGAGGCGCATTGCTTTGAGGCAGAGAATGACAGCCAAAAGGAAAAGTTCTACGCGCTGGTAGAGTTCCCGTATCCGTCCGGACAGGGGCTGCATGTCGGCCATCCGCGCTCCTACACGGCGCTCGATATCGTGGCGCGCAAAAGGCGGATGCAGGGCTACAATGTGCTCTATCCGATGGGCTGGGATGCCTTTGGCCTGCCGACCGAGAACTACGCCATCAAAAATCACGTCCACCCGGCCGAGGTAACCAAGAAGAATATCGCCCGCTTTAAGGGGCAGCTCAAGGCGCTCGGCCTGTCGTTTGACTGGTCGCGTGAGATCAACACCACCGACCCCAGCTACTACAAATGGACGCAGTGGATATTCCTGCAGCTTTTCAAAAAGGGTCTGGCGTACAAAAAGGAGATGAACGTCAACTGGTGCACCTCGTGCAAGTGCGTGCTGGCCAACGAAGAGGTGGTTAACGGCGTGTGCGAGCGCTGCGGCAGCGAGGTCGTGCGCAAGAACAAGAGCCAGTGGATGCTGGCCATCACCAAGTACGCCCAGCGGCTGATCGACGATCTGGACGAGGTCGACTATGTCGAGCGCGTCAAGATACAGCAGCGCAACTGGATCGGCCGCTCGACCGGCGCGGAGGTTGATTTTAAGACCACCACGGGCGATACGCTGACCGTTTATACCACCCGGCCGGACACGCTGTTCGGCGCGACCTACATGGTCATCTCGCCCGAGCATCCGATGGTCGAGCAGTGGGCGGATCAACTGACCAATATGGCTGATATCCGCGCTTACCGCGAGGAGGCCGCGCGCAAGTCCGACTTTGAGCGCACCGAGCTGAACAAGGACAAGACCGGTGTACGGCTGGAGGGTGTTGCGGCGGTCAACCCGGTAAACGGTAAGGAGATCCCGATCTTCGTGTCCGACTATGTGCTGATGGGCTACGGCACGGGCGCGATCATGGCCGTGCCCGCGCATGACGAGCGCGACTGGGCTTTTGCCAAGGCGTTCGGCTGCGCCATCGTCGAGGTCGTTTCGGGCGGCGGGGATGTGCAGCAGGCCGCCTTTACCGCCAAGGATGAGAGCGGCATTTTGGTCAATTCGGATTTCCTCAACGGCAAAACGGTCAAGGACGCCATCCCAGCCATGATCGACTGGTTGGAAAGCCAAGGCATCGGCCGCGCCAAGGTGCAGTATAAGCTGCGCGACTGGGTGTTCTCCCGCCAGCGCTATTGGGGCGAGCCGATTCCGCTGGTGCATTGTGACAAGTGCGGCTGGGTGCCGCTGCCCGAGGAGCAGCTGCCGCTGACCCTGCCCGATGTGCACACCTATGAGCCGACCGATAACGGCGAATCGCCGCTGGCGCACATGACCGATTGGGTGAACACCACCTGCCCGGCGTGCGGCGCGCCTGCCAAGCGGGAGACCGATACCATGCCCCAGTGGGCCGGCTCGTCTTGGTATTTCCTGCGCTATATGGACCCGCATAACGACAAGGCGCTGGCCTCCAAGGAGGCACTCGCGTACTGGTCGCCGGTCGATTGGTATAACGGCGGCATGGAGCACACGACGCTCCACCTGCTGTACAGCCGCTTCTGGCACAAGTTCCTGTACGATATCGGCATCGTGCCGACCAAGGAGCCGTATGCCAAGCGCACCAGCCACGGTATGATCCTCGGCGAGAACGGCGAGAAGATGTCCAAATCCCGCGGCAACGTCGTCAACCCGGATGAGATCGTCGAGACCTACGGTGCGGACACCATGCGCCTGTACGAAATGTTCATCGGCGACTTTGAAAAGGCCGCGCCGTGGAGCTCAAAATCCATCAAGGGCTGCCGCCGCTTCCTCGAGCGCGTCTGGAGCCTGGCCGATAAGGTGCAGCCGGGCGAAGCGTATTCCGCGCAGCATGAGGTGCTCATGCACCGCACGATCAAAAAGGTCGGCGAGGATGTGGACAACCTCAAGGCCAATACCGCGATCGCGGCGCTGATGACCATGCTAAACGAGTTTTACGACAAGGGCGTTAACATGGCTGAGTACAAAACGCTGCTGGCGCTGCTCAGTCCCTTCGCGCCGCATATCGCTGAGGAGCTGTGGCAGCAGACCGGCGGCGAGGGCCTGCTCTCGGTCGCGCCGTGGCCGGTGTATGACGAGGCCAAAACGGTCGAGGACAGCGTTGAGATCGCCGTGCAGGTCAACGGTAAGCTCCGGTGCACGATCAACCTGCCGACCGGCTGCGACAAGCAGACGGCCATCGATGCCGCGCTGGCGCAGGACAAGGTGCAGCATGCGATCGAGGGCAAGCAGATGGTCAAGCAGATCGTCGTGCCCGGCAAGATCGTCAACCTTGTGGTCAAGTAATTTGTTGTTGACACGGACTGCAAAACAAGATATAATAATTTTACGGTTCTGTGTGCCGGCAGCACATTGGCCGTGCAAAGTGTTCCCGGGGAGGGGAACGCGCGGAGGGAGGGAAAACTGTGTCGGAAATCCGCATTAAGGAAAACGAGTCGATCGACAGCGCGCTGCGCCGCTTCAAGCGTTCGTGCGCGAAGGCGGGTACGCTTTCCGAGCTCCGCAAGCGTGAGCATTATGAAAGCCCGAGCGTAAAGCGCCGCAAGAAGTCTGAGGCCGCTCGTGCCAAGAAGAAAAAGTTCAGATGATCGTACAAAAAGCTCCGGAAGCTGCTTCCGGAGCTTTTTTTGACCCTTGCCGCCCGCGCTGCGTAGGCTTAACAGATTTTTTATGATTTCTACAAACTTTGGACACATGCGTAGGCTATACTATGACCAGAGCAAAGGACATAAATCACCTTTGACTGAACCGCTTCTTCATGGGGAGCGTATCAAAATCTGTTCGGCCCTGCGGGACGGAATACCGCGCAGGCTCCCGGACAGTCCAACAACACGAGGCGGTACCGCCTCTTTTCGATAACGCGTGCCGGGGTGCTCCCCGGCGCGTGCTTTTTTATTGGCGGCGGATAGACGGACGAAACAGCTTCTGCCGGAGCACCCGCAGGTCGAGCGGGATGAGCGGATACAGATAGCTGCGGCCGGAAAAGGTCTTGCAGCGCAGCAGGATGACCAGCACGGCGAGCAGGCCGCCGAGCAGTCCCCACAAGCCGCCGAGCGTGACGAGGATGAGCAGCGCGATGCGCATAAATTTGACCGCGTAGCCCAGCTCGAACGAGGGCTGGTTGAACGCGCCGAGCGCAACAAAGGCCATATACAGCATGGCTTCGGCGGAAAACCAGCCGGACTGTACCGCGAAATCGCCCACAACGATACCGGCGATGACCGAGAGCGAAGTCGTCATCATCGAAGGGGTGTTGAGCGTGGCGAGCTTCAGTCCGTCAATGCCAAGCTCCAATATGAGCAGCTGCCAGAACAGCGGCACGCGGGGCGCCTCCGCCGGGATGAGAAAGGAAATCGACGTGGGTAGCAGCGCCGGGTTGCGGTTGACCAGCAGCCAGAGCGGCGTGAGCAGCAGCATGGCCAGCAGCACCGCAAAGCGGATCAGGCGCAGATATGAGCCGGTCAGCGGGGGGAAATAATAGTCGTTTGCCTCCTCCATGATGTCAAAGAGCGAGGAGGGCAGCGTCATTGCAGCGGGGGAGTTGTCCACCAGCAGCACCACGTCGCCCTCGAGCACCTGCGCGGCGGCGGCATCCGGACGCTCGGTGTATTTGAAGCGCGGAAAGGGGTTATACCACTTGTGCGGCAACAGCAGCTCGGCCAAGCTCTCCTGATTCATGGTCAGCGCGTCTACATCACCGGGGTGCGCCAGCTTTTCGTGCAGCTTGTCGAGCACAGCGCGGTCAACGCGGTCATCCATGTAGCACAGCACAACGTCAGTCTGGCTGGCGCTGCCAAGCGAATAGGCCTCCATCCGCAGTGCGGTCGAGCGGATGCGCCGCCGGATGAGCGCGCAGTTGAGCACCATGGTCTCAACAAAGCCGTCGTGCGAGCCGCGGAACACCTTGTCCTTTTCCGGCTCGGCGGTGTCCCGCTGGGGATAGGTGCGGATGTCGAGCAGAATGAGCTGCGAAAAGCCCTCAATCAGCAGCGCGGTCTGGCCGGACAGCACGGCGGTGACAGCCTTGTCCAGATCCGGCTCGAGCGCGGCCTCGCAGTAGGGCACGGCGCGGTCGAGAAAGTGCTGCGCGCTCTCAAAGCAAGGGTCGTCCTGCTTCAGCGCGTAGAAGAATTCCATGATTTTTTCAAACAGATCGTCCTTGACAAAGCCATCGACGAGCACGAACAGCGCGCGCCGTCCGCCGAAAAATACCGGGCGATCGAGCAGATCGAAGCTCTTTTGGGTCTGCAAGGCCGCCCGCAGCGCCTTGGCGCGGGCATCAAAATCGGACATAGAAGGTTCCGCCCTTTCCATATAAATGGAAATAGCTTGCGCGAAAAGGGGTGGGATTATACGACAGCGGCAAGCGCCTGCCGCGCAAAAGCACCCGGCCTGCGCGGCAGGAGATGGAAGATGCGGCATAAAAATGCGGTATATGCTTCGTTTGCCAAGGAAATGATTGAAAATGGGCAAGATATCGCGTATACTATACTGGTGAGAAAACGGAATTTTGAAAAACGGGAGCAAGAGACTGCATGAGCAAGAAACCATCCTACGGAAACGAGAGCATCTCCTCACTCAAAGGTGCAGACCGCGTCCGCAAGCGGCCGGGCGTTATCTTCGGCTCGGACGGGCTGGAGGGCTGCGAGCACGCCGTGTTTGAGATACTGTCCAACTCGATCGACGAGGCGCGCGAGGGCTACGGCAGCGAGATCGTCGTGACCCGCTACGCGGACGGTTCGATCGAGGTAGCCGACCATGGGCGCGGCATCCCGGTCGAGTGGAACGAAAGCGAGCAGCGCTACAACTGGGAGCTGGTGTTCTGCGAGCTGTACGCGGGCGGCAAATATAAGAACGACACGGGCGAGAATTATGAGTTCTCACTGGGACTGAACGGCCTTGGCACCTGTGCGACGCAGTACGCCTCCGAATATATGGATGTGACCGTCGTGCGGGACGGATTTGAGTACACGCTCCACTTTGAAAAGGGTGAAAACAAGACCGGCGTGCCCGAGGGCTTTGCCAAAAAGCCGACGGCCGCGCGCAAAACGGGCACGACCATCCGCTGGAAGCCCGATCTTGCGGTGTTCACCGATATCAACATCCCGGTCGAATATTATCTGGATACGCTCAAGCGGCAGGCGGTTGTCAACAGCCACCTGAAATTTATCTTGAAAAACCAGACGGGCGGCAAGTTTGAAACGACCGAGTTTTTGTATCAGCATGGCATTGTCGACTATGTGACCGAGCTTGCGGGCGAAAACCCGCTGACTACCGTGCAGTTTTTGGAGGGCGAGCGCCGCGGCCGGGACCGCGCGGACAAGGACGAGTATAAGGCCAAGCTGAGCTGCGCGTTCTGCTTTTCCTCGTCGGTCTCCCGGGTGGAGTATTACCACAACTCCTCGTGGCTCGAGCATGGCGGCGCGCCGGATAAGGCGGTGCGCAGCGCGTTTGTCTCGGCGATTGACGGCTATCTCAAGCAGCTGGGCAAATACACCAAGAACGAGAGCAAGGTTTCCTTTCAGGACGTGCTGGACAGCCTGGTGCTGGTGACCAACTGCTTTTCTACCCAGACCTCCTACGAAAACCAGACCAAAAAGGCCATCACCAACCGGTTCATTCAGGAGGCGATGACCGATTTTCTCAAACAGGGGCTGGAAATCTATTTTATCGAGAATAAGGCCGAGGCGGATAAGATCGCCGAGCAGATCCTCATCAATAAGCGCAGCCGTGAGCAGGCCGAAAAGGCGCGTCTGAACATCAAAAAGAAGCTGTCCGGCAGCCTTGATCTGGCCAACCGCGTGCAGAAATTTGTCGATTGTCGCACCAAGGACACCGCGCGGCGCGAGCTGTATATCGTCGAGGGTGATTCGGCGCTCGGGTCGGTCAAGCAGGGACGGGACAGCGAGTTTCAGGCCATCATGCCCGTGCGCGGCAAGATACTCAACTGTCTGAAGGCTGATTACGACAAGATATTCAAAAACGATATCATCACCGACCTGCTCAAGGTGCTCGGCTGCGGGGTAGAGGTGCGCGGCAAGGCGGCCAAGGAGCTGTCCGCGTTCGATTTGGAGGGACTGCGCTGGAACAAGGTCATCATTTGCACCGATGCCGATGTGGACGGCTTTCAGATACGCACACTCATCCTGACCATGCTGTACCGGCTGACGCCGACGCTGATCGAAAAGGGTTATGTGTATATCGCGGAATCGCCGTTGTATGAGATCACCTATAAGGACAAGAGCTACTTCGCCTTTGATGAGGGCGAAAAGGCCGCCATTCTGCAAAAGCTGGCGGGCAAAAAGCTGCTCATCCAGCGCTCTAAGGGGCTGGGTGAGAATGAGGCCGACATGATGTGGGAGACTACGATGAACCCCGAGACCCGCCGCCTGATCCGCATCACACCTGACGAGGCGCAGGCCACGAGCGAGATGTTCGACCTGCTGCTGGGCGATAATCTCGCCGGACGCAAGGAGTATATCGCGGAAAACGGCGCACAGTATCTGGAGCTTGCGGATATCTCATGAACAGGCGGCGGAGAGGTGTGCAGGATTGAGGCGATACAGACAAATGGACGGTGTGCGCGCCGCCGCAGCGCTTGCAGTGGTGATGATCCACGTGTCATCCGGCGGTGCAAGTGGTGTGCAGACCGTTTGCAACCAACTGGCCCGTTTTGCGGTGCCGTTGTTCATTCTGCTGTCAGGGTTTGGACACGGGGGAGAAAATCAGGACATTGACGCGCCGCTGCGGCTGTTCTGTAGGCGAATGAGGCGGATACTGCCTCCGTTTGTGCTTTGGTCGGTCGTTTACCTGCTCGTCGATGCTGCGTTCGGTAAGCCGCATGAAAGACCGCTGTGGGATCTGGCGAGCGGCGGTGCTTATATCCACCTGTATTTTATCATTGTGCTGATCCAGTTGGAGATATTGTATGTACCGCTGTACCGCGCGGTGCGGCGCGCACCCCATGCCACGCTGGCTGCCGCCGCAGCGCTGACGCTTGCCATGCAGGTGCTGATCTGCGGTGAAATTCTCTCTCTATGGACGCTGCCGCCGCTGCCGCTGCCTTACACGCGGCTCTTCGTGCCCTACCTGCTGTTTTATGTGGCAGGGCTGTGGCTGCGCCGGCGAGACCGGCTGCCGGAAAAAGGGAATTGGCTGCACTTGGCAGGTGTGGCTGTGCTGTGGATGTTGAGTGCGGCGCTTGTCGTGACAACGGCGCGGCGCTTGCCGGCGATTGGCAGGCTGTCGCTGCGGCCTGACCTGACAGTTTATGTTTTTGCGAGCGGGCTGCTGCTATGGCTGCTGTGCAGCTTGACAGAGCAGCCTTCGTGGCCGGTGCGGGCGCTGAGCCGCTTGTCTTTCGCGCTTTATCTATCGCATCCGCTCGTTATGCGCCTGTGGAACGAGTGGACCATCCGGCAGAAGCCGGTGATCTATCTCAGGCTATGGCAAAGCTATCTGATGACAGCCGCCGGCGGCCTGCTGATTGCTGTGGCGGTGTCCGGCTTGCCGTTTGGCAGCCTGCTGGGCGGCGCACCGCGCAAGCAGCCAATGATAATGGAGGGGCAGAATGGCAAAAAAGAAGAACGATCAACCAAAAATATATAAGGAACACGCATCCATCGACCAGCGCATCACCGATACGCTGCGCGAGAATTATATGCCCTACGCGATGAGCGTTATCGTCTCCCGCGCGATACCGGAGATCGACGGCTTCAAGCCCTCGCACCGCAAGCTGCTGTACACCATGTATAAGATGGGTTTGCTGAACGGAAACCGCACCAAGTCGGCCAACATCGTCGGCGCGACGATGAAGCTCAATCCGCACGGTGACAGCGCGATCTATGAGACCATGGTGCGCTTGACGCGCGGTAACGAGGCGCTGCTGACCCCGTTTATCGACTCCAAGGGCAACTTCGGCAAGGTGTATTCGCGCGATATGGCCTACGCCGCGCCGCGCTACACTGAGGCCAAGCTCGACGCCTTCTGCGGCGAGCTGTTCCGCGATATCGATGCGGACGCGGTCGATTTTGCCGACAACTACGACGGCACGCAAAAGGAGCCGGTGCTGCTGCCGACCACCTTTCCGAATATTTTGGTATCGGCCAACACCGGCATCGCGGTCGGTATGGCGTCGAGCTTTTGTGGCTTCAATTTGGAGGAGACTTGCCGCACGGCCATCGAGTATATCAAAAACCCGGCGCACGACCTGCTCTCGACCCTGCCCGCCCCGGATTTTACTACCGGCGGCGAGCTGATTTACGACGAGCGCGAGATGCGCGCCATCTATGAGACCGGGCGCGGCTCATTCAAGGTGCGCGCCAAGTGGGAGCTGCTCCGCAAGGAAAATCTGATCGAGGTGACCGAGCTGCCGTACACGACCACGATCGAAGCCGTGATCGACAAGGTGGCCGAGCTGGTCAAGGCGGGCAAGATACGCGAGATCGCGGATATCCGCGATGAGACCGACCTTTCCGGTCTGAAGATCGCCATCGACCTCAAGCGCGGCGCTGATGCGGACAAGCTGATGGCCAAGCTGATGAAGATGACCCCGCTGATGGACAGCTTTTCCTGCAACTTCAACGTGCTCATCGGCGGTATGCCGCGCGTGCTGGGCGTGCGCGCGGTGTTGGAGGAGTGGACCGCATGGCGGACCGAATGTGTTCGCCGCCGCGTGTTTTTCGACCTGACCAAGAAAAAGGAAAAGCTGCACCTGCTGCACGGCCTTGCCAAGATCCTGCTCGATATCGACAAGGCCATCCGCATCATCCGCGAGACCGAGGAGGACGCCGAGGTCATCCCCAACCTGATGATCGGCTTTGGCATAGACCAATTACAGGCCGAGTATATCGCGGACATCCGCCTGCGCAATATCAACAAGGAATACATCCTCAAGCGCACGCAGGAGACCGAGGCGCTCGAAAAGGAGATCGGACGGCTCGGGGAGATCGTAAAGTCCGACGCGAAAATACGCGGCATCATCATCAAGGAGCTGGAGCAGATCATCAAAAAATATCCCGCGCCGCGCCGCACCCGGCTGGTCACGGCCGAGGCGGTCAGTGTGTTTGACGAGGAGGAGCACATCGAGGACTACCCTGTGCTGCTGTTTTTGACGCGCGAGGGCTATTTCAAAAAGATCACGCCGCAGTCGTGGCGGATGTCGCAGGAGCACAAGCTCAAGGAGGGCGATGCTGTTTGCTGGCAGGCCGAAGCGACCAACAAGGCCGAAATCATCTTCCTGACCACCGCGCACCAGGCATACAAGGCACGCCTGAGCGATTTTGACGACAGCAAGGCTTCGGTGCTGGGCGATTATCTGCCGCAGAAGCTTGGCATGGACGAGGGCGAAGCGCCGGTTTACGCGCTGCTGCCCGGGGATTATAAGGGCAATATGGTCATCGTGTTCCAAAACGGCAAGTCCGCCCGTTTTTCGCTCGAGTCGTTTGAGACCAAAACCAACCGCCGCCGCCTGACCGGCGCATATTCGGATAAGTCGCCCGCGGTCGCGTTTTTCCATCCGGTCGACGAGCAGACCGAGCTGACCCTGTTCTCGACCGCGAACCGCGCGCTGACCTTCCGCGCGGGGATGCTGGATATCAAGGCCAGCCGCGCGACGCAGGGCGTGCAGGCGATGGTGCTGCGCGGCAAGCATACCATCACGCGCGCGGTGCGCATGGAGGATGCCGGCCTGACCGATAACGGCCGCTACCGCTGCCGCGCGATCCCATCCATCGGCGCGCTGCTGAGCGAGGAGGATCTGCCGGACAAGCAGATGACGCTGGATTGACACAAAAGCAAAAACCGGGCGAAAGCGTGGCGCTTTCGTCCGGTTTTCTTGTTTGCCGCCGTCTTTTCAAAGCGGCTGATAGAACAAGCCGTGCTGCGTGCAATACCAGAGCAGCATACCGTGCCGCGCAAAGGCGGGCAGGCGCGTCTGCATATCCCACTCCGGATACAGGCGGCGCAGCAGCAGGGTGTCGCCCGTCAAAAGGGCGACAAAGGCGATGTGGTGCGCCTTGGTCATCTCGTGCGCGGACGAGAGAAAGTAGTCCTGCTCAACGGCCTCGACGGTCAGCCGCTCGTCCGGCCCGGCCGCGCGCGGGACAAGTGCGCTCAGCCGCTTGCCGCAGCAGGACACAGCGGCTTCGGTTGATGATGTGAGCAGGTTGCCGCAGTGCGGGCAGACGTAAAACTGTGTTTTCTTCATATTTATGACCATTCCTTTCCGCTGCGCCACAAGGCACAAAACAGCATGAAACTGAATTGCCACTAACGCAGCTCGTAGAATTTTGTTAGAATAGGCTTGAGGATGCAGGCACACTACAGAGCACGCGGAGGTGAGTGGGCACAGTCTGCTGACTGACCGTATATTTATGTGTGCCGGACACTCTTTCAAGCACAAATAATTAG
>NZ_JALFLA010000044.1 GCF_022775115.1 Agathobaculum sp.
CGGCGGCGGTTTATACTGGCGCTGGCGCTGCTGCTGCCAGTGGTGGGCGGCTGCTTGCTTTACCTGAGCCTGACGCAGCGGTCGGCGGAGGGGATTGTCCTCTCGCCTCGGGATAATCCCGACGCGTGGCACTTTGCGCTGGCGGACGGAACGGTGCTCCGGCCGGACAGGGATGGGGTGTTTGACCTGCCTGCACCTGATGTAACGGTGTACTGCTCGCGTGCGGTGACCGGGGATATCACCGCACGCGCGGTGCTGTGGGTGGCGGGCACGGGCTGCGACGCGGCCTTTTTCGTGGACGGTGTGCTGACCGCCGACCCCTCGCGCCGCTTTACAGGGGACGCGGGCTTTTCCGCCCCGGCGGCGGAAAAGGGGACTTCGACCGGTTTGGTGATGCTGCATGAAGCGGGAGACAAGACCCTTACCATGGCCGTGCAGTTTGTGGGCGGCGCGGCCCAAATAAGCGCATTGCCCCAGCTGACGCTGTACGGCTCGGTCGGTGACTATAACAGTCAGGCACTTTCGGCCGCAGCCTCAGCGGCGCTGCCCGCCGGCGTGCTTCTGGCCATTGCGCTGTTTCTGGCGGGGCTGTTCTTGTTCCGGCTGTGGAAGGAACGGGCGGAATGGGGTCTGCTGCTGCTGGCCGGCAGCGCCATGGGATTATGCTTGAATCGAACGGCTGTGTACTCGCTGTATGCCGCGGCGCTGCTGCGTACCCCGGCGGTGCTGTGGCTTACACAGGTGCTGCCCGCGCTGTTTCTGCTGTGGCTGCTGTGGCTGCACACCTCCGGGCGGGCGAAGCGGTTTGGCTGGGCTCTCCCGCTGGCGGCCAGCGTTGGCTGCGCCGCTTGTGCAGCCGTAGAGCTGGCGGGGGAGCTGCGCACAGGCTGGGCAAACCTGATGTCCACGAGACTGCTGCCCCTGATGATGCTGCTGCTCCTGCTGTGGGGCGGGTGGGAGGCTTGCAGCCTATGTGGCTGGTACCGGAGATTTTTTGCGTTGGGCGGCTGTCTGCTGGTGCTGACGGCAATCGGAGGCGCTTTTTCGCTTTGGCAGGGCGGCGGCTTGGGCGATGTGCTCACCACCGCGTGGACGGCCGCCTGTCAGGGGCGCTTTTTTCTGCTGCTCGACCTGCTGGACTATCTGATCGTGCTGGACTGTATGCTGCTGGCGGTGTATGACTTTGTACGCGCCCTGTCCGAGCGGGAGACCGAGCGGCAGGCGCTGGCGCTGCAAAAACGCTATGCCGAGGAGAACGCCGACGCCCTGTACCGCAGGCTGGAAAAGGGGCGTGTGACCCGGCATGAGCAGCGGCACCATCTGGAAACCCTGTATGCCTTGTGCCAGCAGGGTGAGCTCGAGCGGGTGCGGCATTATGTGGAGGGGATGCGGGGCGAGCTGGACACCGCGCCTGTCCGCTACACGGATAATGTCATCGTCAATTCCATTGTCACGCCCCGGCTGCAAAAGGCCAGAGAGCACGGCGTAGCGGTTACAGCCGCCCTGCAAGTGCCCGCGCGCCTGAACATGGAGGACGCAGACCTGTCGGTGTATCTGTCCAACCTGCTGGATAACGCGGTGGAGGCGGTGTGCGCTGTGGACGAGCCTGCGCGCCGCGTGCTCACCCTGAAGATGGGCGTTTGCAACCAGCGGCTGTTCATAAGCTGTGAAAACAGCTATGACAGGCCGTTTCGCCTGCGGGAGGGAGGCTTGCCGGGCACCACCAAGAGCGGCGAGGGGCATGGCTACGGCCTGAGCTTGATGCGGCGGGTGGCGGAAAAATACAACTCTATCCTGTCCATCCATTACAAAAACGGGATGTTCTCGGTCAAAACTGACCTGGGGCTGTGGCTCAAGCAGGACAGCCCGCAGACGTAAAAAGACAGCCTGCCGGAAATCCGGCAGGCTGTCTGCTGTTTTATGTATCATCAGAGCGGCAGCGGCAGGCTGTCCTCCGCGTTGCGTATGATAGCTTCCTGCAGCTTATGCATACTGCCGCGGCTGAGCGGGATGCGTGTACCGTCCATTAGGTGCAGGGAAGCGCGATCGACCTGCGCGACGCAGTCCAGGTTGACCAGATAGCTGCGGTGGCAGCGAAAGAACTTCTCCCCGGGCAGCGCTTTTGCCAGCCTGCCCAGCGTGCCGAGCACGGTATAACTGCCCGTGGCCGTATGTACTTGGGTGGTATGGTCAAAGGCCTCTGCCCAGCGAATGCTGTCCACGGCAACTGTGGCGGCGCTGCCCGAGACCAGTCGGAGCGTCAGCGTATTTGGCTCTTTCAGCAGGCGGTGCAAAACTTCAGACAGATCCGCCGGGTCTACCGGCTTGAGCAGATAGTCGCTGGCCTGCACCTGATAGCCATCCCGCCAGAAATCCGGGCTGCTGGTGATAAAGACCAGCTTGGCACGCTCGCCCATCGCGCGCAGCGTGCGGGACAGATCCATGCCGTTTTCGTCGCCCATGAGGATGTCCAGCAGATAGAGGTCATACCGGCGGCCACCCTGCCGCAGATCGTCCAGCAGCTGGGCGGGCGCCTGATATACCGTGAGCACGGCGTGGATACACCGTTCCCGCAGCGCCAGCTCGGTCATGGTGCGGATGTGGTCGCCCGCGGCCTGATCGTCATCGCAGATGGCAATTTGATACATATGCTTCCTCCTTGCCGTCCTTCTTTGGACAATACCGCAATTCAGGGGAGCGCCAAAGACGCAGCTGCACGGTGTTGCCTTAAATTATAACACAGATTTAACAGGCTGCAAACAGAAAAAGGCGTGCGCCCGTGCGAAAGCGCAGCTGTTTTCGCCGCTGTGCCCGAGAAAAATAATTTACCCCTTGACAGCATAGGAAAGAGATGCTAATATATACCCATAAACCTACGGGATTAAATGGTATTGAAAGGAGATGTGCCATTATGACTGCTCTGCTGGGACTGCTGCTGCGCGGCAATTTTCGATGTGGACGAATGCTGTATTCCCGGACACTGGATTGTGCCGGGTGGGTTGGCATGTCTGCTGCTCACCTTGTTGTGATCTGACGCGATCATAGCATGGCCCTATTTCTTTGTCCGGGAGCGTGTACCGCCCCCGGCTTTTTGCATTTGCAGGCCAAAAGGGGCGGTACGCCCTCCGCGTGGGCAGCCGGCACGGCCGCGGTAATATTTTCGTGTAAAGGGCAAGTGCAATCTTGTGACTTGGAAAGGATTTTGACGATGATGTGTATGTGTTGCATGATGTGTTGTGAGAACCGGATATTTGGTGTGCCCTGCCTGTGTTTGATGCGATAGGCTGCGCTTTGTGCGCGCAGCCGTGCGGGGTATCCATGAAAGTGGGTGCCCCGTTTTTCATTTGGGCGCAAATAAAGCACAAGGAGAACCAAACAAATTTTGCGGCTGGGATGCCCCGGCGAAGGAAGGTATCAGTATGAGTGGATTGCGCGATCAGCTACGCGCGGAAAAGGACTATTTGGTCGGCCTGCGCCGGGATTTTCATCGGCATCCGGAACTGGCCTTGCAGGAGAAACGCACGACGCGCACACTCTCGCAGGAGATGCGGCTGCAGGTGCGGGCGTGGATCGAGCAGGTGGCCGAGCAAACGGCGTATCTCAGCGGCGCGCAGGCGCAGGTGCTCTGGACGGATATCACCTCGGCTCTCATCAACGATCCGCAGGTGAGCCGCGAGGTGGCCGAAGCGGCGGCGCGGCTGGGGGAGGATATTCGTCTCGTCACAGACCGGCCGTGGTCGCTCGGCGGCGACAATTTTGCCGAATACCAGCGCCTTGTGCCGGGCTGCTACGCCTATATCGGCACGGCAAACGCAGGCCTGCCCGGCACGCTGAACAGCCTGCACAACGGCAATTTTGATTTGGACGAGGATGCGCTCGTGCTGAACGCAGGCCTATATGCGGAATACGCCCTGTGGTGGCTTGGAAAGGGGGAGAAAGCATGATTCGATTGGAACATATCAGCAAACGCTTTGCCGGTTCCGGCGGCACGGTGGACGCGCTGAAGGACGTGTCGGTTCATGTGGAAAAAGGCGATATCTATGGCATCATCGGCTTTTCCGGGGCGGGAAAATCCACTCTGCTCCGTATGGTGAACCAGCTGGAAAAGCCGGATACCGGCACGGTCACGGTCGACGGCAGGGAGCTGACACAGCTCTCCAAGGCCGATTTGCGGCTGGTGCGCCGCAAGATCGGCATGGTATTTCAGCAGTTTAACCTGTTGGAGTCCAAAACGGTATTCCAGAACGTGGCGATCCCGCTGATTTTAGAGGGCGTTCCCAAGGACAAGATCGCTGACCGTGTCAAAGAAGTGCTCCATATCGTCGAGCTGGACGATAAGCGGGATACCTACGTCAGCCAGCTTTCAGGCGGGCAGAAGCAGCGGGTGGGCATTGCCCGCGCGCTGGCGACCGACCCCACCATCCTGCTGTGTGATGAAGCTACCAGCGCGCTCGACCCCAAAACGACCGAATCTATCCTGCGGCTGCTAAAACGCATCAACAAGGAGATGGGCGTTACGATCCTGCTCATCACGCACCAGATGAAGGTGATCCAGATGATCTGCAATAAGGTGGCCGTGATGGAAAACGGGCAGGTCGTTGAGCAGGGGGCAGTGTTAGAGGTGTTCAGCCAGCCCCGTGCGCCGGTGACGCAGGAATTTGTCCGCACAGTCATCAACGATCAGATACCGGACAGCATCATCGACCTGCTCCACACCGAGAGCCGGCCTTACATTGTCGACCGGCTGAAGTTCATTGGTGCAAGCGTCAAAAAACCGGTCATTTCCGAGGTATGCAGCATTGACGGTGTGGAGGTCAACATCCTTGGCGCGACCGTGCAGGAGCTGGAGGAAAGCGTTATGTGTATTTTCATTTTGCAGCTGTTTGGCTCTGACGACAAGCTGCGCGAGGCTGAGGCGCAGATCGACGCGGCCGGTGTGCTTCGGGAAAGGGTGGTGATTGACTGATGGAAGCGTTTTTGTCAACAAAGGTCTTTCAGGTGTCTGTCGAGCGGCTGCTGCTCAGCGGCGGGCAGACGCTGTACATGGTGGGCGTTGCGCTGCTGATCGGCACGGTGATCGGCACGCTGCTCGCACTGGTGCTGGTGCTTTGCCGCAAGGGCGGCCTGGTGGAAAACAAGCTGCTGCACGGCATCATCAGCTTTTACATCAATGTGGTGCGCAGCGTGCCGTTCATCATTCTGCTGGTCACTATCATGCCGCTCACCCGCGCCGTGGTGGGCACGACAATTGGCAGCACGGCCGCGCTCGTGCCGCTGGTGCTCTACATCAGTCCGTTTCTGGCGCGCCTGATCGAGAACAGTCTGCTGGAAGTATCCCCCGGCATTCTGGAAGCGGCGCAGGCCATGGGCGCGACGACATGGCAGATCATCCGCTATTTTCTCATCCCGGAAACGCTCGGCTCCATCATACTGGGGCTGACCACGGGAACGGTTGGTCTGCTGGGTGCTTCGGCGATGGCGGGATATTGCGGCGGCGGCGGCGTCGGCAATCTGGCGCTGACCTATGGCTACGAAAGAATGAACACGCCGCTGATGGTCTTTACCGTGATCGTGCTGGTCATCTTTGTGCAGTTATTACAGGCGGCGGGCAACCGCCTCTCCCGCCGGCTGCGCGAGCACAGATGATTTACAGCTGATATAAACAAACGATTTGAATTGGAAAGAAGGATATTATCATGAAAAAGTTTTTTGCATTGCCCCTCTCTCTGGCTCTGGCGCTGAGCCTGGCCGCCTGCGGCGGCGGAAGCGCCGCGTCTGCCGATGCTTCCGGCGCGGATGCCGCCGCGAAGACCGAGATCGTATACGGCAAGTCCCAAGGCCCCTACACCGAGCTGTTCGAGGCGGCCATCGTGCCCATTTTGGAGGAGCAGGGCTACACGCTCAAGGGCGTCGACCTTGCCGACCTGCTGGCCGCGGATATCGCGCTGAATGACGGTGAGGTGGATGTAAATGTCGAGCAGCATATTGCCTACGCCGAAAACTTTAACGCTAACAACAACGGCGATCTGGTCGCCATCAGTCCCATCCCCACGGTGCCTGCTGGTATTTACTCGGAAACCCACACATCGCTGGATGAGGTAACGGAGGGGGCGAAGATCGCGGTGCCCAACGATGCCTCCAACACCGCCCGCGCTTATGTGCTGCTGGAAAAGATCGGCTGGATCAAGCTGGACGAGGGTGCGGATCGCTCGACCGTGACACAGGACGACATCGTGGACAACCCCAAGAAGCTGCAATTTGTTGAAATGAAGTCGCTGACTATCCCTGCGGCTATCCGGGACTTCGACTATGTGGTCATCACCGGCAGCATCGTTTACAACGCGGGTATTGACCCCTCTACCGCGCTGGCGACCGAGGATATCATGGATCATCTGGTTTTGCAGGTCGTTGTGAAGGAAAAAAATAAGGACGCTGCGTGGGCGCAGGCCATTGTGGACGCCTATCACTCCGACGAGTTCAAGGCCTATCTGGCTGAGCATAACAACGGCCTGTGGTGGATTCCGGAGGAGCTACGGTAAAGGGGGAGGCATGTCAATAAAAAAACAGACGGCAGATAGCCGTCTGTTTTTTTATTGCGTCTGCAAGCGAGGGCTTCAGGCCTCGGCCTTGATCTTCTTCAGATGGGCAAAGCGCGGCAGGCCGCTCACCTTGGGGCCTACGTTCTCGCCCTCGATCAGCGGCAGCGCGTAGTCGATGAACTTCTGGGTCACGCCGTTGCCTTCCTCGTTGATCCAGTCGCGCGGCACCTTCTTTTCGGTGTTGGCGACCTCGGAAAGCGGCAGAAGCGCGATCTCGCACTTGTAGCCGTGCTCGTCGCGGGTGCACTTAAAGCCTGGCATAAAGTCAGTCTTGCCGGCGACGGCGTTCTCCACCGCAGCCTTGCCGGACAGATAGGACTCGTCCACGTCGGTCTTGGAGGCGCAGTGCGCCGCGCAGCGCTGCAGCAGGGAAAGCTCGATGCCGCGCACCTTGCAGCCCAGCTCGTTCTTGACGGTGTCGGCCAGCATGGCGGCCAGACCGCCCAGCTGCGCATGGCCAAAGCCGTCGGTCGCAGAGGTCTTGGCCTCGGATACGAAGGAGCCGTCGGCGTAGTGGATGCCTTCGGAAACGGCGACAAGGCAGTTGCCCTTTTCCGCGTAGACCTTCTTGACATCGGCAAGGAACTTATTCATGTCAAAGTCGGTCTCGGGCAGGTAGATCAGATCGGGACCCGCGCCCATCGCGGTGGCCAGACCGGCAGCGCCGGCCAGCCAGCCGGCATGGCGGCCCATGATCTCGACCACGCAGACCATGCCGGTGTCATACACGCGCGCGTCCTGATAGATCTCCATGCAGGAGGTGGCGATATACTTGGCGGCAGAGGCAAAGCCGGGGCAGTGGTCGGTGCCG
>NZ_JALFLA010000081.1 GCF_022775115.1 Agathobaculum sp.
GAGATACTCGGGACAGAACTCTACCCGCAAGGCGTCCGGATGGACCCGACACGAAAAGTTGGTGATGTAGAAAATCTCCGGACAATCCAGGCGCAGATAAAACAGCACCTCACTTAGCTGTTCCATCTCCAGCCGAGGTACCGGGAAGGCTGGGCTCAGACTTTCTATCCCCCGTTTGATTGCATGGTAGGCCTCCTGCATGGGCTTACTTAATCGCTGATAGTAGTAGGGCTCCATAGCATCTCCTTTTCAAACTACAAGCGCAAAAATCCGCGGCGCAATTCTGCGCCGCGGATTTTACCGCTGATCCAATTGAGATTAGCCGCCAAACACCTTGATCATGAAGCCGGCAGCCACAGCGGAGCCGATAACACCGGCCACGTTGGGGCCCATGGCGTGCATGAGCAGGAAGTTGGAGGGGTTCTCCTTCTGGCCCACGGTCTGAGAGACACGGGCGGCCATGGGAACAGCAGACACACCGGCGGAGCCGATGAGGGGGTTGACCTTACCCTTGGTCAGGATGTACATCAGATCGCCCAGCAGCACACCGCCAGCGGTGGACAGCAGGAAGGCCAGCAGGCCCAGCACGATGATGGACACGGTCTGGAAGGTCAGGAACTTGTCATACACAGCCTTGCAGCCCACGGACAGGCCCAGAGGAATGGTGACAATGTTCATCAGGGCGTTCTGAGCGGTGTCAGACAGACGCTCACACACGCCACACTCACGGAACAGGTTGCCCAGCATCAGCATACCGATGAGCGGTGCGGTGTCCGGGATCAGCAGAATGACAAAGGTCGCTACCGCAATCGGGAAGACGATTTTTTCTGCCTTGGAGACCGGACGGAGCTGCTCCATCTTGATCTGCCGCTCCTTCTCGGTCGTAAGCAGGCGCATGATGGGCGGCTGGATCATCGGGATGAGCGCCATGTAGGAATACGCCGCGATGGCGATCGCCGGCAGGTAATCCTTAGCCAGACGCGAGGCGACAAGGATGGCCGTCGGGCCGTCCGCACCGCCGATGATGCCAATAGCAGCGGCCACCGCGCTCGGAAAGCCCAGCGCCAGCGCCAACAGAAAGGCTGAAAAGATGCCCAGCTGCGCTGCTGCACCCAGCAGCAGCGAGGACGGGCGCGCGATCAGCGGACCAAAATCAGTCATTGCGCCGATGCCGAGAAAGATGATCGACGGGTAGATGGCATGTTCTACGCCCTGATAGAACACCCACAGCATACCCGGACTTGCGCCGTTCATCGGCTCGTTGAGCAGCCCGGTGAGCGGCATGTTGGACAGCAAAATGCCAAAGGCGATCGGCACCAGCAGCAGCGGCTCAAACTTTTTGGCAATGCCCAAGTACAGCAGCACAAACGCGATCAGGAGCATGATAAGCTGCCGGGGATCGCGCGCCAGCGCGGCAAAGCCCGAACCGGAGAGTATCTCCTGCAGGGCGGTGAAGAACGAAAATTGCATGATTTCGCGCCTCCCCCGTTACAGCGCACACAGCGCGGTGCCGGTCTCGACCGTCGCGCCCTTCTGCACGCTGACCGAGGAGACCGTGCCGTCGTGCGGCGCGCAGATCTCGTTTTCCATCTTCATGGCCTCCAGAATGAACAGTACATCGCCGCCCTTGACCGCCTGACCGGCAGCGCAGCGCACATCCAGAATCGTACCGGGCATGGGCGCGACAACAACCTCACCACTCGCTGCCGGGGCGGAAGCCGGCGCAGGAGCAGGAGCAGCCGGTGCGGGTGCGGGAGGCGCGGCGACCGGAGCGGGCGTCGCCGGGGCGCTGCCCACGCAGAGCGCACTGGCCGAGCCTTTTTCCACCTCTACCTCATACTGCTTGCCGTTGAGTGTAACCATGTATTTCATCGTTCTGTTTCCCCCTTACTTTGCCTTGATCGATTTAAATACGAGCTGGTCAAGCGGTATGCCTGTCTCATGGCTGACGATCGCCATCACACAGGCGGCCTGCGTATCATCAATGCCGACCAGCTCCACCCACCGCACGGGCGGCGCGGCGGGCACAGGTGCGGCGGGTACGGGCGCAGCCTGTGCAGCGGGTGCGGGCACGGGCTTTGCCGCCAGCCCTCCGACCACGCGCGACACCACCAGAATGATACCCCACAGGGCAGCCAACATTAAAAAGACGATCACAAAACCGGACAGCGCCACCATCAGCGCGTCAATCGTACTGAGCGGACCTTGTATCATGTTCAGCCGACCTCCTTAAACAAATAGCTTGCGGTGAAGGTTTTTGCCCGACGCTCGAAGAATTGCTCGGCCTGCTGCGGGAAGGCGATATAGGACAGGACATCCTCCTCGCTGGTGGCACGGTCGCCCAGCGCCGCCTTGGCCGCTTCATACTCGGGCGCAAGCGTGTCCGCAAAGCGGCCGCTCATCGGCTGTTCATCGCCCAGCACCTTACGCGCCAGCGCGGGGTCGATCTCGCCCGGTGCTTTGCCGTATTCGCCCCTGATATAGCTCTTGATCTCCTTGCCGATATTCTTATACCGCTCACCGAGCAGCACATTAACGGTTGCCTGCACGCCGACCATCTGGGACAGCGGCGTAACAAGAGGCGGATAGCCGAGATCAGCGCGCACGCGTGGGGTCTCCGCCAGCACAGCGTCTAGCTTGTCGATTGCGTTCTGTGCCTTGAGCTGCGCAACCAGATTGGACAGCATACCGCCCGGAATCTGGTAGGTCAGCGCGTCGGTTTTGGTAGAGAGCACATACGGGTCGAACGTGCCGCTGGCCGAAAAGCGCTCCTTGACCGGCAGGAAATAGTCATTGACCCGCTTGAGCGCCGCCGGGTCAACACCGCAGTCATAGCCCATCTGCGTCAGCGCATAGACGAGCGACTCGGTCGCAGGCTGGCTGGTCCCGCCCGACATGCACGAGGTCGCGCAGTCGATACCGGCTGCACCCGCCTCGGCGGCTTTCAGATAGGTCATATAACCAAGGCCGGTCGTCGCATGGGTATGGACATAGATCGGCAGGTCAATGTTTTTGCGCAGCGCGGTGACCAAATCATAGCACTCCTGCGGCGACATGATGCCCGCCATATCCTTAATACACAGGCTTTGGCAACCCATGGTCTCGATCTGCTTGCCGAGCGCGACAAACATATCCAGATTGTGGATCGGACTCAGTGTATAGCAGATGCAGCCCTGTGCGTGCCCGCCCGCCTTCAAGCATTCGTCCACCGCGGTCTCGATATTGCGCAGATCGTTGAGTGCGTCAAAGATGCGGATGATATCCATGCCGTTCTCCACACATTTGCGCACAAAGCGGCGCACGGTGTCATCAGAATAGTGGTGATAACCCAACAGGTTCTGGCCGCGCAGCAGCATTTGCAGTTTGGTGTTCTTCATGTGGGCCTTGATTTTGCGCAGACGCTCCCACGGGTCTTCGTGCAGATAGCGCAGGCAGCTGTCAAAAGTCGCGCCGCCCCAGCATTCGATGGAATGATAGCCTGCCTTGTCCATCTCATCCAGCACGCCTTCAAAGTCCCCGAACGGCATTCGGGTCGCAATCAACGACTGCTGCGCGTCTCGCAGCACGGTTTCAGTGATGTGCATTTGTTTCACGAATACGCCCCTCCTTTGGCCGCGAAGCAGAGCCGAACGGACGCTGTGCCCTGTGCTCTGTCTCACTTATTTTTATCATACCATTTTCCACGCGGCCGCGCAATCTTTTTTGCAGGTCAATCGATTGTTTTTGAAGTTTTATGTATTTTTAGCGCGATGCTCCATTGACATTTTTTTGCGTTTGCGGTATCATAATTAATAATCGTGCGCTCCTTCCTTCTGTCGGAAGCGCATCCCCCTCCCCCCACGCCCATGCTGCCCGGCAGCATACCGCGCTTGCTTTTGAAAAAGTGAGAGACGGGCGACTCACAGCCTGCCGAGCCGGAAAACTGAATTATTCTTGTACATGCCCCTGTAGCTCAGTTGGATAGAGCGGTCGCCTCCTAAGGTTACGTTATAACGCTCACCTTGGAAAAACCTTCGTTGGGAGCTGAGTCCGATCATTACGGAGGCTGACAAAAAAATGAAATACGTCCCAATAGCTCAGTTGGATAGAGCACACGCCTCCTAAGAATATG
>NZ_JALFLA010000013.1 GCF_022775115.1 Agathobaculum sp.
CAGCCATATTGCTCAGCAGCTTGAGTGCAACTACTTGAATAGCCAGCAGGGGTCTGACAAGACCTCAGCTTTGCTATACCTTTTTGGGCCATCTTTTTTCACCACCACCATTCATTTTGGGGGTTGACTTCTAATAGTTAATCTTTTGAAGATTGATGGTGGTTTGAGCCGCAATACGTGGCGCCTCGCTTGCTTGGCTCTATGATGATTATATCTGCTTTTCCCCTTGAAATCTCCGAAAGGATGCATCAAATTTGCGGCAGCTTTGCGGCAAAATCTCGCTGCCGCCGCTCAGCGCACCGGCAGCGAGATGCAGAACGCTGTTCGCCCCGGCCTCGAATCCACGGCGATCGCACCGTGATGCTGCTCGACCACCTCTTGCGTGATGGCAAGGCCGATCCCAAAGTTTCCGCCCCTTCCTTTGTAAAACCGCTCAAAAATATGCGGCAAGTCTTCCGGGGCGATTCCGGGCCCGTCATCTGTAATGGTGAGCATGGCTTTTGCACCCTCCTGCCTGCATTGAATCGCAATAACCGATTTTGCGTAGCGCAAGGCGTTACTGAGGAGATTGAGCACAGCGCGCTCCATTCCGGCTTCATCGCCGCAGCAGAGGATGGGGTTTTCGTCCACATCCAGCTGCAAAGCGCGCCCGTCTTGCAGCGCTGCCGACTCGATTGTACCGGCGCAGTACAGCACCAGCTCACGCAGATCAAACGTCTCTTGATGTGTCGGCACATCCACCGCATCCATGCGCGAGAGCAGTAGGATATCGTTGATGAGACGCACCATTTTCTGTGTTTCCCGAACGATAATGGCTATGCCCTTCTCCCGATCCTCGACCACTCCGGATTGGATCCCCTCTGCATAGCCTTGGATTGACATGAGCGGCGTTTTTAGCTCATGAGAGGCGTTAGAAAAAAAGCATCTCTGCGCTTTCTCCGCCCGATCAATCATCTCCGTCATCGAGCGGATCGTCTTGGCCACCTCGTAAAATTCGTCATACGCAAAGGACATACCATCGGGCAGCGGCTGCCGTTTGCCCGCCAAGGAAATATAGGTATCGAGCGACCGAAAGGCTGTATCCAGCTTTTTTGAGCGGAGCAGCAGCGCGAGCAGGGACAGGCACAGCGCGCAGACCATGAGCGTCAGCAAGATGTGGTTGACCGTGTTCCCAAACTCCATCAGGGGTGTGGCATCGGTATATACCAAGATATGATACTGATGGCTGCCGCCGTCCTTTTTCTCCTGAAACAGCGCATATCCATCATAGTAACCGTAATAGGCTCTGTGCTGAATATGATAGGTTCTGCCCTCGCGTGTAAAGGAAAGCTGCTTGCCTTCACGCAGCGCGCTGCGGTTTTGCCGGTAATAGTCGATGATGTACGCCGTCATGGCTTCTTCCTCGGCATTGAGCCAAGGCGGACATGGATCAATTGCTTCTTCCGCCTCGTTGAGCACCACATAGGCCGTTGTCAAGCCATATCCGCTGTCGTTTTGCTTAAACTCCCAGTTCTCTTCTTCTGCATAGTAAAGCGAAAATATCGAAAACCTGCTGTTGATATGCTCGCGGGCGATCCGGCTCGTATAATTGGATACGACAATATTAAAGCCTATCAGAACAAGAAAAAACGCACCCGCCAAAATGATCGAGGGGGTAAAGAATAGGGATGCTTTCAGTGTCCGGCGCTTTTTCATTGGCTCTCTCCTCTTGTCAGGCGAAACCCATACCCCCAAACGGTTTGGATGAGCACATTGCTGCGGCATTCCGCCAGTTTTCTGCGCAGACGCTTAACGGTATCGTCGGTCGCCCGCGTCTCTACCGAGTCATCATAGCCCCAGATGGAGTTGAGCAGTTCCTCTCGGGATATCGCTCTATCGCAGTTTTCAAAAAGAAGCGAGAGCAGCGCAAACTCCGTATTGGTCAGCCTGAGCTCCTGCTCGCGGCACAGGGCGGATTTTTTATTTATGTAAATGGTGACGTCCCCAAAGGACAGCTCCTCCGGACTGCTTTTCCGCGCCTGCGCATCCGCGCGGCTAAAAATGGATTTGACGCGCATGACCAACTTGATTGGAGAAAAGGGTTTGGTAAAGTAATCATCGCATCCCATCGTAAACCCAGTGATGTAATCGGCGTCCATATCCTTGGCCGTCAGCAAAATGATAGGAATATCCGATGCCCTGCGCAGCTTTGCGCAGGTGTTGAATCCATCCGTGCCCGGCATCATCACATCGAGGATGGCAAGGTCTGCCGGCGTCTCACCAAACCGTTTCAACAGCGCATCCCCCGTTTCAAAAACCTCGACCGTATAATCGTTTCCGAGAAAGGCCTGCAGCAGTTCGCGGATATTTTGCTCGTCATCGGCGATATAGATCGTTTTTTTCACAATAAAATCCTCCTACAACCAAAGTTAAGGTTTTGGGCATCGCAGTCAACCGTGTCTTTTTCCACCTTAAAGCTGGCGCTATTAGAATAAGGGGATAAATGGCTCTGTTTCTCCTTGAGCTGACACACCCGCACTGAAGTCTGTCCGCCCCTCTCATTCGCAGCATCCGATTTTCGCAGGCAGTTCCACCGCCTTCCGGCGCATTCGTGTCACGCAGAAGATCGAGCAAACAATCATTTCATCTCGGCTGGCGAAGCAGTATTCCTCCAGCCGGTTTTGTTATACCCCTTTTCTGCCTTACAAAAATTGTGGGGATTTTCTGTTTTCGCGCCTGACTTTTATTTGCAGGACTCCTGTGCAGACTTATTTTATCACCCTGTCTTATTCAGTCTTGTATTTAGTTATAATCCCGTTTGAATACGTCCCACGCCGGGCACAAAAACAGGGTGACTATGCCACAATCCGGACATAACCACCCTATAATACCCCCACTATATGCAAAGAATACGCAAATCAGTCAGGCACAGCCGGATGCAGCGACCAAGGCTGCGCACCATTCGTATCAGAATATTCTTCCACGCCTTGCTTACGCAGCCGGCAAGCCCGTTGCGCCTGCGGCGTAGTGCAACCTCCTCGCCATCACCCGGCATCGAGCAACCAATCCAGCGCCAGCTCCAAGTGAGCCAGCGTGATATCCGGCTTGACGCGCTCACCGTGAAAATCGCTCCCACCCGTGACGCGGAGACCATACCGCTTTGCCAAGCGCTGATAAAACGCGGTCTGTTCCGGTGTGTGGCGGGGATAGAAGCACTCTATCGCGTCCAGTCCATCGTCTGCCAGTTTGCGCACCAATGCCTCCAGCGCATCATCCTCCAGCCGAAGCTGATAAGGGTGCGCCAAGGAGACCTTGCCGCCCGCGCTCTTGATCGCCGAAACACAGGTGCGCGCGTCAGCCTTAAAACGCTCGATACGCTGGTATTCGGCAGTATCCAGATAGCGGTCAAACGCCTCGCGTGTGGTCGCCACATACCCCCGGCGTACCATGACCTGCGCGAAATGCGGACGGGCAATCACATCGCCCCCCGCGAGCGCCCCCACCTCGTCCAGCGAGATATGCACGCCCTTTTCCCGCAGAAAATCAATGATGCGGTACTTACGCTCGTCCCGTCCGGCCTTGAGCTTGTCGCACAGCCCAGCAAGCGCGGGCGCGGCGGGGTCAAAGCAATAACCCAGAATATGCAGATTGCGATACTCCTGGGCGCCCAGCTCGATGCCGCGCAGCACATGCAAACCTACCCGGCTGCCGGCTTCGACCGCCTCATCCAGTCCATCCATCGTGTCATGGTCGGTCAGCGCCAAAACCTCCATCCCCCGCGCCTTGGCCATATCGACCAGCACCGCCGGAGCGTACTGCCCGTCCGATGCGGTCGAATGGGTATGCAGATCAGCTATCACCTTCATGGTTTTGTCACCCTCACTCTGCCGCGGCAAAACATGCCATAAATCCGCGCTTATTCTCCTGCGGGGAGGTAGTCGGACGTCCGAGATCGGCGCGTGCACCCAGCGCGCATTTGACCTCGAGCAGACACAGCTCCCCCCTGCCCTTGGCTTCTTCCAAGGCACGTTCGAGCGCATCCGGCGCATCCACGCTGGCCGCCCATGGATAGCCGCAAGCGCGGGCAATACCGGGCAGATCGATCTTACCGGCCACGGTGGGCATCCCACCGACCGTCTCGTGCGCCTGATTATTGAGCACCACATGGATCAGGTTGGAGGGCTTGTACGCACCGATGACGGCCATCGCGCCCATATGCATCAGCGCGGCGCCATCCCCATCCAGACACCAGACCCGCTGCGCAGGCTTTTGCAGCGCCATGCCCAAGGCGATGGACGAGCTGTGCCCCATCGAGCCGACGGTCAGAAAATCCCACCGGTGCCCCTGCCTGTGCCGCTCGCGCAGCTCAAACAGCTCCCGGCTGGCCTTGCCCGTGGTCGAGATCACGGGATCGCTTCCGGTCGCCGCGATGATATGCTCGATCGCCTGCTCCCGCGTCATTTGAAAATCGTTCCGGTAGACCGTCTTGCCGCTGTATTGCAGACCGCCCTTGCCCACGATCAGCGCAGCCTGATGCCCGCCTGCCAGCCACCCCGCCCAGTCATCCATCTGACGGCGCAGCGCGTCCGCCGTAGTATCCGCGTCGATCACAAAGGTGGGGATATCCAGATCTTCAAACAGGCGCAGCGTCACCGCGCCCTGATGGACGTGCTGCGGCTCGTCATGCACACCCGGCTGACCCCGCCAGCCCACGACAAAGAGCACCGGGATACCGTACACACGGTCGCTGAGCAGCGAGGCGATGGGGTTGACCACATTGCCCTGCCCGGAGTTCTGCATATACACGACAGGCGTGCGTCCGGTGGCCAGATGATAGCCCGCAGCCAGCGCGGCGCAGTTACCCTCGTTTGCAGCAATGACATGGCGCTTGGGGTCAAGCCCCACCGTATCCATCAGGTAATCGCACAGCGCCTTGAGCTGTGAATCCGGCACACCGGTGAAAAAAGTATCCCCAAAAATCGAGACAAATTCTTCGATCCTCATGTTGCGCTCTCCCCGGAATCCGCTTGCTGCGCGCTTTTTACCTTTTGCTTGAACTCAGACGAGGATACGCCTTGCGTGTACTCGGGTTCGACGATCTCGCCGCCCCACTCAGACATAACTGCAAAGGCCTTTTCCCGCACACCGGACAGCGGACCGGTGCGCCAATCCGTGCCGTGCACCATGTAGTCGGGTCTGTAACGGCGCAGGTTGGGTTCGTAATCCTTGATCTCCTGCTCCACCACGATATCGACGCCCTTGATGTTTTCCAGCACCAGCTTGCGCTGCTCAAAGCTCATATACGGCGCGGGCTTGTAGCTGCGGATGGCCTCATCGCTGAACAATCCCACCATGACACGGCCGAGCGAAGCCGCTTTCTTGAGGAGATTGATATGCCCCGGGTGGATGATATCGGCCGCCATCGGCACATAGACCAGCTTGGTATAAGGCAGGCCAGCGGCCTTGATGCGCTCTCTAACCATCCAGTCGAGGAAGATATCCTTGTTTTCGGTAGCGTACTCCGGCATCAGCGGCTCGGCGGGCGCCTGCTTGTGGTGCACACAGCCGTCGCAGATCGTGCCCTCCAGCTTGTCCTCCAAGAACATGCGCCGCAATTCGGTCATCTTTTCGCCGTACCAGCCCTCCTCAAGCGAGACTTTGTTGAGGTCGGCAACGATCAGCATGTTCTCAAAGTCCGCATTTTCGACCGACAGATAGCCTTCGTAGGTCACGCACAGTGCGTCAAAGGGCAGGTTACAGCGGCGCGTCACCTCGGTATCGTGGGTGCAGCGGAGCAGATAGTCGATCTCCGGCATATAGCCACCCTGATTGTATACATCCTTAAAGACGATCTGGTCGGCCAACCCGTCAAACACCTTGAAATAGTCCTCACGCATATTCTCCGTATAGCGCGTCAGGATGCCGGTGATGTATATTTTGTAGTTGCGGCCGCTCTCCTTGCGGTACTGATTGAGATAGACCAGATTTTCGAAAACCTTATCAAAATCGTCATGTCCGTGGATAAACGCATACATTTTGCGCTCCGGCGCGTTGATTGAGAACTTAACGCTGTCAACTCCCGCGTCTACCACCGCGCGGATGCGCTCGGGTGTTGCCAGCGAACCGTTGGAGGTCAGATACACATAGGTGTAGCCGATATCCTTGGCCAGCTTAATGTACTCGGCAAGCTCGGGCACGATAAACGGCTCGCCCGTGGCATAGAAGCCTACCTCGCGCGTGCCCAGCGCATAGGCCTGTGTCAGCGCACTTTTGACCATTTCCGGCTTCATCTTGCCCACCTTGCGCTTCATCTTCTGATGGGCGCAGAAAATGCACTTGTGGTTGCAGGCATTGGATAGCTCCAACAGGAAATTGGTTTTGGGGAAGGGCGGCTTTAAGGAGTACAGCTCGTCCCTATCCGCTTTTTTCAGCGCAACTCTTTCTTGTAGATCCATCACTTTATCCTCCTGCGTCTCAATATTCTTCTGGTATCAAGGTGAGGATCTCCTTGATCGGCATACAGAACGCCTCGTCCGCCTCCTTCGCCCGGTGGCAGCGCAGGATGGTCTCGGCCGTTTTCTGCATGGCCGGGTAGCTGCTGCGCAGCAGGTGATTAGCGTAGATGATGACATTGACGCCGCGCTTCTGGAACTCCTCCTCATAAACTGCGTTATACGAGGTCGGCACGAGCACGACCGCGGTTTTTTGATCCTCCTCGCGGAAGCGGCGGATGAACTCGAAGATTTCGTCCGGTTCCTTGCGTCTGGAGTGGATCATGATGCCGTCCGCACCTGCCTTCACATAGGCGCGTGCGCGAGCGAGCGCATCCTCCATCCCCTTTTCGAGGATCAGGCTTTCGATACGCGCGACGATCATAAAATCATGCGTACGCTGGGCGCTCTTACCCACCCGTATTTTGTGGCAGAAATCCTCCACGTCCGCCTGCGTCTGCGCAACCTCGGTGCCGAACAGAGAGTTCTTTTTCAGCCCCGTCTTGTCCTCAATGATGACCATGGACACGCCCATGCGCTCGAGCGTCCTGACGGTATAGCCGAAGTGCTCAGCCAGTCCGCCGGTATCCCCGTCAAAAATGATGGGCTTGGTGGTCACTTCCATAATGTCGTCGATCGTGCGAAAGCGAGAGGTCATATCGACCAGCTCGATATCCGGCTTGCCCTTAGTGGTCGAGTCGCACAAGGAGGACACCCACATCGCGTCAAACTGGCGCACCGTGCCGTTTTCCATCAGCGCGGCCTTTTCCACGATCAGGCCGGTCAGGCCGGTATGCGCCTGCATACACACGACCATTCCCTTATTCTCTATTAGCCATTTCAGACGGCCGCGCCGCCGGTCGGGAACAGATATCTGGGCTCTGGCAGCCGCCTCCAGCCGGTCATACTCCTCGTTATAGGAGTAGGGATACTCGACCAGTTCTCCGCCATACTCGGCCAGCAGCGCTAAGCATTCCTCGCGCACGGGCTGCTGAAAGCCGGTGCGCCAGTCATCTCCATGCACCAGATAATCCGGCCGCAGGCGGCGCAGAGGCTCTCGGTAGCTCATCTCATCCTGCCGGATGACCTCCTTGACGCCCTTAATGCCCGCTACGATGCGCATACGCTCCTGACAGGACAGCAGCGGATAGCGCTTATACGAGGCCACTACCTCATCTGAGAGCACACCCACTGTCAGCTCGCCCAGCTCGGCGGCGCGGCGGATCAGCTCGATATGCGCGCCGTAGATGATATCTGTGGACAGCGACATAAAAACAGTTTTCTTTGCCATGGTTACTCTCCTCTTTCTCCCTCTCCGGGGAACAATAGAGCTTCGAGCCGGCGGACGATCTCCTCCGGCGGCTCTTGCCCGTCGTTATGGATGACAAGGTCGGGCGCGTCCGGCTCGTCAAAGGGCAGGTCAATGCCCACGACGTTCTTGCCGGCGGTATACAGCCCCTTCTGGTTGCGCCTCAGCAGCGTGTCCTTACTGACCTTGATATATATCTCGCGGTAATTGTCGATATGCTCCCGGTTCCAGCGGCGCACTTCGGAAAACATGGAGATGGAGCAGACCACCACGTCTATCCCCTGGTCGGCGAGCATTTTGCATACGCGGAAAATGCGCGCGGCGCGCTTATGCCGCTCCTCGCGGGTGTAGCCGCTGTCTTCGCAGAAGACCGGGCGTATCTCATCCCCATCGAGCAGGACAACGGCCTGCTTGCGCGCTTTTAGCCGCCGGTGGAACAGCCCGCCGATAGTGGTTTTGCCCGCGCCGGACAGCCCGGTGAAAAAATAAACGGTTCCTTTTGCCTGCATGGTACCCTCCTCAGTGGTAGAGCGGCTGCTCGAGCAGCGCGGGATCGAGCTGCAGCCGGGGCATCATGCGCAGGGG
>NZ_JALFLA010000019.1 GCF_022775115.1 Agathobaculum sp.
GCGTATGGCGGCGATATCGGCGTATGTCTTGACAAGTACGACAAGGCGCACGGCCTTGCGCATGACGCGCTTGCCCGCGCGCAGTACCGCCACTGGCGGTCGATCGAGACCGGCGTGCCCGAGCTGCTGCGCCCGACGGACAAGCAGCTGCTGGGTATCCAGTAAGGCGCGGAAAGGAGGACGCGGGGCGGCGCAAAACCGCCCCGCCCGACCAAGATGGAAGCATTTATCACAAAGCACCTGTTTGAGCTGCTGATGACAGCGGCGGTCGCGCTGCTGGGTGCGGGCTACCGCGTGACGCTGCGCGAGATCAGCAAGCAGCGCGTCGAGCGCGAGGCGATTTTGAGCCTGTTGCGCAGCGAGATTATCACGCTGCATGGCCGCTACACGGGCAAGGAGGATATCCCGATTTACGCGCAGGAGAATGTGCAGGCGATGTATGAAGCCTACCACACGCTGGGCGGCAACGGCACGGTAACCAAGCTAGTGGGAGAGCTGATGAGCCTGCCCACCCGGAAGAGCTGAAAGGAGAAAACACATGAACTGGAAGGTACGGCTGAAGAACCCGGTCTGGTGGGCGCAGATGGCGCTGGCCGTGCTGACACCCATCCTCGCTTACGCGGGGCTGACCGCCGCCGACCTGACCACATGGGACGCGCTGGCCGGGCTGCTCATCGGCGCGCTGCGCAACCCCTATGTGCTGGGGCTTGTGGCGGTGAGCGTGTGGAACGCCTGCAACGACCCGACCACGGCGGGTCTTACGGACAGCGCGCGGGCGCTGGGCTACACCAAACCCGCGCAGAAATGATAAAAGCCGCCTGAATAGGCGGCGTGTTGACACTCTGCGGCGCACGATGGTATAATAAGTCGGGCGCTGTCGTTCCCAGCGGCGGGCGGCTGGCCACTCTCCTGCAAAGGAGGTGGTGCATATGGGTCAAAAACTCGTTCGAGTTTTGATATGGGCAATCATTTTGCTACATATTTTGACTATAAATGCAAAGTAACCGCCCCATAGACCAAAATGTAGCGGTTACTTTAACTGTATACAATTAGGTCAGCCGTCTGCCGACAGCGTCCCTTTGTATGTATTATACCACACGCGCCGCCAAAGTCAAGGCGGGGCGTTTTTTATTTGCCCTGGGAAAGGAGAAATGATGAAAATCTTACTGATCGCCGGGCACGGCGGCACGCCCTATGACCCCGGCGCGGTGGCGAACGGGTACACCGAGGCGGTGGAAACCCGCCGCATGATGTTCGCGGTCGCGCCGCTGCTGCGGGCA
The DNA here is from genome assembly GCF_022775115.1 of Agathobaculum sp. Classification (GTDB taxonomy): domain Bacteria; phylum Bacillota; class Clostridia; order Oscillospirales; family Butyricicoccaceae; genus Agathobaculum. The sequence goes on from NZ_JALFLA010000019.1 coordinate 1,281, forward strand.
TACGGCTTCGAGGTCGAGGTCTACGACCAGCACAAGGATGCGTACAAGGTGGTAAGGCAGGGCGGCAGCCTGCCGCTAAGCGGCGTGGACTATGCGCTCGAATTCCACCACAATGCGGCGGCGAAGGACTACGCAGGCGACGGGCGCACGACCGGCACGGAGATCTGGATTCACACCAGCGAGAAAAGCGACGGCGTGGAGCAGGCCATCCTGCGGCGCATGACCGCGCTGGGCTTCCGCAATCGCGGCGTCAAGCGCTCGGGCGGCTTCGCGGTGCAGCGGCATTGTATCCGGCGCGGGGTGTCCCACGCGCTGATTGAGACGTGTTTTGTGGACGACAAGGACGATATGACCTTGTACAAGGCCAAGTTTCACGACATCGCCCGCGCAATCGCGGACGGTGTGGCAGAGGGCTTTGGCAAGGCAGTTGTGGAAACGGAGGAGAACGAAGTGGTACAGAAGAAAAACGTGCGCATCGACGGCAAGGCGTATGAATGCGCCTGCATCGTAAAGGACGACGAGAATTACGTTCGCCTGCGCGACATGGTGCAGGCCGGGTACGGCATCAGCTATGACGCAAAGACGGGCATGCCCGGCGTATTTGCGCCGCAGACGCGCACGGACGTGCCCGCCGCGAGCGATGAGGTGCAGGCCGCGGTAGACAAGCTGCAGACCGTGTGTGGGCTGGAGGAGCAGACGATAGGCTATCTGCTGCGGTATCAGTACGGCGATGCGCTGCTGAAAAAGCTGGCGGCGGCGGTGGATAGGTAGGGCTGCAAATACCCAAGCGCTTGGGCATGCGCTAAAAAATAAAGGAGGGCAGCAAATGGGCCTTGGAAAAATTATGGCGGCGACGATTGGCGGCGTGGCCAGCGCTGCCAAGGCTGCTGCGAGCAACAAAAAAAGCGGCAGCGGCACAAGCAGCGGTGGAAGCTCGTCCAGCAGTGCGAGCACCAGCACGAGCAGCCAGACGGGCAGCGCTGGCGGGAATAAGTACGGCAACTATCTCAATGATAGCGGCGGCAAGACAATCACTACCGCAGAACGTGATCGGTTACAGGCCGGAGCGGATCAAGCGGCGGCAAACTGGCACAAAGCTACAAGTGATGCGGATAAGGCGTATTGGCACGATGTCGCTATAAAATATAACACTGGATTGGGAAAAAGCTACGACGACAGCACCGGAAAGTGGTCGGGTGGATATGCGGTTGCAGACCCTAACCCATATGAGGGGCAGGTAATGGAAGACTACCGGGACACGCTGCAAAGCAGCTATGACGCGCAGCGCGACGCGATTCAAGCGGGTGTGGATTCGGCGGTCGCTGACCTGAACGCGCAGAAGGGCGATATCGCCAAGCTGACCGGACGGAGCAATGCGGCGGCCGAGCAAGCATACATGCAAACCATCAATCCAAACGGCAGTCTGGCCGAGAGCCTTGCGGCAAACGGTCTGCTGAACACAGGACTAACTGAATCCAGCCAGATCAGCGCAGGGAACAGCTACCAGAACGCGATCAATCAGAACGCGAGC
>NZ_JALFLA010000040.1 GCF_022775115.1 Agathobaculum sp.
CTGAAATGCCTGCCGATACGCCACACATAATAGGATCGTGAGGTTGTAGGTATAATGGCTGCTTTATAGCAATTATACCATAAAACCCATTTTGCCGGAAACCATAAGCATGTACATCCGGGCAACTCAATTACCCAGCCGGCCAAATCCATAAAAATGGGACTGCCAGAACGGGTTTGTGATATCGGCATAGCCAATGGGGTTGCCCGCGTGGAGCATTTTGCCGTTGCCAACGTAAATGCCGATGTGGGTGATGCGCTCGTGGAAATTGTATGTGTTCTCAAAGAACACAAGATCCCCGGGCTGTGCCTCGCTGGGCGAAACCGGTTTGCAGTAGCCGTAGATGCCCTGTGCGGTGGTGCGGGGCAGATTATACACGCCGGACTGTGTGTATACCCAGCAGATAAAGCCGGAGCAGTCAAAGGAGGTGGACGGTGAGCTGCCGCCGTAAACATACGGCCATCCAACATACTTCTGCGCCTCGTCCATCAGTGCCTCATATGCATCGCCCTCGATCGGCGCGCCCGGATAGCCCGCCGCGCCGCCGCCGCTAAAGCCGGAGAGCAGCGCCAGCAGATCGGCGCGGTATTCGTCGAGCAAATCATGCAGCAGCACCCGTTGGTCTTTCTTAAAACGGTACTTGTCTGCCGCTGCGTCTGCACTAAGCGGCGATATCTCAACGTGCAGGATGCGCACATCATCCACGACCTGTATCCATTTGCGGTACGGGTTCATGTCGTTGTACACTCCGGCCAGCACTTGACGCTGCTTTTCTGCCATCGTCATAGCGTCCAGCTTGTCCTGCTCGGTCACTTTAACCGCAAAGACAGCCAGCACCTGTACGTTGTCCGCATTGATGCCATGGTACTCCACGCGGTGGTAGCTCTCACCGCGCAGTACCTCGGCCTGCCAAGCCATCTGCGCTTCCGTGTAGGCCTGCTGGACGCTGTACACATTAGGGTCAGTTGTGGTGTTTGCGTTTTCATCGGCAAACAGGATGCCCGCCGCCGATGCAAACACGCCTATCGGTGCCATGGCCATGCAGAGCAGCAGCGCGGCAGCCGCCGCTATCGGCGCAAGTTTTGCCCGCAGCAGCGCCGCCGCCTTTTCCAGCGCCAGCCGTCCGGCGGCAAGGATGCCCTTGCCGGCTGCGGCGGATACCTTGCGCCCCGCCGTCTGCGCCAGTCTCTCTGCCTGCTGGCGCTTGAGCTTACGGATACCGGCCTGCTGCGCGCGCAGGCGGTAGAGGGGGCTGCGCTTGCCGCTTGCCTGCTGCATGGCGGTGCGATAGCGCACCGTGGGAACGCGCTGTGCGGCAGGCTGCGGACGGACTGTACCGGCTTTCGGTCGCGCGCCGTACAGTCCGTTTGTGGGGTGTGCCGTGCCGGAGGGTGCATAGACCGCCTGTCCCGGCACAGTATGCCCGCCGCCGTACAGCGTCCGCGCGGCAGCGTCACGCCGTGCTTTGTACAATGCCCGAGCCGCCTTGCCCACGCGGTATGCGGCATATGCCGTGCCAACCGCTGTGCGCCGTACCCCGCGATTAAAACTGTCATTTGCCTGCTGCACGGCCTGCGCGGAGGCTTTTTCGGCCTGTGGTGCGCCGGCCTTTTTCTGCTGCATTTTGCGCGCGAGTTTGCGCGCCATGTATAGCTTTATCATCCGCTTGCCGCGTACCGCTTTGTCTGGTGCGCGATAACCGTTCGCTTTGCCGCCAGTATTACGCCGCATTTCTCGATACGCCATGCGCCGGCCTGCTGCTGTGGCCTTGCCCTCGTACAGCGCCCGCGCCTTGCGGTACAGTGTGCGCGCCGCTTTACCCGTGCGGTACACGCCGTAGGCCGTAAATACAGCCGTGTCCTTTGCGCCGTGGTCGAAGCTGCCCGCCGCCTGCTGCATCGCCTGTGCGGATGCCTTATCGCCCTGCGCCGCTGCGTCGCGCTTTTCTTTCATCTTGTCGACAGCCTTGCGCACCATGTATGCTTTGATAACCCGCTTTTTCCGCGCGGCCTTATCCGGCACCGTCTTTGATGCGGCTGCGGGCTTACCGCCGTAGCTGTGCCGCGCGGCGGGTGCGCGGGCGCGCCCACTGCCCTCCGCGCGCCCGCTGCCACCAGCGCTGTAAACAGCGGCTTTGTCGCGTTGGTTCTTAAATCTGTAAACTGCCATAGCAGATTATTGCCTCCATTCGCCGGGTTTGGTGGTCATAAGGCTGTACAGCTCGGTATTTTTCGGGAAGTCATTGTTAAATGGAATGAACGCTCCGCCGAATTTCATCAGCCCGCAGCCGCGCTTCGCGTTGTCCACATAGGAGAGCTGCGTATCCGAGATGTGCAGCAGCTCGGCCAGCGCCGCACGGTCTGATGCGGACTGAGACAGCATAATGATAAATTCGCTGTTAGCCAGCATCCAGCGCGCTTGCTCATTGAGCAGCATTTCACCGATGTTCTGCGTGATGCCGGTCATGTAGCCCGCGCGCTTGCGCACCTGCTTCCACATCCGCAAAAAGAATTGGGAGGAATAATCGAATCGGAAGAAGATGGAGAACTCGTCCACAAATACCCATGTGCGCTTGCCGGCGCGCCAGTTGCGCAGCACACGGTTGTAGACCGATTCGAGGATGACCAGCATACCCAACGGCATGAGCTGTTCGCCCAGATCGAGGATATTGTAGGAGGTGAGCCGGTTGTGCTGGTCTACGTTGGTGTGCTTGGAGAATACGCCAAGCGAGCCGGAGATAAACAGCTCGGCGGACAGCATCAGATCCCGCGCTTCGTCCTCCTCCTGCCGCTTTAATTCCCGCTGCAGGTCGGTCAGTGTCGGCGGCGCGCCCTGATAGCCGTTTTTGATGTATGGCTCGTACATATTTTGGATGCACCGACCGATAATGGAGCGGTGGCGGGCGTTCAGGTCTTTGCCCATGATCTGCTCAAACAGCGAGAGTACAAATTCGGTTTTGTCGGCAATCGGGTCTTTGCCCTCGTCCACATAGCCGCGCTCCATGTCCAGCGCGTTGATGCGCACAGCAGAGGACGCGGATACGTCGATCATCGCACCGCCAAACGCGCCCACCATCGGTGTGAACTCGCCCTCCGGGTCAAGAATAAGTACATCATCATCGGTAGACAGCAGTATCTGCACGATCTCCTGCTTGGCGCTCATGGACTTGCCTGCGCCGGATATGCCAAGGCGGATGCCGTTGCCGTTGGCCAGCAGTGCGCGGTTGGCAATGATCATATTGCCGGAGACAGCGTTGCTGCCGTAGCAGATGCCCCCGGACTGCTGTACCTCCTGCACCGAAAAGGGGGTGAGGATGGACGCGCTCTTGGTAAGCAGGGTGCGCTGCTGCACCACACGGCGCAGTCCGTAGGGCAGCACCGTGTCAAGGCCGATATCCTGCTGAAATTTCAGGATAGACAGATCGCAGCCAAAGCCGCCCGCGGTGGATTGCAGCGTTTCGGTATCGGCGTTTAGCTGCTCCAGCGTATCAGCCATGTGCAGGATGGTAGTGGTGGTGAGCATGATGCGCTGGTCGTTGCGGGTGGTGTCCTCCATGTACTCGTTTACCATCTCGCGCATCTGGCGCAGCTCGTAGGGTATTTCCGCCGAGAAATTGTTGCGCTTGTTCTGCCGCCCCTGCCAGCGCGTAACGTCGGATTCGACGCGCATGGCCAGATTTTGCAGCATCTTGCCCGTCTCCTGTGTATTTACCGGCTCAATGTCGATGGATAGCACCATCTGTCGCGGCAGCGCCATCAAGCCCTGCACCAGCTCGTCGGACAGGCGGGAGGCGTACTCCTCAACAAACAGGACGCGCGCAAAGCCGTTATCGGTCTCGATGTAGTCCTTGTGATAGCGCAGCGCCAGCGGCGCGAAGATATCCGCGAAGTGCTGCCCGCGCCGCATCAGCTCGTCAGTGTCCGCGCGCGTCATGCGGTGTCCGGTGCGGAAAAACTCATGCAGGATACGAAAGCGCTCGGTATTGTCCAGCTCATGCAGCGCGGAGGACAGGCGCTGCATACCGATGGACAAGCCCTTGCCCGCGCGCGCGAAAAACGCCCGGGCTTCTTCAATGTTCTTGCGGCTGGTAGTCAGCGTCAGGAATTTTTCCTGCACGATGCCGTTGGAGCCTTTGGCAATGTCCATGAGTATACGGTTGATCTCCGCACGGTACTTGTCCAGACCGTCATCTTTCTTTTTGAGAAAGACCGTCCCGGCAAAGGAATCCTTGTCAAACAGGCGGTTGGCCAGTGTGATCTTCAGGCGGCTATCCGCCGCAAGGCCGTTGAGGACGCGCCCCCAGCCGTCCAGAATGGTGGTTTGATCGTCGATGCTGGCGACAGCGTAGTTGATATCGGAAAACGACCACGTCTTGCTGTACTCCCGCGCGCCGAGCTGCCAGATCGCGTCCGGGAACACGCGGCGCACCGGGATGAGCTGCTGTGTGCTGCGCGGCAGGCGTACCGGCCGGACAGGACGCGCGGGCTTAGCCGGATTTTTATGTTTTAGCATGGTTCTTCTTATCCTTTCTCCTTGTTTTTTTCTGCTTTCGCTGCGCGCGCCGCTGTTCTTCCTCTGCGGCGCGGTGCAGTGTGTCAAAGATGGATACCGCGCGGTATACATACCACCCACTATGCCGGAGCATGGTGCGCAGACACGCGCAGGCAAGCTGCTCAAACGTCAGACCCTGATACTGCAAAAAGCCAACGGCGGCAGGCAGCGCGGCCAGCAGCAGGCAGAGCGTACTGGCCAGTTCCTTGCTGACTGCAAGTCCCAAGCCGAAATAGGAGCCAATGGCGGTGAGCAGCGTCACGCCGCCCCAAATGCTCTGCCGCAGGCTCAGTCCCATAAAAATGCCCTCGCGGTAGGTGCGTATCTCTTTATAAACGGTGCATTCCATGTTGTTCTCCCTTCTTACAGCGCTGTCATTTCTTTGATGATGCGGTCTGCGCTCTTGACTACGGATACCAGAATCAGCATCTGGAAGATCACGCCGACCATGTAGCCCATGACAAGCCCGATGCCGCTGTCTCCGAGATTTACCGGCGTATTGCTGCTGGTCGAGGTCATAGCGGAAAAGATGATGCAGGCCAACGCAATGACCGCAGCTTCCAGACAGACGCCGCACAGGCTCTGCACAAAGGTGCGCCCGTGGCGGCTGGTCAGCTCACCGCCAAAGGCGGACAGCGCCAGCGGCGCGAGGGCAACATACAGGTAAATGCGGAAAAAACGCGTGTACACGGTCATGAGCAGGTTGAGCGACAGCACGATCACAAAGCCGGCCAGCGCGACGCCTACGATGTAAATGACTGCGCGTAGTAGGATATCGCTATCCTCGACCGCCTGACGGATGGTGTCCGGCAGCGTAGCCGCCAGCTGGTGCAGTCCGCCCATGCTGGCGGCAATGGAGGACACGATGCCGCCTGTGATCTCAAAGATCAGGTTAATAATTTCAAGGCCGTAGGTGATGGCCGAATAGGTGAGAATAAAGCGGATAAACAGGCGGAAAACCTGTTCCGGTCGCCGAAGCTCCCGGAACGAGGCTGTCTGCTTAAACAGGCTCATGGCAAAGAACAGGATGAGCAGGCCGTAGCCGATGCCCTGCATGACGGCAAATATCCGCTCAATGGTCGGCCAAGCCGCGCCGCCTGCAAACGCCTTGGGGGACAGGGTGATGAGCTGCCATACATCGCCCATGTACCCGTTCCACATCCCAAGGACGCCTTCGAGTAGGTCTATCGTCCACATACGTCTCCTCCCAATCAGGCGCCTGCGGTGATAAGGTCAAGGATATCCTTGGCAAAGTAGATGAGTAAGCCGCCGACCACGCAGAGGATGCCCTGTGTGCGCTGAGACGGGTCATGGGACTGGACGGACATGCCGAACTGTACTACGCCCCAGCCCGCGATGATGATGCCCACGGCCTTGATGATCGCGAATACAAACTCGCTGAGTTTGTTGATCGCGCCCAGCGGATCGGCTGCAAAGGCCGGGGTAACGGCAAAGCAGGCCACAAGCGCGGCAAGCGATACGACACGGTATGCGCGGCGCACACGGCGATAGGCAATGGGGCTTGCAAGGAAGGCAGTGACTTTGCGGGCGAGGGTCTTGATGAAATTCTTGGGCTTTTTCATGTTGCTATTCTCCTTTTCTTCTTAACCATAAAAATATTCAAATTCGATGCCGTGTACGGTTTCCCTGCCGCGATTGGCGGCAAGCGCCTGCGCGCTGGGATGGATGGCCAGGCGCAGCGGCGGCACATAGGGCTTGGCCTTACCGTCCGCGGTCAGGCTAAGCGCCGGGTGGCGCAAGAGGTTATACTTGAAGTCGCACACCGGACGCTCACCGCGAATGAACAGCAGCGCATAGCGGTTGTCCAGCAT
>NZ_JALFLA010000051.1 GCF_022775115.1 Agathobaculum sp.
CGAGGAAGGTCTGCGCTTCGCTATCCGTGAGGGTGGCCGTACCGTAGGCTCGGGTGTTGTTACCGCGATCAACGCTGACTAATCCCTAATTGGATATTTTAAGCTCTCATGCTTGGCATGGGAGCTTTTTCTTGTGTAAAAATTACCGACTTGCGGCAAGATACCCACAGGGAGGTGATATTTTGAAGCAGGAGACCAATGCGAAAGGCGGTGAACGGCCGGTGCGGCAGCATGACCATGCGGAGACGATGCCGCTGGACGATGCGGCGCAGCGCTGTCACACATGGGGCGGGGAAACGGAATATCCGCTTGGTATCTCGGTGCCGCCGCACGAGTACGGCAGCGAACGTCCGCACCCGATACGCGGCACGAACAGCAAGGATCTGAATGCATGGTGCATCGAACATCAGACCTGAGCGCGCGGCAGGGACAGACAGGACAAACCCTGTCTGTCCGTTTACTTTTTTGTCTCGCTGTGCTATAATAGCTGTAAAGCAATTTTGGTATCGTTTGTACCGAATGCATGCCCGGCTGTCGGCTGCGCGCGCCGGTAACGCAGGTGTTTCCCGTCGCATAGCTTGAGAGCAGGAGGGAAATATCATGTCTGTTTTTTGGCAATCAGTGCTTGCGGTTTTTGCCGCAGTCGGCCTGTATACGGTGCTGCACACGCTGAGCGAGCTGTTCTGTGCGCGGATGCTGCGGATGCATAGTGCGGCGGAGTTGACGCTGTACGGAGACGGCTGCGATGCGCGGAGCGAGCAGCTCATCCGCGCGGCGCTGCGCATACGCAGGCAGTACCTGCCCGATCTATCGATCACTTTTGTTGAGCTGGGCAACGGACAGGGACAAAATGTGGCCAAACATTTGGCCGCTCGGCAGAATATCATGTATTTGGATTAGTTTTTTGACGGAAGAGGAACGGTCAGGGTGGACGAAAGAACATATGTATTGATACGCGGCACAGTTGAGCAGGTCGTTTTCTACAACGAGGAAAACGGGTATGCCGTTTTGCGCCTTGCCGCCGAGGATGGAGCGGAGGTCACGGCGACCGGCGCCTTCCCCAATATCGGGCCCGGGGAGCAGGTGATTCTGACCGGCTTCTGGGTGACGCACCCGTCCTATGGGGAGCAGTTTTCGACCGAAGCGTTCGAGCGGCGACTGCCCACATCCGTGCGGGGCATTGCGGAGTACCTTGGCTCGGGCTTGCTGCGCGGCGTGGGACAGCGGCTGGCCGCCCGCATCGCGGAAAAGTTCGGTGAGGACACCTTTGAGGTGCTCGCTCATAAGCCCGAGCGCCTGACCGAGATTCGCGGTATCACCGAGAGCAAGGCGCGTGAGATAGGTCGTCAATTCGTTGAGCAGACCGAGATGCGGCTGCTGATGGATTTCCTCAACGAGCACGGCTTGCCGGTATCGCTCACACCGCTGCTGTATAAGCGCCTGCACGACAGCGCGATCGACGCACTGTGCGAAAATCCCTATCTGCTATGTGACAGCTACTACGAGGTGGACTTTAAGGTGGCGGACGCGCTGGCGATGGAGCTGGGGCTGTCCATGCTGTCCGAGGAGCGCGCGGAGGCGGGAATTTTGTATACGCTGGTGTTCAATCTGGACAATGGGCATACGTTTATCCCGGTGGAAAAGCTGATCGGCGCAGTCTGTGCGCTGCTCTCGGACGATGACGTGGTGTTCGATGAGGTGCGCGTACTGGACGGAATCGAACGGCTGCGCGAAAAGGGGCGGCTGGTGCGTGAGCATATCGCGGGGCGGGACGCGGCCTATCTGCGCGATATTTACACGGCGGAGACCTATCTGGCTGAAATGCTCGGCAAAATGGCCGAGCGCAGCTATCAATATGACTTTGACGTGGATGAGCTGCTGCGCGCGCTCGAGCTGAACAGTGCCTTTCCCTATTCGGAAAAGCAGCAGCAGGCGATCGGTATGGCGGCGCGTAACGGTTTGGTCATCCTGACCGGTGGTCCCGGCACGGGAAAAACGACCACTGTGCGCGGCATTTTGCAAGTGTTCGAGACGCTTGGTCTGCATACGCTGCTTGCCGCGCCGACCGGGCGCGCGGCAAAGCGGCTGAGCGAGCTGACCGGCATGGAGGCCAAGACCATCCACCGGCTGCTTGAGGCCGGTTTCGCGGCCGGTGGACGCACGGCCTTTGCGCGCAACCTGACCAATCCGCTCGAATGCGACGCGATCATTCTTGACGAGGTGTCGATGGTCGATATCACGCTGATGCAGGCGCTTATCGAGGCGCTGCCGCATGGGGCACGGCTCGTGCTCGTGGGTGACGCCGACCAGCTCCCGCCGGTCGGGCCTGGCAATTTCCTGCGGGATATGATCGGCTCCCACCGTGTGCCGACCATCCAGCTGACCGAGATATTCCGGCAGGCGCAGCAGTCGGACATTGTGATGAACGCGCATGCGGTCAACGCCGGGCAGATGCCAACGCCCTCCGGGGCGGACGGGGATTTCTTCCTGATGAAGCGTGCCGACCCAGCGGCGGTGATTGAGACGGTAGCTCAGCTTTGTGCTAAGCGGCTGCCCGACCATTATGGCTTTGCACCGGCGCAGATACAGGTGCTCTCGCCCGCCAAGCGGCAGGGAAGCGGCACCTATCCTCTCAACCGCCGACTACAAGAGGCGCTCAACCCTCCGGCTGAGAACAAGCGCGAAAAGCGCTTTGGGGACACGATCTTCCGCGAGGGCGACCGCGTGATGCAGGTACGCAACAATTATGATATCATCTGGGAGCGCGGCGACGGTGAGCAGGGCACGGGTGTGTTCAACGGCGATGTAGGCGAGCTGGTGCAGATATTTCCGCAGCAGGAGTGCATGGCCGTCCGGTTCGACGACCGGCTGGCGACCTACACCTTTGACATGCTGGGTGAGCTGGAGCTGGCCTATGCGGTCACGGTACATAAATCACAGGGCAGCGAGTTTGATGCGGTCGTGCTGGCGCTGTCGGACGGACTGCCGCGCAAGCTGCTGACGCGCAATATTCTGTACACGGCAATCACACGCGCAAAACAGCTGCTGGTCATCGTCGGCAGCATGGATACGGTGGCATATATGGTGGAAAACAACCAGAAGGGGCGGCGGTACAGCGCGCTCAAGGTGCGGCTGCGCGCCGAGTCTGCGGCCGATGCGACACAAATCGACTGAAATTCCGCCCAAACCACGGTGCAGGGTGTAATTATTTCGCAAATAACCTTGAAAACAGAAGGTCCAATGGAGTATAATAGGGATACTGCAAATCGGCGGATCAGAGTATAAAAGGATGAACAAGAAATATGGCTTCTTTTCTGGAAATGATAGCGAAAAAGTTTTCGCTGTTCTCAAGTGATATCGGTATTGATCTGGGCACGGCCACCGTGCTGGTTTATGTTAAGGGCAAGGGCGTCGTGCTCAATGAGCCTTCGGTCGTCGCGGTCGATAAGGTTTCGGGTAAGATACTGTCGGTCGGCGCAGAGGCGCAGAAGATGCTCGGCCGTACGCCGGGCAATATCATCGCCATCCGCCCGCTGCGCGAGGGCGTGATCTCAGACTATGAGATGACCGAGCGCATGATCAAGGAATTCATCCGCAAGGCGCAGGGCTTCCGCCTGTTCAAGCCTAACGTCGTCATCTGCGTGCCCTCGATCATCACCGAGGTCGAGGAGCGCGCCGTCATCGACGCGGGCACGCAGGCCGGCGCCAAGCGTGTCTACCTGATCGAGGAGCCGGTTGCGGCGGCGATCGGCGCGGGCATTGATATCGCCAAGCCCAACGGCAATATGGTGGTCGATATCGGCGGCGGTACGACCGATGTCGCCGTCATCTCGCTCGGCGGCATCGTTGAGTCGACCTCGATCAAGATCGCGGGCGATAAGTTTGATGAGTCGATCGTCAAATATGTCCGCCGCAAGCACAACGCGCTGATCGGTGACCGCACGGCCGAGATGATAAAAAAGAATATCGGCTGCGTCTATCCGCGCACCGAGGAGGTCTGCATGGAGGTCAAGGGGCGCTGCCTGATGACCGGCCTGCCGCGCACCTTTACCGTCAACTCGACCGAGATACTCGACGCGCTCGAGGAGGTCTCGACCGCGATTGTCGAGGCCATCCATTGGGTGCTTGAGCGCACGCCCCCCGAGCTGACCGGCGATATCTCGACCAACGGCATTGTGATGACCGGCGGTGGGTCGCTGATTTGGGGGTTCGACAAGCTGATTGCCTCAAAAACCGGTATACCGACTCATATCGCGGACGAAGCGATCTCGTGCGTGGCTTATGGCACGGGCAACTGCTTGGAAAATCTGTCCGGTATGCAGGACGGCACGATGAACCTGTCCCGCCAGCGGCAGATGATGCAGTGAAGCTGCCGGTGCGGCGGAGGGCGGCATGACCGAACAGGAAAAGTATATGAAGGCGGCGCTCCGTCTGGCGCAGCGGGCGGCAGAGGAGGGCGAGGTGCCGGTCGGCGCGGTCATCGTGTGCGATGGGAAGATCGTCGGACGCGGCCGCAACCGGCGTGAGAGCAGGAAAAATGCGCTCTGCCACGCCGAGATCGAAGCGATAGACAAGGCGTGCAAAAAGCTCGGCGGCTGGCGGCTGCACCGGTGCGACCTGTATGTGACGCTCGAGCCGTGCCCGATGTGCGCAGGAGCGATCATCAATGCGCGCATCAAAACCGTGTACTACGGCGCGAGTGACCCAAAAGCGGGGTCGTGCGGGACGCTGACCAATCTGTTCGCGCTGGCCTACAACCATAAGCCGGAAACCGTGTCCGGCATACTTGAGGAAGAATGCGCGGCCGTGCTGCGGGATTTCTTTCAGGCGCTGCGCGAAAAGCGCAGAACACGCCGTCTGCGCAGCGCAGACACCACCACAGGGATTATCAGCTTGGATAAAAGGGGTTAACAAACAATGCAGCAAAGAGAAAGGCTTGGCTCACGTCTCGGCTTTATTTTGCTGAGCGCGGGCTGCGCGATCGGCATCGGCAACGTGTGGAAGTTCCCGTATATGGCGGGGCAGCACGGCGGCGGCGCGTTTGTGCTGTTTTATATCTTTTTCCTGATCGCGCTCGGCCTGCCTATCATGACGATGGAGTTCGCGGTCGGCCGTGCCAGCCAGAAAAGTCCGGTAATGGCGTATCAGGCGCTGGAAAAACCCGGACAAAAGTGGCATATCCACGGCTATTTGGCCATGATCGGCAACTATCTGCTGATGATGTTCTACACCTCGGTCGCCGGCTGGATGCTGCACTATTTTTACTTGACCGCCTCGGGCGGCTTTGTCGGCGCGACGCCGGAACAGGTCGCTGCGCGCTTTCCGGAGATGCTTTCACAGCCGCTGGTTACTGGTGGGTGGATGGTGGTCGTGGTGCTGGTCGGCTTTGGCGTCTGCTCGTTTGGCCTGCAAAACGGCCTTGAACGTGTGACCAAAGCCATGATGATCGCGCTGCTGGCCATCATGGTTGTGCTGGCGTTCAATTCGATTGGCATGGACGGCGCGGCGGAAGGCTTGGCCTTTTATCTGAAGCCGGATTTTGGCCGTATGCTTGAGATCGGCGTGGGCACGACCATTGTCGGTGCGATGAATCAGGCGTTTTTCACGCTGTCGCTCGGCATCGGTGCGATGGCGATCTTCGGCAGCTACATCGGCAAGGGGCGTGCACTGCTGGGGGAAGCGATCAATGTCGCCGTGCTGGATACCTTTGTCGCTATCACCGCAGGGCTCATCATTTTTCCGGCTTGCTTCTCGTTTGGCGTCGCGGCGGACAGCGGCCCGCGCCTGATTTTTATCACGCTGCCCAATATCTTCAATAACATTCCGCTCGGCCGCCTGTGGGGCAGCCTGTTCTTTGTATTCATGTCGTTCGCGGCGTTTTCAACCGTGCTGGCGGTGTTTGAGAACATTATTTCCTGCTGCATGGATTTGACCGGCAGGAGTCGCAAGCAGGTCGCGGCGGTCAATATCGTGCTGATGATCGTGCTGTCGCTGCCGTGCGTGTTGGGCTATAACCTATGGAGCGGCTTTATGCCCTTTGGCGAAGGCTCAGCCGTGCTCGATTTGGAGGATTTTCTGGTTTCCAATATCTGGCTGCCGATTGGCTCATTGGTTTATCTGCTGTTTTGTACCAGCCGTTACGGCTGGGGTTGGGACAACTTTAAGGAGGAGGCCAACGAGGGCGGTGGTGCCAAGGTACGCGATGGGATGCGCCTGTATGTCAGCTATATCCTGCCGCTGATCGTCCTATTTATTTTTATCTGGGGCATTTATGATAAGTTCTTGAAATAACCTCTTGAAAAAATGGATGCGATGCGTTATAATAAATAGCGTTGCATCCGTTATGCCGGTGTGATGGAATTGGTAGACGTAGTGGACTCAAAATCTTGTTCGTCCATTCACAGGTGTTTTTGTAGGACCCTTGGTATTACAGCATATTTTCAACTGAATAACAGCATTTGGTTTTAATATCCCTCCCGCATATCCCTCCAAAATCAGAGATATGCGGGACACAG